>JBHIEY010000117.1:0-5831 GCA_046861835.1 Fidelibacterota bacterium | reverse complement strand
GGAGTCTGAGTTTGAACGTGGGGATGAAGGCTGGACGACCAACTATGAAATCCTTTACGGTCTCACCCCCGATGTCGCTATCACCTTGGCCTTGCCCTATCATTATTCGACGGATTTTCGCCGGCCGGGGGTGGGAGATGTGGTGATCCGCGGAAAATACAGGTTCATCCGGCGGGACATCTTGAATGCCAGCGATCAGTTTGCCGTACATACGGGTGCCAAGCTTCCCAGTGGAAACCGGGCCGAAAACCTCGGGTCCGGAACGACGGACTTTTTTGTTGGGGTTTCCTTTGGACACGAGTCACGCGTTCACTATGCGTTCGCGGGTGTCCGTTACCGGGTGAATGGATCTCTCGATGATTTGAACCGGGGGGACGTGATGAATTTTGACGTGGCCTACGGCATCCGGCCGTGGCAGTTGGAGTATACCGATCCGGACCCCGTTTTTCTCGTGGAGGTCCTTGGCCGGTCAGCCCGTCAAACCGTCCAGGCAGGGATCCGGCAACAGAATACGGGCGGTCTGACCCTGGGGGTTGCCCCGGGAATTCTCTTCAGTTACCGCAATGTTATGCTGAAACTCGGAGCCAAGCTCCCCCTTCTTGAAAGGTTGAACGGTTCACAGCCTAACCCGGGAAGGGAGTTTATTCTTGCTATCGACATCCATATGCCTCCGCTCAAATGACGGACCGGCAGGCAAAACGGGAAGGAGTGTGAAATGAAAGCGACAGTAACCTTGACCCGCCGTCTCTTGCTGGTCCTTGGGTTCCCCCTCTTCGTCTTTGCTCAGTCAAAGGAAGGGGGGTGGGTCGAAAAGGTGACAGCCCGGGTCGACGGCATGGCGTGTTCCTTCTGTGCCTACGGCGTGGAGAAGAAGCTGGAGCGGTTGGACGGTGTTGACTCGCTCGATATCCGTATCAACCAGGGCCTGGTTGTCCTCTATTCCAGGGGAAAAGGGAGGGTGGATGAAAGGTCAGTCGGGCAGAAAATCAAGGAGGCGGGATTTACTCTGAAAGGGATTGAACGTGAATCCTTTCCCGCACCGGACGCAGAGATCGACACCGACTCCCTCGAGAAAATCCACCTGAACATTCGAGGCATGACGTGCGAATACTGCGTTCTCAACATTGAAAGTGCTATCCGGGATATTGAGGGGGTCCGGACCGTGTCAGTGGACCTTGAGCATAGCGACGCCGAAGTCGTTGTGGAGAAGGGAAAAGTTGTCCCGGATACGCTGATCAAGACAATATCGAGGCTCGGCTCTTTTGAAGCCGTGGAGGCAGAGTAAGGAAAGGCACCGGTGTCATGAAGCAACGTTCCGCCGGTTTTCTTGCCCTGTTCACCTCTACCGGAACCCTGATTTGTTGCGCCCTTCCGGCGGCCATCGCGGCTGTAGCGGGGGGTGCGGCAGTGGGGGCGCTGATCACCGCGCTCCCCTGGCTGGTTCCCGTTTCCCGGTACAAGGGTTGGATATTCCTCGTGGCGGGGGTATTCATCGTCATAAGTGGCGTGCTGACCCTCCGGCCCAAGGGTAGAATAGCCTGTTCCCTCACCGGGGGCGAAGGATGCGAGGTAGCGGGTCGTTTGACAAGATCCATTTTTTGGAGCTCCGTGGGGATCTACGGAACGGGGGCTTTCTTTTCCTACGGCCTCGTGCCGGTACTCCGGTTCCTGGAAGGTTAGATGGAACAGAGAGAAAACACGAATCGTCTCATATGTTTTGACCAGTAATCAGGACTCATGGAGAAAACATTATCTCAGCACGGTCCGTTGGCGGTATTCTCCTCCGTGCTCGGGTCGGTTCCCTGGTGCTGCATTCTCCCGGCTTCTCTGTCACTTTTCTCCGTGACGGGGACTGTGGCCGGTCGACTCTGGATGACGACGGTCAGCTGGCTGCTGCTTCCGGTGAGTGTGGCTCTGCTTGCCAGGGCATTCTGGCTCATCTATGTAAGGGACCAGGGAGCACCGTGGGCCCGGGGAATGACCTGGGTGGCAGCTGTGATCACCGCCGGATTATGGGCGTCGCGAGTTTGGGTGCGGCTCTTTACCTGAGAATATGACGATGATATTCCCGGTTTGCTGACAGAGGATAGGCCACTGCACCTTTTGCCCCTGATACTCATCCTGTTGAACTCGTCTGCTGCGGCCGCCGTCATCAGAGTCCCTCAAAATCAGCCCACCATTCAGGCCGGGATAGATGCAGTCAGTGATGGCGATACCGTCCTTGTGGATACAGGCCGGTATGTGGAAAACATCAACTTCAGGGGAAAGAACATCATCGTGGGCAGCCTCTATCTGACGACCGGCGATACGTCCTATGTTTCCCGGACCATCATCGACGGCGACAGCAGCGGCAGCGTGGTCACCTTTGAGAATGGAGAGGATTCAACGGCTGTTCTAACAGGATTTACTCTCACCAACGGCCTGGCTTCCTGGGGTGGAGGAATTCAGTGCAATCTATCCTCAAATCCCAGATTGATAGGGTTAAACATCACAGGGAATTACGCTTCGGGAGGGGCAGGCCTATACTGTTTCGAATCCCATCCGAGCGTAGAGGATGTCACCATCAGTGGGAACACGGCACAGGCCATTGGAGGCGGAGTCGCTTGCACCCATTCTGATCCAACCTTGGTGAACGTCAGCATTCGGGGGAATGAGGCCAATCACGGCGCGGCCTGTTTTGCGAGGGGTCCGATCCCATTCTTAGGAACGTAACCATAGCCGGGAACACAGCCAAATCGGGCGGTGCGATTCACTGTCTTTCTTCCAGTCCGAGATTAGCCAATACCACGATCAGCCGGAATACGGCTGAAGCGGGCAGCGGGATCTGGTGCTGGCTGAACTCAAACCCTACGTTGGTAAATACCATCCTCTGGAACGAATCGCCGGAAGAAATCTTTTTTGTGCCCTCAGGAGAAGCCAATTCCGTCACCGTTGCTTATTCGGATATTCACGGGGGTGAAACGGGGATTTCCATCTCCAGCAGGGGTCCCCCTGCGTCGATGCCGGGACGTCGTTCTTTGTCTGGCAGACGGATACCCTGGTGAACGTGCAAAGCACGGCATACGAAGGAAACGCCCCGGACATGGGCGCCTATGAGTCGCCCTACGGGCTTACCGTTGATGAAAACGGGACACTCCCTTCACAGTACACCCTTTTTGACCCTTATCCCAATCCCTTTAATACCAGAACGACCGTTGGATTTTCCCTTGGTCGGGGCGCGTTCGTCAGGTTGATTGTATATGATCTGAAGGGAAGGGAGGTGGAAACAATTGTGGGCCGGGCCGTTGACCCGGGGCATCACACCACAGAATGGAACGCCACGGGCGTTCCCTCCGGTGTCTATTTCATAAGAATGGAGGCACGGGGTTTCTTTTCAGAAATGAGCCCCGTGTACGTTCTGCAGAAGAAACTTGTACTCCTGAAATAAGGGATAGAGTTGATCAAGTGTCATCCAACTGACAGAAGGGATCCCGCGCGATAAGTAATCTCTTGGCGTGAGTAGGAGAGGATTCCTTCCGTTGGTCCCTGCCGCAGCACTCGTGGCCTTATGGGGCTGTTCTGATGATTATGTTCTGGACCTGGGCCCGGAACCCATCCCCAAAGCCGGAACGTGGCTGATTGATGAATCCTACATCCGTTGGGGTTGTCCGGGACAGGATTGCATCCCTAACCTGACCGATCCCCCTCTGGTCGAGCCGGGAGCCCCGGAACTGGCGTATCTGGACGACGGCGATCTGGTCGTCGGGATCAAGACAGGTGACACCCTTGTCGCCTTTCCCCACCCCATCCTGGACTGGCACGAAGTGGTGAACATGGGGGATTACTCCATTTCCTACTGTCCCCTTACCGGCAGTGCCATTCACGTGACGGACGACCGGGGGTTTGGGGTCTCGGGGTTGCTTTACAACAGCAACCTGATCATGTATGACAAAGAGTCCAACAGCTTCTGGCCCCAGATGTTTCTCAAGGCCGCCTCCGGGAAATTCCGGGGTGAAGAGCTTCCCCTTGGCCGCATGGTGGAGACAACGTGGAAAACCTGGCGGACGATGTTTCCCGGCACCCTGGTCCTCTCCTCCAGGACCGGCTATTCCCGCAACTACCAGGTCTACCCGTATGGCTCTTTCAGAACCGACCGTTCCATTTATTTTCCTGTGAGAACTCTCGATTCAAGACTCCATCCAAAGGAAAGGGTGCTGGGCATTCTTGCCAATGACGAATCCAAAGCCTACGTGATCGATGACTTCGACACAGTGAGTGTCATCCACGACGAGGTGGGAAACGAGAAGTATCTCATCGTGGGATCGGCGGTGGACAACTTCGCCGTGGCGTACCGGACAGACCGGACATTTGATCTGGTGACGTACGACATGGACAACGGAAACATTGTTCTTAAAGACAGGGAATCGGGCAGCGAATGGAATCTTTTCGGTGAGGCCGTGTCTGGCCAGTTTCAGGGTCAGAGTCTCGACATACCGAAGTCATTCATCAGCTACTGGTTCGCCTGGGCGGCCTTCTATCCCGATACGGAAATATGGTCCGCGGAATAGAAATGACCATGAGATCGCCACGCGGAGTTTATGCTGAGCGCAGCGAATGTGCTCGCAATGACTGCTGTGATGTTCACCGTATCGATTCCGCCCGTAATGACACGGGTTTCACCGGACTTTTTGCTAAACGGAACGCCCGTTTCTCCGCCAGTATGTTAGTCCTTGTCACGGCCCTCCTGCCGTGGTCATTTCCCCGCGGTCAGGCGTGCTGTACGTTGCAGGGATTTCACAGTCAGGGGTCCGCCGGATCTTTTGCCGATTTCGATGGATTGGATTTCACGGACGCGAGAAACCGGACCCAGTTTCAGATTCAGGTAGGGGGATCGGACGACTGGGACAGCTGGGTCACCGACAACACCATAGTCAACGGGCCCCTGCTGGGATATTCGGTGGGTGTGAACCGGTGGTTGACCCGGGGTGTTCTCATGACCTCTTCCCTTGCGGGAAGCCTTTTCAGTATCTCCGAACTTCTGTCGCAAGGGGGATCGAAATCGGGTGTACGAATCGCCAGTCTTCGCTTTCGGGGGAGCTGGGTCAGGTCCGGAGGTTCACGGATCGTCTGGTTCCAGCTCACCCATCCCCTTTACGAGAATTACACAAACAACGAGTTTCCCTTCCGCGTTTCCCCGGCCAGAACGATGGAACTGGGGTATGTTTCCAACCAGACGTACTTCAGCCGCGGCGGCAAGCCCCGTCTTTTTTCGGCAAAGGTCAATCTGAGAAAGGATGCCCGGAACGACAATCTTTATCAGTTCAATTACTATCTGACCGGTCAAATTGCCTGGAGTTACCGGATCTATTCCGCCGTGTCGCCTTTTCTATCTGTCTATCTTAAACAGGGATCCTTGAGGCCGGTGGAATCGGCGATCTACACGACGCGGTTTCCCCGGACCCTGTTTGCCTACGGCCTCGTGGGAGCCGGTCTGCAGCTTCAACCCCCGGGCCTGAGGGGGATTGTAATTCGGTCGTACTTCTTTCATCCGGTGATCCGGTGGTCCGACAGGTATCTTCCTGCCGGCTTCGAGGAAAAGCCGGTGGCGGGGGTGACCGTCACCCGGGCTCTGAATCTGGGCCGCAAGGGGGTATAGGAGGCTCCGAAAAATGTATCAACCTGTACGCTGGGGAGTGGACCGCAGAACAGTGAAGGAGAGACCATGAAGAAAAGACCCGTCATCCCCATAATCATCACGGCTACCGTGCTTGTCTTAACCCTCCTTGGTGATACGGTGGACATCTTCATGGATCTCTCCTTCACTCATGCTCTCGAACTGGCGGACGGGGAAG
>JBHIEY010000283.1:0-1567 GCA_046861835.1 Fidelibacterota bacterium | reverse complement strand
CTGGGAGTTGGTCTTTGGCAGATCCGGCGAAGAAGCACTCACGGAAAAGTTCGTATCTGCAAAACTTTCGGATGATTTAACTAAGTTTCTAAAGCTTTACCTGAGGGACGTCAAATCTCCTCTTGCCGTTCGGTCGTCGGGCTTGTTGGAGGACATGCAGTACCGTTCCCTGGCGGGGATGTATGCCACGTACATGGTGCCCAACGTGAGCGGGCGTCTGTCGGACCGTGTTCGGACGGTGAGCCAGGCCATCAAGCTGGTGTACGCCTCCATGTTTTCCCGGGAAGCGAAATCGACGGCGGAGGCTCTTTCCCAGCGTCTGGAAGACGAGAAAATGGGGGTCATCATCCAGGAACTGGTGGGTCAGCGCCACGGGGACCGCTTCTACCCCACCTTCAGCGGTGTGGCTCACAGTCTCAACTACTATCCCGTGTCGTACATGAAAAGGGAGGAGGGGATTGTGTACGTGGCCCTCGGTCTGGGCAGAACCATCGTGGAAGGGGGGAAGGCGTTAAGATTCTCGCCCAAGTACCCCGCCATCCTGCCCCAGTTCTATTCGACCGATGCCCTGCTGGAAAACTCCCAGACCGTGTTTTATGCGTTAAACCTCACCGATTCCGCCGATATGGTCTCCGTGGGGGAGGAGGGAAACCTCACCCGCTATCACTTGAAGGACGCGGAGGAAGACGGAACCCTTCGTCATGTAGCCAGTGTTCTGACGCCGGAGGACGATATCGTGAGGGATTCCCTGAACTATCCAGGAATACGGGTGGTGACCTTTGCCAATATCCTGAAAGGGAATACCTTTCCCCTGGCCAGGACGGTATCGGGGCTTCTTGAGCTCGGGCACAAGGCCCTGGGATGTCCGGTAGAAATCGAATTCGCCGTCAACATATTTTCGGATTCTTCCAGAAAGCCGGAATTCTGTCTTCTTCAAATCCGCCCCATGGCTGTCGACCGGGTGGAGCGGGGTCTTCCCGAGGAGGGGCTCGAAAGAGAGAGGCTTATCTGCAGAAGCCGCCTCTCCCTGGGAAACGGGCGAATCGAGGGGATTTCCGACATTATCTGCGTGAAACCCGAGATTTTCGATCCCCAGAAAACCGTGGCCATGGCCCGGCAGATCGGGGAGTTCAACCGGCAGTTCCCGTCGGGGTCAGGCTATCTCCTGATTGGTCCGGGGAGGTGGGGCAGCGCCGATCCCTGGCTGGGCATACCGGTGAAATGGGATCAGATTTCCCGGGCCAGGGTTATTGTGGAAGTGGGGACGGAGGAGCTCAGGATCGATCCCTCTTTCGGGAGTCACTTCTTTCAAAACGTCACCAGCTTTCGCATCGGCTATCTCACGGTGGGGCACCGGAGCCGCGACGATTTTGTGGACTGGGAGTGGCTGAACGATCAGCCCGTCAAGGAAGAGTCACGGCTGGTGAGGTGGATTGCCCTCACAGAGCCCATGGACATCTGGATTGACGGTCAGACGGGAACGGGAATGGTCCTGAAACCGGCTCAGACCACGCCCTGATCCAGCATGGCGTCGGCCACCTTGATGAAGCCGGCGATGTTGGCCCCT
>JBHIEY010000116.1:0-5872 GCA_046861835.1 Fidelibacterota bacterium | reverse complement strand
GTCCGTACCTCTTTGTGAACCGGAACACCGTCATGCCATCGGAACTCAGCGAGGCAGGGTTTCACACGAACCCGGTTCAGAATCAGCGAAACATGAACGACCGGTGGAAGAGACTGGAGGCGCTGACGTTCTTCTGGTCTGTGTTGAAATATCGCGGTATCGACCGGCCGTTTGTGGGAATCCTCACGGGCATCATATCCGATCTGGAAACGGGGGTTCCGATCAACGGCGCAACGGTAACGGTGAATGGCCGGAGCGACACAACGGACTCCTTCGAGTCGCTGTTCCACCGGTACAGTGATGATCCGGACCTGCTTCATAACGGCGTTTACTTTCTGGAGAACCTCCCGCCAGACACGCTGGAAGTGAAGGTTGAAGCGGGGGATTACTACAGCCGGATGCTCCCCGTTGCGGTGGTGGATACATTCTTCACTTTCGTTGATGTGGAGTTGATCTCAAAGGTGCCTCCGACCGTGGTTTCCACACGGCCTGTCCAGGGGGACACCAATATCCCGGCATGGAATCCCGTCGTGTTCGAGTTCAGCCGGAAAATGAACCGTGTCAGCGTGGAAACGACGCTGGTGGTCGACCCACCTGCCCACCGTCAATTCGTATGGTCCGAGGATGACACAGAAATGAGGCTTGAGGGGGATACCCTTCATTTCGAGACGGCGTATACTGTCACCGTTTCCGGCGATGCCCTGGATCACTGGGGACATCCGTTCGACGGCGATGGCGACGGAACCGGCGGGGACCATTTCGTGTTGAGTTTCACCACGGGGCCGCCCGATATGTCTCCGCCCCGGATTGCCTCGGCTTATCCACCCCTGTATGCCACAGGGGTAGAATTGAATCCCATTGTCTCGATCACATTCGATGAGGAAGTGGCTGCCGGTTCCATCTCCGATGATAAATTCAGGCTCGAGCGGTTCTCCGATGGATCGGTGGTGCCGGGGATCCTGGAGCATTATGTCGTCAGGGGACGGAGCGTTCTCTCTTTCTTCCCTTCCGAATCCCTCCATCCCGACGAGATCTACGAGACCACGATATATGCCGGTCTTAAGGATTTAAGCGGAAACGAAATGACGTCGGCGAAGGCCTTCAGTTTCCGGACATCTCCGGACACGTGGGAGATCACGACCATTGAGGATTTTGAATCCGGGGTTACGTCCAACTGGTGGCAACCATCTCAGAGCTACCACTACTTCGGTACAGTGCCCGACAGCACAGGAATGGGGGTCAGTCTCAGTACAGTGAATCTGCTGTCAGAGAGCTCCCAGTCCATGAGGCTGAATTATGGCTGGGATACCGGGGCATCAGAGTGGCTTATCCGGGAGTACCTGTGCTGTGGGGCGCCCCGGGACCTCCATTTTGACGACGGCTACCTTCTTCAGGTCTACATTTTCGGGGATGGCAGCGGTAATCTGTTCCGGTTCAGTGTGGATGACCGGGTCCCCGTCTCGGCGGCCGAAAACCACGAAGTCAGTCCGTGGTATCCGGTGGACTGGATAGGGTGGAGATTGGTATCGTGGGATATGACCCGGGACGGGACCGGGTCGTGGATCGGTGACGGGAGTCTGGATGGAACGTTGCGATTTGACAGTATCCAGTTGACCCATTCTCCCGGGAGTGACCCTTTCGGCGTGCTCTATTTTGACGACCTGCGGCTTGCCCGGGTCTCCACCATCAACGTTTCGGAAGGGCCCGTTTTGCTCCCACACCGCTTTGTTCTCCACCAGAACATTCCCAATCCCTTCAATCCCGTCACCGAAATCTCCTATGAGCTCCCGGTGAGAGCTTATGTGAGACTTTCCGTGTACGATGTGCTGGGAAGGCTTGTAAGGACGCTGGTCAACACCGTTGAGGGGCCCGGTTTGAGAACGGTTCGCTGGGATGGGACCGGTAACGACTATCAGCCTGTTGCCAGCGGAACCTACCTGATCCGGCTGGATGCCAGAGCCGACAGGGACGGTGTTCAGGGCGAAGATCACCGGAGGTTCATTCGAACCCGGAGAGCTGTGCTGTTAAGATAACGGTTTCCGTCGTAGAAATGTCCAATCGTCGTGTGCCAGTGATTCTCATCATTCTGTCGCTCCCATTTGTATTCTCCCGGGGTCCTTTGAGGGGAGGCGGCAACGAGGAATTCCGGGCCACATGGGTGGTGACGTGGGATTTGATCAACGGTGAAAAGAGTCCGGAGGAGAACCAGGCCAACGCCCGGTCCATTCTGGACAATCACAAGAAAGCCAACATGAACGCGGTCCTGTGGCAGGCCCGTCAGAGTGGAACCGCCTATTACCGGTCATCTTATGAACCGTGGGGATATTATGCAGGCTACCGGGATCCCGGCTATGATCCTCTCGCTTTCGCGGTGGAACAGGCCCACAAGAGAGGCCTTGAACTTCACGCCTGGATGAACGTGTTTGAAGCCACGAGCACGGTGGACGGTGCGCCTGCCCGGGAGCACCCGGAGTGGATTTGCCGGGACCGGGACGGCAATCCCATGACCTCCAACTTCGCCCTTTCTCCCGGTCTTGAGGCGGTTCGGGAGTATCTTGTCGATGTTGCCATGGAGATTGTCCGCAATTATGATATTGATGGGCTCCATCTTGACTACATCCGGTGGAACGAGTTCACCAATTCCGGGCGGTCCGTGAGGTTCGGTCGGATCGTGGAGGAGCGGCGGTATCTTGACGGCATGATTACGGAAGATCAGATCCGGGAACTTCAGGAGAATCCTGAGGGGAGATACCTGTATGACATCGAACATCCCTACAGCGGAGGAATTCCCGACAGCGCATCCGGAGGACAGTTTCCCTCCTGGGAGGATTGGTGGCGATGGTCGGTCACCGAGTTTGTTCGTGTGCTCCACGACTCCATTCAAGCTTCAAAACCGTGGGTTCGCCTTTCCGTAGCGGCCCTGGGGAAATACAACTGGTCGGCCTGGCAGGGGTACGACGTCGTCTATCAGGACGCCGCCCTCTGGTACAACGAGGGATACATCGATCACCTTACCCCCATGCATTATCACTGGACAACCGGGGATGAATTCTACGGTATGCTCAGGGGGTCCTGTCCCCAGTGCTGGGAGCAATGGATAGAGGAAGGAATTGCCGACGGGCGGCTCTATACGGTCGGTCCGGGTTCCTACGCCCTGGCGGACAAGAACAGGTGGGACAACCACCCTCAGATAGTGGAAACCTCCCGCACGGTGCCGTGGGTTGACGGTTTCCAGTTTTTCCGGTACGGTACGTGGGACTATTACCGGTACTGGGAAGAGGCGAAGCGGCTGTTTTTTCGGAATAAGACGAAGATTCGCGACACCCAACTGGTGAGTTCGGCACATCCCGGCGGCCCCGCCGTGGAGCTGGAGAAAATCGATTCTCTGACTTACAGGCTGACGGTTATTCCCCATGACACGGGTGGAACCAACTACTGGTATGCCGTCTACCGGTCGGAAGACGAGGATGTTGATGCGGACGAGGATGTTATTGTGGAGAGAACTTTCGGCAATCGTACGTTCTCGGTGGTGGACAGTATCCCGGGGACTCAGGATTTTTCCGGAAGGTACCGGTACGGTGTCACCACGCTCAATCGCTACTGGAACGAATCCCCCCTTTCCAACATCGTTGTCACGGACTCGATTCCCTCCTTCCCACCGGTGGTGGTTCACACGATTCCGGGGGAGGGGGACACCGTGAGCGTAAACACACGGATCATTATTTCGTTCTCCAAAACGATGGATGTGTCAACGGTCCCGGCTGCGCTCTCGTTTTCGCCTTCGGTGCGTGTGAAGCACGTGGTGTGGTCGTCGGACAACAGAAATGTCACGGTTCAGCCGGAGGAGCCTCTGGATTACGCAACGGCCTACACCCTGACCATAGATCCCTCAGCGAGGGATATCAACGGATCGCCCATGGATGGGAACGGGGATGGAGCAGGGGGGGATCCCTACGAACTTCATTTCGTCACGGAGGATGAAGACGTATCCGGCCCCAGCATTGTATTCAGTTACCCCGATTATGACGGAAGCACGGGGGATTTCGACGTTGACGATATTATGACGATCCTGTTTGATGAGGAGGTGGATCCCGCCTCCGTCAATGATTCGACGGTTGGTCTCGCAGTGTCAGGAGTCTATGTAGACAGGAGTGTTTTGTTGACGACTCACCTCAACCGGACCGTTCTCAGTATTCAATCCAACAGTCCCCTGCATCCGGACCAATCTTATGAGGTCTTCCTGGACGGGGCGATTCGCGATACGGTGGGCAACGCCGCCGGTGCCGGCAGGTCGGTGCCCTTTCGTACCCTGAACCGGGATTACGTGACACGGGAGATAATTGATAACTTCACCCTCACCGGGGGTTGGGAACAGCCCAACTACAGCGGTTCCACCACGGGAATCCTTGCCGGCACCAGCTTCGGCTACGCCTCTGGTATCTACCTGCCCGCGTCGGTGCCCCGGAAATCGGCCAGGCTGAGGTATGTGTGGGACGAATCGGCCTCCGAACATTTGTTGCGGGAGTACCTTTCGGGCGGGGAAGCCAGGGAGATACTTTTCGACACGAGTTACGTGCTGCAGGTCTACCTTTTCGGGGATGGGAGTCGTAACAAGTTCCGTTTTTGCGTGGACGATCACGTACCCGCTCCGGCAGCGGCCTATCACGAGGTGAGTCCGTGGGTCACGATTGACTGGGTGGGCTGGCGGTTGGTGGAATGGGATCTCTCTTCGGGGCTGGTGGGGGAGTGGATTGGAAACGGAATCCTGGAAGGTGAGCTCAGGATAGACAGTTTTCAACTGACGCATGAACCGGGGGCTGCGGCAACGGGCACGGTCTATTTTGATGATCTGCGGATCGTGCGGAAGACGGCTCCCCTGACGGTGACCTTTGCGGGTCCGGAGCTGCCCCGGGAATTTCGTCTCCTGCAGAATTACCCGAATCCGTTCAATCGTCGAACCGTCATACCATTTGAGCTCCCCACACCGGGACGGGTTCGAGTGGTGGTGCATGACATCGCGGGCCGTCATGTGGCCACGCTCCTGGACCGGGATCTCCCCGCCGGGGATCACGTCGTGACCTGGGACGGTAGAACGGACGGGGGAGTTGAGGTGGGTTCAGGTATGTATCTTTACACGATGACCGGGGAAGGAAGAATCTCCGGGACCAGGAAGATGGTATTGATAAAGTGAGGTCGGGGGCCCGGGAGAAAAAGGAATAAGAGGAGGGTAGAAATGAAGCTTAGAGAGAGAATACGGGTGCAGAAGGGGTGTCCTGGAGTGATTCTGGCCTTTCTTCTGATATCGGCCTGTGCCGTTTCTCCCCCGGTGGAGGAGAGGGTAAGGCCGGCCCGCGTGGGGATTGGCGACCTATCGCTCGAAGAGCGGGTGGCTCAACTATTCATGGCACGCTACTCCGGTGGTTTTTATCCTCTCTCTTCCCCCGTTTACCAACACGTGAGGCAGCTTGTCAGGGAAAAGGGAATCGGCGGAATTATCCCCTTTTTTGGGAGTATCCCGGGCACCATTGAAAACTTGAATGAATTGCAGAGGATTTCCCGGGTGCCTCTTCTTGTGGCGGCAGATTATGAGCGGGGTGTGGGCCAGCAGTTGGACGGCGCGACAGGGTTTCCCACGCCGATGGCGTTGGCGGCCACGGGGGACCCTGAACTGGCGTATGAACAGGGGCGAATTACGGCGATGGAGGCGAGGGCAGTCGGGGTCCATGTCACCTTTGCCCCGGTACTTGACGTGAACAGCAATCCGAAGAATCCCATCATCAACTTCAGATCTTTCGGTGATTCTCCCGAGATCGTCACCCCGTTCGGGATCGAGTTCATCCGCGGTGCGCAGGAATACGGCCAGGTGGCCACC
>JBHIEY010000115.1:0-5888 GCA_046861835.1 Fidelibacterota bacterium | reverse complement strand
TGGACGTACTGGCCAAATGGTGGGAACCCCTGGAAAGGGGGAAGGTTCTGTGCACCCTCTGTCCGCGGTACTGCAGGATCGGGGATGGGCAGAACGGTTTTTGTTTTGTCCGGAAAAATCAGGGGGGGAAGCTTTACCAGACCGCCTACGGAACGTCGACGGGATTCGCCATCGATCCCATTGAGAAGAAGCCCCTGAATCACTTCCTCCCTGGAACGCCCGTATTGAGTTTTGGAACGGCGGGATGCAACCTGGGATGCCGGTTCTGTCAGAACTGGGACATTTCCAAGGCGAGGCTGGATGAAACCCGCTCCCTGACGGCCACCCCGGAGGAGGTGGTCCGTATGGCCATCGAACGCCACTGTCCCAGCATTGCGTATACCTACAACGATCCCACCATCTGGGCGGAATGGGTGATGGATATTGCCACCGTTGCCCGGGAGGTGGGAATAAAGAATGTCATGGTGACGGCGGGATACATTACCCCCCAGGCCCGGGAGGAAATCTACCCCCTGATTGACGCCGCCAACGTCGATCTGAAGGCCTTTACCGAAACCTTTTATCACAAACTTACCTTTTCCCATCTGACGGACGTTCTGGACACGATCAGCTGGCTGGTAAACGATACGGATGTCTGGACGGAAATCACCAACCTGATCATTCCCGGACACAATGACGGCATGGACGAAATCGCCCAAATGGTGGACTGGATTCTCAAGACGGTTGGGGACGAGGTGCCACTGCATTTCACCGCCTTTCATCCCGATTTCAAAATGATGGATACGCCCCCCACCCCCCATGAAACTCTCCGCAAGGCCCGGACTCTGGCCATGGAAAAAGGGATCAAATACGTCTATGTGGGCAACGTCTTTGACACGGAGGGCCAGACCACCTACTGTCCCCAATGCCACCGCTCCCTGATTGTCCGGAACTGGCACAGGATTGTCAGCCGGGGGATTCATGATGAAACCTGCGAATGCGGGGAAAGGATACCCATTATCTGGAATTAGGTCGATACCGGATCTGAACCGGTTTTCACAAGGAGTTTGTCCATGTCCGACACCGGCATAAAGAACAGGAACCGGACCCACAAGACGGTGGCCAGAACACCGCGCGTCTGTCCCCGCTGCCACACCGTGTGGGAAGACTGGCGGAGCAACACGATCCGGAAACGGAGGCGAAGTCACGGCGCGTGGGTATGGAGAAAGCTCGAGGACTTCCCTTCCATCGGATGCGTTCCCCAGGTGTGTCCGGACTGCGGCGACAACCCGAATCACGCCATCCGGGTCGCCAGCGGGGTATCTTGATTAAATCGGACTGAAATTGTCCTATTTATCCCGTTGTTCCGGCCCATGGAGTTTTGTAAGTTTCGAGGAAAGAAGGAAAAGAAAGTTGACCATTAGAACGGAAAGCGATCATGGCAACGGACACTGATACCATCCAGGAACGGATATCCCAGGGCTACAAGTACGGCTTTGTTACCGATATTGACCAGGAGAAGATTGCCCCGGGTCTGAACGAAGAGGTCATCCGCCTCATTTCCACCATAAAGGGGGAGCCGCCGTTCATGCTCACGTGGCGGCTGAAGGCCTACCGTCACTGGGCCAGGCTCCAGAAGGCCCAGGCGGAACCGAAATGGGCCAACATCCATTATCCCCCCATCGACTACCAGGCCATCAGCTACTACGCCGCCCCCAAACGGGAGGGAGACGGTCCCAGGAGTCTGGAAGATGTGGATCCCGAACTGTTGAGAACCTATGAAAAACTCGGCATTCCCCTGGAGGAACAGAAAAGGCTCGCTGGGGTGGCCGTCGATGCGGTGTTCGACAGTGTCTCTGTTGCCACGACCTTCAAGGAGGAGCTGGAAAAACACGGCGTCATCTTCTGTTCCTTCTCCGACGCCGTTCAGAACCACCCGGACCTGGTCCGGAAATACCTGGGAACCGTGGTTCCCCACACCGACAATTTCTTCGCCTCTCTGAATTCGGCCGTTTTCTCCGATGGAAGCTTTGTCTACGTTCCCAGGGGCGTCCGGTGCCCCATGGAACTGTCCACCTATTTCAGGATCAACGCGGCTCAGACGGGGCAGTTCGAGCGGACACTCATCATTGCCGATGAAGGGAGCTACGTGAGTTACCTTGAAGGGTGTACGGCCCCCATGCGGGACGAAAACCAGCTCCATGCGGCCGTGGTGGAGCTGGTGGCTCTGGAGAATGCGGAAATCAAGTATTCCACCATTCAAAACTGGTATCCCGGGGACGAGGAGGGAAAGGGAGGTATCTACAACTTTGTTACCAAGCGGGGCAAGTGCGCCGGGAAAAACTCCAAGATTTCGTGGACCCAGGTGGAAACGGGATCGGCCATCACCTGGAAATACCCCGGTTGCATTCTTCAGGGGGACAATTCCGTCGGGGAATTCTATTCAGTGGCCCTGACCAATCACTTTCAACAGGCCGATACGGGAACGAAAATGATTCATATGGGAAAGAACACCCGGAGTACGATCATTTCCAAAGGAATCTCCGCCGGCCGGGGACAGAACACCTACCGGGGAATGGTCAAGATCATGAAAGGGGCAGACAATGCCCGGAATTATTCCCAGTGCGATTCCATGCTCATCGGTGACCGGTGCGGTGCCCATACCTTTCCCTATATTGACGTGCGAAACCCCTCGGCTCAAATGGAACATGAAGCTTCCACTTCCACCATCGGTGAGGATCAGCTCTTCTACTTCAATCAGAGGGGCATTTCCAACGAAGACGCCGTTTCCATGATTGTTAACGGCTTCTGCAAGGAGGTCTTCCGCGAACTGCCCATGGAATTCGCCGTGGAAGCCCAGCGCCTCCTGGAGGTGAGTATGGAAGGAAGCGTGGGATAGTCGACGTAACCTCACCTCAAACGGAAACCTCGTCATGTTAGAAATCAAGAATCTCGGTGTGGCCACCGACGGGAAAGAGATACTTAAGGGGATCAACCTCACCGTCAAGAAAGGGGAACTCCACGCCATCATGGGGCCCAATGGATCGGGAAAAAGCACTCTGGCTCAGGTTCTCGCCGGCCGGGACATCTACCAGGTTACCTCCGGGTCCGTCACGTTTGAAGGGGAAAACCTTCTGGAAATGAGCCCCGACAAGCGGGCCCGGGAGGGTCTCTTCATGGCGTTTCAATATCCCGTGGTTGTGCCGGGAGTCAACATGGCCTATTTTCTGAGAGCGGCCCTGAACTCCGTTCGACGACACCGGGGGCTGGAGGAAATGGACGCCGCCGATTTTCTCCATGTCATCCGGGATAAACTGAGGGCGGTCCGGATGGATGAGACGTACCTCACCCGGCCGGTGAACAACGGCTTTTCCGGCGGTGAGAAAAAACGTCATGAAATCCTCCAGATGCTCGTTCTGGAACCGAAGCTTGCCGTCCTGGATGAAACCGATTCGGGCCTCGATATCGATGCGGTGAAAATCGTGGCCGGCGGCGTAAACAGTTTCCTGAGCGAAGAGAGGGGTATCGTGGTGATCACCCACTATCAACGCATACTTCAATACATGGAGCCGGACCACGTTCACGTGCTGATGAACGGAAGAATTATTCGATCGGGAGGAAAGGATCTGGCTCATGAACTGGAACGGAAAGGGTACTCGTGGCTCGAAGAACAGCAAATGCAGGCCACGTAGCTTCCGGGGTAAGCCGGGGGAAACGGATGACCCGGAACGGGCCAGGGGGGACACGACCTCCCACCCTGACGGCCGATGAGACCGTTGATCTTTACCTGAAGGAATTCACGTCACTGAAAGCGGGGGAATTCTCCGGAGATCCCCGCCCTTTTCTTCACCTTCGTCAGGCCGCCATGGACCGGTTTAGCGAACTGGGATTTCCCACGCCTGCCATGGAGAGCTGGAGGCATACCGACATCTCCTCGTTGTCCCGGACCCCTTACCGGCCCCTGACACCGGGAAAACGGAGAATCGACAGGAGACGCCTCGATCCCTACGTCATAGCCGATGTCTACCGGGCCGTCGTCGTGAACGGTCGCTTCGATTCGTCGTTGAGCCTTCTTCCGCCCGAAGGGGTTGAAATCGGGTCCCTTCGGGACGCCATGGGGAGGAACCTGGTAAGGCTTCCCTCTTACCTGGGCGGGGTAGCCGACATCCACAATCACCCCTTTGTGGCTCTGAACACGGCGTTTATGACAGACGGACTGTTCATCCATGTCCCCCAAAACACGGTGGTGGATAGGCCCATCCATGCCGTGATCTTCACGGATCCCCCGGGACACGGCCGGATGTCCCACGTCAGACACCTCATCCGGGTGGAAGCCAACAGCGAGGCGACGGTCGTGGAACACTACTTAGGGGGGAGCAGCCGGGACTACTGGATGAACTGCGTGACGGAAAACGTCGTGGAAGAAAACGCCACCCTGCGGCATATCAGGGTGGTGGAAGACTCCCCCGAAGCGTATCACGTTGCCACCGCGCATACCCTCCAATTCGCCCAGAGCACCCTTGAAGGGTGGTCGGTGGTTGTGGGGGGAAAGTTGGTCCGCAACGACACCGTAAGTCGACTTGACGCGGAGGGGTGTGGATGCACCCTGAAGGGTCTCGTCCTGGCCCGGGGCCGTCAGCACGTGGACAATCACACCTTTGTCAGTCATGAGAAGCCCCACGGTACGAGCCATCAACTGTACAAGGGGATTTATGGCGGCCGGTCACACGGGGTCTTCAACGGCCGCATATTTGTCCGGCAGGACGCCCAGAAGACCAACGCGGACCAGACCAATCGCAACCTCTTGATCTCCCGGGACGCCCTCGTTAACTCCAATCCTCAGCTTGAAATCAACGCCGATGATGTCCGCTGCACCCACGGGTCCACCACAGGCCAGCTCGATGAAGAGGTTCTTTTCTATCTCCACTCCCGGGGTCTGGACGACGTATCCGCCCGGACGCTCCTGGCCGCCGGGTTCGCCGGGGAAGTTACCGGGGGGATCCCGCATGAACCGCTCAGGGACTATCTCTCCCGGCTCCTTTCAGACTGGCTTTCCGGAATTTCCTGGGAGGAAGCGGAATGATGACCCGATACAACGGGGGTGATGACCTGAGGGATCTCTACCAGGATATGATCCTCGATCACAACCGGAATCCGCGAAATTTCGGACCCCTGGAGGGGGCTAACCGCCGGTCGGAAGGCTTCAATCCCCTGTGTGGGGATAAGATTACCGTCTATCTTCACCTGGACGGGGACGTCATACGGGATATCCATTTCGACGGTTCGGGGTGTGCCATTTCCAAAGCGTCGGCCTCCATCATGACGACGGTGCTGAAAGGAAAGAGCATCTCGCAGGCGGAAGAGCTGTTCCGGGAATTCCATGAGATGGTGACGGAAGGGAACCGGAAGCCCCCTTCCGAAACGAAACTGGCGGTGCTGGCAGGGGTTCGAAAATACCCCGTCCGGGTCAAGTGTGCCACCCTGGCGTGGCATACGATGAAAAACTCTTTGCGGGGCAAAGAGGAAGTGGTGTCAACGGAATAACAGGTATGAGGTGATCATGCAATTCAGTGAACCGATTACACTGACGCGGGATTGTGAGGCGACGCTCATTCCATACGGGAAAAAAGTCACCCTCCAGGCGGGAGAAGAGGTGCGGATTACCCAGGCTCTGGGAGGAAGTTACACGCTTCTGGTGCACGGTAATCTGGTTCGTCTGGAAGGCAAAGACGCCGACGCGATAGGAGAAAAGCCGGTGGCCCGGGAAGCGGTCCACCGGGATGAGGACGAAAACGTTCCCGTGGACGAACAGAGTGTGTGGGAGGCGATGAAGACCTGCTATGATCCGGAAATCCCCATCAACATTGTTGATCTGGGTCTCATCTATTCCTGTGATTTCATCCCGCTGG
>JBHIEY010000114.1:0-5890 GCA_046861835.1 Fidelibacterota bacterium | reverse complement strand
CCTGGCGGCGTCAATCGGGGCCGTATACGTGGCCCGTTGGACGGCGCTTCACGTCCGCCGCCTCGCGAACGCCGTCAGCGAGGCCCTCCAAAAGCCGGGGTTTGCTTTCATCGAGGTGATCTGTCCCTGCCCGGCCCTGTACGACCGCCTGAACCGCCTGGGCGACGGCATCGATTCGCTGAGATTCTATCACGACAGCGCCGTGATCCAGCACGGCGCCAACACCGAGGAACTGGACATTGCCTTCCAGAAAAGAATCGTGGTTGGAAAGTTTGTGGACAGGGAAAGGCCCTCGTTCCTGGCTCAATACAACCGCCTCATGAAGGACTATTTGAAAGACCAATTTGTTCCGTACCGGGCATCCAACCATGGACGTTAGATTCTCGGGGTTTGGGGGTCAGGGAATTGTCAAGGCCGGATTTCTGGTGGGCAAGGCCGCCTGCCTGTTTGACGGGAAGCATGCTACCCTGAACCAGAGCTTCGGGCCCGAGGCCCGGGGTGGAGCCTGTTCCGCCCAGGTGATCATCTCAGATTCCCCCATCCTGTATCCCTATGTTGTGGGACCCCGCATCCTGGTGGCCATGTCCCAGGAGGGCTGTGACAGGTATGTCCACGAGCTGGAAAAAGGGGCGATTCTCCTTGTCGACGCCGATCTTGTAACCGTCCGGAAAGTCCGTAAAGGGGTGAAAATCTTTTCCATCCCTTCCACACGTATGGCCGAGGAGATGGGAAACCGCATCTTCGCCAATGTGGTTATGGTGGGATTCTTCACCGCCATCACCGGCACAGTGGCGCCGGAAGCCGTAAAGAAGGCCCTCCCCGGATCGGTTCCGGACCGTTTCGTGGAGAGGAATATTGAGGCGTTTGAACGAGGATTCGCCTACGGAAAGGAGCTATTGAAACCGGCATCCTGAGGCATCCCTCGCAGAGGAGGATGTGAGTCCTGTCCTGTAATATGTGACTCTCTGTACGGAAGCCATATTGCACCGCTCATCCTCTTCCTGCGGAGGGATGCCCCATGGTTGCGGGCTCAAAGTATCGATGGGCAAACCTGCCGCGAATGGCGGCTGAACGATGGTCAGGGCCACTCTGAAACAACTGGAAAACATCCGGAGAAGGATGATGGATTCTCCGTCCGCCGGCAACGGGAAGGGTCGGGTGAAAATTACGGTCCATATGGGAACCTGCGGCCGGGCGGCAGGGGCGCAAGCCGTTATGGATGCCTTTCGCGAGTTGACCCAGCAGGAGCCCGGGGAGAGGATCGTCCTGAGAGCTTCCGCGTGCGCGGGACTTTGCAGCCGGGAGCCCATGGCCACGGTCCAATGGAGAGGAATGGATCCCGTCAGGTATGGCGATCTCACGGCACACAAAGCCCGCAAGATTTTTGAAGAACATGTCCACAATGGCCGGCCCGTGAAGAAATATGCCCTCCCTCCCGATTCCCGCATGGGATTCTTCAAACACCAGATGCTCGTGGCTCTTCGAAACCGCGGCCTTACCGATCCGGAGAATATCGATGAATACATCGGCCGGCACGGCTATGAAGGGGCGGCGAGGGCGCTTCTCGAGATGACTCCCGAAGAGATCATTGAAGAGGTGAAGAGATCCCAGATCAGGGGCCGGGGCGGTGCCGGGTTTCCCACGGGGTTGAAGTGGGAGTTTTGCCGCAACGCCCCGGGAGACGGAAAGTTTCTGATCTGCAATGCCGACGAAGGGGACCCGGGAGCGTTCATGGACCGGAGCATTCTCGAGGGCGACCCCCATTCGGTCCTGGAGGGGATGACGATAGCGTCCAGAGCCATCGGTGCCTCCCGGGGAATTATTTACGTAAGAGATGAGTATCCTCTGGCCATGAAGCGTCTGGAGATTGCGATCCGTCAGGCCGAATCCTACGGCCTGTTGGGCGACAACATTCTCGGCAGCGATCACACCTTTCGTGTTGGCCTGGTGAGGGGAGGAGGAGCTTTCGTTTGCGGGGAGGAAACCGCCCTCATCGCTTCCGTTCAGGGGATGCCCGGAAGACCGAGACCCAGGCCCCCCTTTCCGGCTCAAAGGGGTCTTTGGAACTCCCCCACGGTAATCAACAACGTCGAAACGCTGGCCAATATTCCGGTTATCCTTCGCAGGGGGGGAGCCTGGTATGCAGGAATTGGAACGGAAACGTCCAAGGGAACGAAGGTATTCTCCCTGGTGGGGAAAGTAGAAAACACCGGTCTGGTGGAAGTCCCCATGGGTACTCCTCTGAGAAGAATCATCTTCGATATCGGCGGAGGCGTCCCCAACGGAAAAAGATTCAAGGCGGTTCAAACCGGGGGGCCCTCGGGCGGATGCATCCCGGAAGAGCTGCTCGATCTTCCCGTCGACTATGAAGCACTGACAAAGGCCGGCTCCATTATGGGTTCGGGCGGCCTCATTGTCATGGATGAAAGTTCGTGCATGGTGGACGTGGCCCGTTATTTCCTCAACTTCCTCATGGAGGAATCGTGCGGGAAATGCACGCCCTGCCGTGAAGGCATCCTGAGAATGCACGAGATTTTGACCGACATTACGGGCGGAAAAGGGACCCCGCAGCACCTTGAACTCCTGGAGGAGCTGGCCATGGTGGTGAAAGATGCATCCCTGTGCGGGCTGGGCACCACCGCCCCCAATCCCGTCCTGACCACACTGCGCTACTTTCGCCCCGAGTACGAGAGTCATGTCATTGACGGGAAATGCCCCGCAGGCGTCTGCCGGGATCTCATCACCTACCGGATCGACCCCGACCTGTGTACAGGCTGTCTCGTGTGCAAGAGGCTCTGTCCCTCCGGCGCTGTGACCGGGGAAAAACGCCAACCCCATTCCATAGACCCCCAACTCTGCATCAAGTGTGGAGCCTGCGAGGAAAGCTGCCGCTTTGATGCCGTCATAAGGGAGTAATCGAAATGCCTCCGGCGGACATAGACCTTATTGACAGAATCATGAAGGAGCACAACTACGATCCCTCCAGCGTCATCGCCATGCTTCAGGACATCCAGAAAAACCTGAGGTATCTTCCCCAGGACGGTCTACGCCTGGTGGCGGAAAGAATCGGTGTCCCGGCCGGCCGGGTCTATTCCCTGGCCACCTTCTACAGAACTTTCAGTCTCAAGCCCCGCGGGAGGCACCTGGTCCGGGTGTGCCTCGGTACCGCCTGCCATGTGAAAGGGGGGTCGTTGATCATGGATAAGATACTGCGGGACCTGAAAACGGACCCGGGCGAAATGACCCGGGATGAAAAGTTTACGGTGGAGCCCGTACGGTGCGTGGGGTGCTGTGGCCTGGCTCCCGTCATTGTCATTGATGATGATTTCTTTGGGGAAATGACTCAACTGAAAACGCCCCGGATACTGGGAAAATATGAATAGGAATCCCGAATGACGGTAAGCATGGTCGTCGACGACCGGGAAGTTCATGCCCGCCAGGGGACGACGCTTCTTGATGCTTTCCGGAGTGCCGGCATCGAAGTTCCCACTCTCTGTTTTCATGATGCGGTATCCCCCTATGCCGCCTGCCGCCTTTGTCTGGTGGAGGTGACGGCCGGCAAGAGGACGATGCTGACGGCCTCCTGCATGTATCCGGTCACCGACGGTATCGTGGTACAAACGTCCTCGGAACGGGTCATGAGGGCCCGTCGAATGGTGGCCGAGCTGCTTCTGGCACGGTGCCCGAACGTTCCCGAAATCCGGCGTATCGCCAGGAATCTGGGGGTTACCCGCACCCGCTTCAAAGAGAGGGATGAAACCTGCGTTCTGTGCGGCCTCTGCGTCAGGGGCTGTGAAGAAATCGCCGGTCTCGGAGCCATTACCTTTGCCAATAGAGGCGTTCATACGGAACTGGTGAGTCCTTTCAGGATTCCATCGGAGATTTGTTCAGGGTGCACCACGTGCATATACCTCTGTCCTACAGACGCCGTGCGGTTCGGGGAAATCCGGATCATGGAATCTGCCCACCCCCTCCATCATGAATCCGAACAGGCAAAGTGCGGCCTGTGCGCAGAATACGATATGATTTCCGAGTTCCGGGAGAGCCCATGGGTGCCGTCGTGAATCCCCGGCTGGGAATCGGGGTTTTCGCCTGCGACTGCGGGGGGGAGATTCCCGCGGTTGTGGATCTCGATCTGCTGCTTCAGAAGGTGGCCTCCCTCGGGGAGGTGTCCCATGTGGAGAGACTCCCCTACGGCTGCAGTGCCGGAGGGGAAGCGACCATGGCCAAAAGGATCCGGGAAAAACCTCTCGGCCGCGTCGTTGTGCTGGGGTGTTCGCCGAGAATCATGGAGAGCAGGTTCCAACGGGTCTGTTCCAACTCGGGGCTGAATCCCTTTCTGCTGGAAATGGTGAACATCAGGGACCACTGTGTGAGAGTTCACAAAGCCGACCCCGCGGCCGCCTCGGACAAGGCGTGGGATCTAACCCGACTGGGAATCGCCAGGGCCCGGCGGCTGGCACCCGTGGAACCGGTGAAAACCGCCGTGCATCCCCGGGTCATGGTCGTTGGAGGCGGTGTTGCAGGACTCACTGCCGCCCTCAGTCTCGGCCGCCAGGACGTAGGGGTGATCCTGGTGGAAAAGGAATCCCGCCTCGGAGGGGCCCTCAGAAACGACGGCCACCGGATCCCCGGTGGTTTTCCGGAGGCCGGGGTGATCTCCGATCTTGTCGACCGGGTTCGACGCTCCGACAATATCGACGTTTTCACCGGGTCGGAAGTCGTCACCGTTTCAGGATCGTACGGTCAGTTCCGGATAACCATCCGGACGGGCAGCCGCACGCAAACGGTCCGCTGCGGAGCCGCCATTCTCGCCACGGGAGCCGAGGAGTGTAAGCCCGTGGGGCACTACGGATACGGCGAGGACCCCGGGGTGATGACACAGATGGAGCTGGCCCGTGTCTTAACGGAGAAGCGGCCCGTGGACGGGGTGGAGAAGGTTGTCATGATCCAATGTGTGGGTGCCCGGACGCCAGAGAGACCGTACTGCGGGAGGGTGTGCTGCCTGTGGGCTGTCGACAACGCCGTCCGGTTGAAAGAGCTGAAACCGTCTCTGGGCGTGACGCTGCTGTACCGGGACATTCCCAAAAATCCCGGTCCCGATGCCCGCACCCTTGAACGGGCCCGGGATCTCGGGATTGCCTTTCTCCGTTTTGGCCGGGAGGCTCCTCCGGATACTGACGGCCCATCCGTGACCGTGAAGACCGTCGAAGGAAAGGCCTTTGAACTCCCGTATGACTGGCTCGTTCTATCCACCCCTTTGATTTCCCGGGAATCGTCCCGCTTCCTGGCCCGGAGCTTTCGGGTCCCTGTGGACAGATATGGTTTTATTCCGGAGACTCTTCCCGGTTTGAAGGCCCACCAGTTCAGCCAGCCGTGCATTCATGCCGTGGGAAGTGCCCATTTGCCGTGTACCCCGTCAGAGGCCATGGGCCAGGCGTACGGGCGATCGGCCCGGATCGCGTCACTTATCCGGGCCGGAGAGATATCCTCCCAGCGCCTTACGGTTACGGTGGCGGCTGAGATGTGCCGGGGATGCGCCACATGCCTGGAATGGTGTCCTTTTGACGTCCCGGTAATCGAGTCAACAAACGGGGAAAGCCCCATTTCCTTCATCGACCCCCTGTTGTGCAGAGGATGTGGTTCCTGTGTCGTCCACTGCCCCACCGGAGCCGCTTCGCTGACAAATCTTGAGGATGAAACCCTTTTTGACATGATGGAATCGGTTCTTTCCGGCGATAACGGACGCGGTGTGAAAGCCGTCGCTTTTCTATGCGAATGGAGTGGTTACGCCGCGGCAGACCTCGCGGGAGTCCGCGGAAAAGAACTCCCGGGCGGCATTCTTCCCATCCGCATTCCGTGTGCCGGACGGATATCCCCCGGACTCATT
>JBHIEY010000282.1:0-1585 GCA_046861835.1 Fidelibacterota bacterium | reverse complement strand
ATCCCTCTTCGAGGGTAAGCGCAGCGGGTTCCGTGACGGCCGCCACGGCGGTATCGGCCTCAGAGGGAACTGCCGGAGCCGCCACCTGCGCCGTCGTGTCAGCC
Organism: Fidelibacterota bacterium; assembly: GCA_046861835.1. Lineage (GTDB taxonomy): Bacteria > Fidelibacterota > Marinisomatia > Marinisomatales > S15-B10 > JBHIAI01. The sequence continues at coordinate 1,481 of JBHIEY010000282.1, read as the reverse complement.
GTCTCCTCCAGCGTATCGGTGACGGCCTTTTCAGGCTCCTGTGACACTGCCAGGGAAGCCATCAAGACGGCGGCTATCCAGAGACGCTTCATTTCTTTGCCCTTTCTTCTCCCGCCCCTTTGTCCTGGGTCAAAAGTATGGGGAGGTGGTTGATCACATAGTAGGCAACGGCCGTGAGAATGATGGCGGGCAGGACCATTCCCGCCCCCACGCTCATGCCGATGGCGGCGACAAGCCACAGCGGTGCCACGGCCTGAAGGGCCGTTTGCCACACTTCTTCCTTCTGAAACTGGCTGTAGGAGATTATTCCCACCGCAATGAAAAGGGCCGCCGCAACCCATCCCGAATTCATCCGGTACGCCAGGGTGGTCACCGCCGCACACACGATCGAAATCAGTGAATATATCCCTATCCGTTCCCGGGATACGGGAGACTGTTTCGACAGGAAGAGGGGAACCACCAGAACGGCGGCAAGAATGATCTTAATGGCAAAGACGATGGTTCCGATGAACATGGACCGACACTACCCCGCGGATTGGGAAATCGGGGCGGACTGGCATCCGCCTTCCGTCGAGAATAATACACACAGGCTGGAGTATTGTCAATGGAATTCTCTCCTCTGTTTCACGAAATGACCGTCCCGATTCGGTAGAACCGGGGAACCCCCCTCTTGAAATTCCAGGACATGTAAACGAAGAGGGCTTCTCCCAGCATGAGGCTGTGGGGCACGAATCCCCAGTACCTCGAATCGGCGCTATCGTCCCGGTTGTCCCCCATCATCCAGTAGTAGTCCTGGGCGACACGGTAGTCCCCCACTTCCTCCACGGGCTTGCCGTCAATTCTGAGGTAGGTGATCATCTCTTCGCTGAACCTGAAGTTCCAGATGTTGAGAAGGTGTCCGGTGGGATTGCCCGGCCGGTAGTACTTTTTGAAAATCCGGTCTATCTTGCCGGGACGGCCCGTTTTCCCGGTCAACCATTCGCGCAGACGGTGGCCGAGTCCCGACATATACCGGCGGGCCACGTCGTTGGGATCCCTCATGGTAAACTTGAACCACCGGCCGGTTCTCTTATCCTCCAGAGTGACCTCATGGCCGTCCATGAGCATGAGCGGAATGACATAATCCCAGTCCGTTTGGGGAGTCAGCTTGATGGTGTCCCCTTCTTGCGGAACCCGGACCGGTCCCAGAGAGTCCCGGTTCCCGTTGCCCCTGAGGAAAATGCCGGGCTGTTTGTAGGAGGGCGGAAATACACGATCGTCCACAAATTTCCCCCGGGGGGGAAGGCGAAACTCTTCTCCATCGACAAACACCCGTTTTCCCTCCACCCTCACCGTTTGACCCGGACCCGCGATACATCGCTTCACGTACTTCTGAAAGGTGTCCCGGGGATACTTGAAGATCACCACATCCCCGGGATGGGGATGCCTGAATTCGGGAAACCGGATCCACGGCACCGGAACGCCGAATTCCGTGTACGGGA
>JBHIEY010000113.1:0-5962 GCA_046861835.1 Fidelibacterota bacterium | reverse complement strand
ATGAGAAATCTTCGCGACTTGATACTCAGCCCGACACAGCTGTTTGAATCGCTGAAGAGAAAACCGTCTTGGCTTACCCCCTTTGTTATTGTGGGCCTCCTAGGAATCTTGGTGGCTGTCCTCCTCCAACCGGCCCAAGCCAATATAAGCCTGACACGACTCGGAGAAACTCTTCCACCGGATCAAATCGAACAGGCCATGGGAAGGGCGAGAACATTCACTCTTATTACAACCTCCCTTATCCCCCTGGTAACCCTCATCCGATGGGGCATCATCGCAGGGATCATCACAATCACCACCGGTATGTTCACAGATAAACTAAGATTCAAACAATCTTTTTCCATAATCAGCTACTCCAGCGTGATCCTTCTGCTGGGTTCAATTGTCAATACGGCAGCTCTCTATATCAGAGGATTGGACGCAATCTCATCGCCGCGTGATCTCTGGTTGATAGGACTGAACTTCTGGGGCCAGGAAACTTTGGGGGTGCCATTTTCCCTTTTTCTCAGTGAGATCACGGTATTCTCCGTCTGGTATCTTACCCTCGTGGCCTTGGGCCTCACGGTCGTCGCAGATATATCCAAGATCAAGGCCGCCTTTGTTTCCGTCTTTGTCTGGCTCTTGGGGGTAGGATTCAAGATTGGAATGGCACTCATAGGGAGCCAGCTCGTACCCAGTGGATAAGCTAAACCCTTTCCTGTCGCATCATGAAGAATCCAACCCTGGAACGGATGCGGGGATTCTTGAAGACTCAGAAAAGGAAAGCCCGCTTCTTCATCCTCGAGCGAAACGCAGCGACCGTAGCCACCGGCATACTCGGTGTCGTTCTGTTTCCCGTTGTCTGCTACTACGGGTTCAAACAAATGCCCAGGAAATGGACAATCACCAATGAAGAAATAACAGTACAGCTGGAGAATCACCGGATGTGGGGAGGCACAAAATAACTTGTGTCCGGCTACTGAGATTCCTTCCCCTGGAGAGAAATAGAAGATGAGAATAACGGAGATGATCATTATCAGCTTGTTTGGAGCAACCGTATGGCTGGTTTGCGAAGACACCCTCTGGCGGGGCTGGCCCGCGGTTGCTGAGCGCTGGGGCTGGAAACAGTGGCTGAAATGGTTCATGTATCCGGGATTCTACCTCGGCCTTGCCTTTGTGTTCTTTATGACCCTCGCCGTCATGAAAACCGTCCGTGACCTGTGGTTTCAACCGGGTTGATCTCCCCTACACCCCTTCTTTCCGGCATCGCTGCAACCCCCTGACGCAGGCCGATATTCACTCGACAATGTCGGCCGGGACTGCGTAACTTTCTCCTGCACTCTAGAACAATCATTCCTCCACATCACCACCCCAAGAGGAGAAAATGGGATGAAACTCCTGAAACTCACCGCCGCCCTGACGGCGATTTGGACAGCCCTGCCCGGACAGGGAACCTGGGTCATGACCGGGAGGACCCACCCCGAACTTCAATGGTCGACCCTCAAAACCGAACACTTCAACGTCCACTTCCACAACGGCATCGAACAGATCGCGGCAAAAGGGGCCGCCATCGCCGAAAAAATCCGGCCGGACCTGCTGAAACAGGTGGGCCTCGATTCCCTCCCAAGAGTCGATATCATCTTCACCGCCGAAGATGAAATCATGAACGGGTACGCCATGTGGTCCTACCAGACATTCATCTGGGTCGACCAGAATGACGCCATCATCTGGCTCGAAGACGAAAAATGGCTCTACCAGGTCATCGCCCACGAACTCCAACATATCGTCCTCTTCCACGCCACAAAAACCTGGATTCCCGAACCGTTTAACCTCCTGATCTCCGGAACGCCGGGATGGTTCGTGGAAGGGTCCGCGGAATTCTTTACCGAACGATGGCGACCCTACCGCTCCGACCTGACCCACAAATACCACGTCTTCAAGAAACGGGTGGAACAAATCCGGGATCCCCACGCCCAGGGATATTCCAAAATGCTCTACTGGGCGGACCGCTTCGGCGACTCCACCATCGTCAAGGTGGTCCAGCACCGAAACCGGCTGAAACTGTTCCGCTTCAAGAAAGCCTTCAAAGAAGCCACCGGCGTGGAACTCAAACAGTTTGAGGAAGACTGGCGGCGCCTGATGAATACCTACTTCTACGGCTACCGGTCCCAGAAGGAAACCTTTGACGAGGTGGGCAAAACCTCCACCCTTCCCGCAAACGAGACCTTCTGGTTTGCCTTTTCCCCCGACAGCCTGAAAATCGCCATGGCCGGAAAAAAGGACGAAAACCAGCTTGATCACTCCCTCCTCATCGCCACACTGGACACCACAAAGCCGAAGCCGGGACTCCTGGAGCGGCTTCTCCCCTTCAAGAAGGATACGACGGAAGAAAAGAAGGAAAAGCCGAGGTTTGATGTGGATGAACTCGACTACGGCGTTTTCGGCAATGGGATCTCCTGGTCCCCCGACGGAAAAGAGATTGCCTACGCGAAATACCGCTACGGCCTCCACGGTTCCCTCATGTGGGGCATCCGGGCGGTGAACGTGGAGACGGGAAAAGGAAGATGGCTGACACCCAAAAACGTGAGAGCCGCCCACCCCGACTGGTCCCCCGACGGCCGGAAAATCGTATTCGTGGCCCATGCGGGAAGCACCTCGAACCTGTTCACCATGGATGCCGACGGCCAAAACATTGAACGGATCACCTCGTTCACGGACGATACCCAGATCGTCACGCCGCGATGGTCTCCCGACGGGACAAGAATCGCTTTCGCCATGGCGGGACCCGACGGCAACTGCGACATTTACGTCCTTGAGCTACAAACCGGTGACGTCCGGAGGGTGACTACCCACCCGGCGGTGGACTATCTCCCCGTGTGGCACCCCGGTTCGAAAAAGATCACCTTCACCTCCCACAGGGGGTCAACGCCAAACCTCCATACCGTGGATCTCACCACCGGAAAGACCACCCAGAATACCGATGTGGGGGAAGCGGTATGGGGCGTTCAGTGGACTCCCAGGGGGGAGACGGTTACGGCCCTCACGCTCAATGACGCCGACACGGTCCGCATCGTCCAGGTGGCCCCGGACAGGGAAAGGGTGACGGACGACTCCACCGTTAGGGAGCCCTTTGCCAGCTGGCGAACCCGGACTCCCCGCATCGTGCTGGCGGCAGCCAAACAGGCAACAGGAATCAACGGTGCTCAAACGAAGCGGTACCGGTTCTACAAGCACCCGAAGCATCTGACGACGTTTGCCCTCCCGTACCTCGACTTCAGCGGAGCCATGGGGCTCTCCGTCTGGACCGACGCCCTGGGAAAGCACCTGCTCCAGCTGGCCGGAGGCAGCACGTGGGACGGCAGAGAAGCGGGCGTTCTCGCAGGATATATCAATGCCGCAAGCGGGCCGCTGTGGGGCCTCAACTACTTCTACAATACGCGCTGGAACATCCGACCCTACGACCAAAGCGAGAGCTGGCTGGCGGAGCGCCTCGACGGATGGCAGGCGTTCGTTTCCTCCCCCTTCAATTTCGGGAATGCCCTCTCGTCTAATCACCTCTTCCAGGCCAACCTGTTCATCCAGACGCGAATGGCCGAAGCCCTCTATGACTCGGTGGACGCCCGGGGAAAGACCTATCCGGAACTGTATGTGTCGAAAGGACTGCCTCTCCCGCAGTCGGGAAAGGAAGGGATTCTGTCGCTGGCGTACCGGTGGGTCAGCCGCCGGCCCCACAAGGGCAATGTCACCCTCCCGCACCAGGGCGCGGGAATCCTGACCGTGGCTGATTTCGCCAGCCGGAATCTCTACGGCGACTTTTCGTACCAGAGGCTGACACTCGACTCCTTTGCGAATATTCCCCTGGGACCGCTGACCCTTTTCGCCCGGGGAAAAACGATCCTTCTTCAAGGAAATCCCCCTGCCCAGGAATACGTGGGGCTCTCTAACGATCCCCCCCTCTATTTCCCCTGGGCCCGGGGGCAGAGCGCCGGTGGAACCATCGGCCTGGTGGAAAACCACAACCCCCGCGGATGGGACGGCATCCGCCTGGGGGATCGACTTATCTTCGGAACCGTGGAACTGCGGGTTCCTCTGGTGCCGAAATTCCCGGTGGTCAATATACTGGGGCTGACGTTCGGATCCATCACCGCCGCTCTCATAAGCGATATCGCAAATGCGTGGACGCCCGGGGAGGCGATGGAGCCGTGGGTGACAACCGGGGGCTACGAAGCGAAGATCGCCGTCAACGTGGGGGAGGCTGTTCTGGCCATTGTGGCGGTGGGGCAGGCGCAGGAAATGAGGGAATGGAATTCAGAAAAGGGCGCTCCGGCCACCTACGCCCGGCTTGCCCTGATCAACCCTTTTTAGCCGGCGAGGAACCCTTCAGTTTTTTCTCGATCCTTTCGGGCGTGATGCCCTTCACCTCCAGGACCTTCCGAACCCTGGGGCGGTCCAGAAGCGACGCGAACTTCGGGTCCTTGAGCCTTCTCGACAGCTTGGGATGCTTCCATCCCAACTTCTCCTCCGCCCGGGAAATCACCCAGCCGGTGCCGTTGAGGGCCGTCATGCTCATGACGAACTCCAACTCCGCCATGGTCAGGTCCCGGTAGGGATCGTACTCCACATAGGGAATGTCCCTGCCCGCCGGGAATCCGGGCCGCTCGGCCGCTTCCTCCACCTCGGGAGCCTCCGCGTAAATCTCCGATTCGTACACCTCCCGGACCCGGGTGGGAAGGGTCTCAAAGGTCAGCGTGAAGGGCTTTCCGGGATCCCAGTACCACTGAATGCATTCGTTCAGCGTGTTCGCCAGCTCCCGGGCGTTGCCCGGAAGCGAATACATCTGGAGGGCCCGGACAAACTTGTCCTCCACACGAATCCCGGCACCGTTTTCCCGGTTGAAATCGTCCAGATAGCGACGAACCGTGGTGCCGATGTCCGATTTCCTTTCCCTCAGGGGGGGAATGTAAATCACGTGGGGAAAACGCCACTTCAAATCGCTGCGGAAAACCTCCTCGTCATCAATGTTCCGGTTCGTGGCGGCAATCAGGCGGGTGCACGATATGTCCACGTCGTTGTTCTGCCCCACAGGCCTCACCTTCTTCCTGTCAATGGCGTTCAACAGCTTGGCCTGAACCGACTTGGGAATCTCCGCAATCTCATCGAGAAGGACCGATTTCGTCCAGTAGACGGCCTCCGACCCCTGCTGCCGGATCTTCCTCCCGGCCCGGTGCTTGCCGGTGAGCTCCTTTCTGTCAATCAGGAGATACCCGAACTTGCCGCTCACATCGGTGGCGGAACGGCTGGCGATGCCGAAGATCTCCGATTCAAACAGGGTGGGAGTTATGGAGGCCGTGTTCACAATGTCGAGCTCCCCGTCATATTCAATCCGGCCTCCCCGGCGGGGACACCAGTCGTCGTGAATCACCTCCCTGCCGGAATTGTCCTTGCCCCACCGGTGATTGGAAAGCTCGCCCGGGGAGAGATTCGCGTGCCAGCGGGAATGCCGGGCGATAAGCTTCGCCAGCGTCGTCTTCCCCGTCCCGCTTTCCCCCAGGATCAAAATGGGATTGTTGGAATGACACGCCTTGGCGGCCTGCATACAGACGGTCCGGCTTACGTTGGAGTCCCCCCACCATTCCTTCTTGAGACTTTCAAACGTGGCATTCTCGTCCTCCGTCAGGAGGATCTGGGGGACCTTGATATGAAACACGGCGTTGTCGTTGTAGGTGAGATCCCGCGACAGTTTTGCCGCCACATCCCGGATCTTGTCCAGGTCATAGCCGGGGAGCCCCTCGGAAAAATCGGTGATGAATTGATAGGGGGAGTGGCGCCAGTCGACCTTGTTCATCACCCGGAGGATTCCCCGGATCCCACGGACAAAAATGGGAATGGCGATGAGACTCTTGAGCTGACCTCCCAGAAGATACTTCCGGTACTCCGATTCGTGCGCGGACCGATGGGGAAAACTGTACTCCATGGGGGAAAC
>JBHIEY010000281.1:0-1598 GCA_046861835.1 Fidelibacterota bacterium | reverse complement strand
AAAATGAGGTGCCTCCCGTGCTTGAAACGCGTCATCGCGGGTAATTTAGTCACAAATCGATGAGAATTCGGATGTGCATATTGGCCACGGGTTGTATACTTCGCTTGTGAGGGTGTTTCTGGGACACCTGGGGGTGGTGGTTCTGGGAACGGTGATGGCAACGATGCCTGCAGAGATCCGTCAGGGAGAACTACAGCGGCACCCGGCCGGCGAACCCGGCATCACCCTTGTTCTGGCAGGGGATGTCATGCTGGGACGTCTGGTGAACGAGACGATTCACCGGCGCGGACCCCGGTACGTATGGGGGGACATCGTTCCCCTTCTAAGGAGGCCGGACTTCACCTTCGTCAATCTGGAGTGTGTGATTGCCCGGGGAGGAAAACCGTTCACTCCCAAACGGGCGTTCTATTTCCGGGCGGATCCTCCGAACGCCCGGGCCCTTGTGGAGGGAGGTATCGACGGCGTTGCCCTGGCCAACAATCATGCCCTCGACTTCCGCCAGGAGGGTCTTCTGGAAACGATATCCCACCTGGATCGCCTGGGTATCGCGCACTGCGGAGCGGGAAAAGACACCCCGGAGGCTTCGGCACCGGCCGTCGTGGAAGTCAGAGACGTCAAGATCGGCTTTGTGGCCTTTGCGGACCATTTCAGGGAGTACGCCGCCGCAGGGAAATCGGCGGGGATCAACCTCATCACCGTTTCCCGCGATAAGGGGGTGCTGGGGCGGGTGGAAAAGGCCATCCTGTCCGCCAGGAGAGAGGGGGCAGACCTGGTTGTCTTTTCCATCCACTGGGGTCCCAACATGAGAGAGCGTCCCACCCCGGAATTCATTGAATTCGCTCACGCCGTCATGGACCGGGGAGCCGATATCTTCCATGGCCACAGCGCCCACATCTTTCAGGGGATTGAAATCTACCGGGGAAAACCCATCCTTTACGATACGGGCGACCTCATCGATGATTACTACGTGGATCCGGTCCTTAGAAATGACCGGCAACTTCTGTTCCGCCTTTCACTCTCTTCGTCGAGGGTGACAGAAATAGAACTGATCCCCATCCGCATCCACGAAATGCAGGTAAACCGGGCAACGGGAATCGACTTCGCCGCGATCCGGGACCGGATGGTTCATCTCTCGAAACCGTTTGGCACCCAAATCGAAGTGGGCGACGACCGGTTATGGATTGCTGTCGGGGAATGACCTCTTCGGCCGCCGTCGCCGAAGGAACCGGGCGCGAAAAACCCCGGGATATCTGGCCGTTCTGTCGGGCCCTTATCTGTACTGGATCTATTCTGGAGGATTCGACCGTCGTGGTTCTCGTCTGGAAAGGGAATCATGGTGACGGCGGGCGGGGTGGCTCTGGTTAGACGGCTGTTTTGATGTTCCAGTAACATTTTGACAAATAAGTTGCCGTATCATACATTTAGAGCACAGGGAGGGTAAGAAAATGAAAAAGAAACCGGCTTGGTGGGTCGCTCCTGTAACCCTATTTCTTGTTTGGCTTGTTCCCATGCGGGGCATCGTTCTTGGGCAGAACGGCGTCGGCATAAACACGATCGTGATTGCCAGGGATGTGATAGACCGGGCGCCTGTTGACCCC
>JBHIEY010000017.1:0-21261 GCA_046861835.1 Fidelibacterota bacterium | reverse complement strand
CTGGTCGCTGCCGAGAATACCGGCGGCCAGCCGAAACATCCGGTGGGAGTACATTTCGAACAGCTCACGAAAGGCTTCCTCAGAACCGGAACGCAGAGATACGAGCAGGTCCTTTTCGTCGGTCATCAGCAGGTTCGCCATTTGGACGAACTTAGGCCCAAACGGTTACAACCGATCATTTCCGTACCGGCTGTGGTTCGGCAGTCCCCGGGGTCCTCATCCATCGCCGTTCGAAGGCTTCCGCATCCCTTGCCCCTTCTACACCGGCGCTCGTATCCACGAAATGCCCCTGGCGGGACAGAGCTCTCCCGCGCCGCGGGTCGTATCGAAACACAGGGGGCGAAAAACCGGAAAGAATCTCAGGGAGGGCTATCCGGCGCTCTCCAGTTTCGTGGGAACCTGTTCTCCGTGCGACGGTACCTCCGTACCGGTGAACCGGGAAATCCAGTCCACCAGGGCCCGCACACCGGCCACAGTCCCTGAGCAATACGTGTCGAGAAAATCGTCCGGTAGTCTCTCCCCGGGAGAGATTTTCCCGCTGGCCGAAAGGGCCTGTCCCCCGTCAAAATCGACATAGGCCAGACGACAGGTCAACTCCTCTGGACGCCGGCCGAAGGCTTCCCCCGCCACCATGGCCACTCCCGCCTCCTGAAGTATCCTCTCGCACAACCCGGAGCTGGTGGTGATTCCCTTTTCGGCCAGGGGGGCCGCAAAGGGAGAAAAATCGAGAAAGAGATAAAAGGCTCCCACGGGAGGATGAACCCGGATACCGGCTTGCGAAAGGGTCGTCGCACACCACCCTCCCAGAGCTGCCAGAATCCGGCGAACGTGCTCAAGGTAGGCATCGATGGGCTTTCCGTGCCGGAACGCTCGAACGGCCCCGTACTGAATGGGGGCACTCACCGAAGAATAGGTCTCGCTGGCCACCGCCGCCATGGCCTTCATCAGCCACCTGAGGTCAGGAGGAAAGGTAAAAGTCCCCAACCGCCAGCCGCCGGCACCGCACCATTTGGACAGCCCCGTGCTGATGATCGTCCCCTCGGGATAGAAACGGGCCACGGAGACATGCCCTCCTGCGTGGTGGAGCTCCCCGTAGATTTCGTCAGAGAGAATGATCAGTTCAAAATGTCTGGCTATCTCAGCGATGTTTCCGAGTTCATCTGCCGTATAGCTGCATCCATCGGGATTCCCCGGATAATTGAGCACCAGCAGCCGCGGCCGGTAGCGGTCCTTTTCCTTCTCAAGATGGGTCCTCAGCTGCTCCGGCGACAACCTCCACCGTTCCGGATAGGTTGTCGGCATGAGCCTCACCTTCCGTCCGATAATGGTTGCCTGCGGTATGTAGGAGACCCAGCAGGGGGTGGGCAGAATGATGTCTCCGTAGAAACAGACCTGCAGTAGAAACATCAATTCCTTCGATCCCGGGCCCACCATGACGCATTCCGGGTGGGCCGCCACCCGGTCCTTCCCTTCGTGGTACCGGGCCACTTCCTCCCGGAGTTCGGGAAGACCTTCCACGGGGAGGTACGCCTTTTCATGGGCGTGTCTTTTCAGGGCCTCCACCACCGGCCGGGGGACGGGAAAGGGGGACTGCCCCAGTCCCAGACGGTAGATGCGACCACCCCGGTTTGCCAGCTGTGCGCTCTGTTCGTTGATGGCCAGGGTGGCCGATTTCTCGAGTCCACGGATATTTAGATTCAGACTGACATGTTTATCGTTCATGGTGGATTCTCTCGGGACTGGACTTAGGGGAGGATTACGGCATGATGGGGGAGGGCCCGTCTCCCCTCCTGTCGAGGAGACGGGCCTTTACCCCATGTGTGTGAACCGAACGTGTTAGAGGGTGTACCCGACGCGCAGGTACATGAACCGGCCGTTCATGCCGAAAGGATTGTGGTTCGGATAGACGAACGCACCGTCGTTCACCCGGGCGAAAAGAACCCGTTTGTCCGGCATGACGTCGAACAGGTTCTTGGCTCCCGCGGCCAGGGAGACGACACCGAGGTCGTACCCCACCTCCAGATCCGTCACGACCTTGGCTTCGAACACCCTCACATACTTACCGTCTTCATCCGTCACGTACTTCCAGGGGGGTGTCGTATATCCGGCATCCTCCCACTGGCTCGGGCTGTCGGCAAACCGGCTGTAATACTCGCCCACCCGGTTGATGCGAACCGTTGTGGTGAGGGCCTTCCTCGTCCAGCTGGTGGAAAGGTTCAGATTATCCTTGGGCTGGATGGAGGTAATGGTGCGCTGTTCGGCGATGCTGAACAGGTCGGCGCCGAAACCGGCCAGTTCGTCGGGTGTCTCCACCTCGCCCACGATCTTCGTCTCCGTATTGTTGTAGGCGAGAGTGAGATTCAGGTTGCCGGCGTCACCCAGAGCGAAATCATAGGCGGCCATGACGTCGAATCCGAAGGTCTCGGTGTTGATGGCGTTGGTGAAGAAGCGGCCTCCCCCTCCAAAGTCGGCGCCGGGAACGTTGTTCTCGGAAAGCAACTGGTAGACCCGTTTTCCGAGGGGGGATTCGTCACCCTTGCCTTTGGTCAGGAAGTTACCCGTAAGCACGATCCTGTCATCAATCGTGATGCTGTAGATATCGGCGGTAATCCTGAACCCGGTGAGGAGGCTGGCAGAGACACCGGCACTGATATTCACCGACTTTTCCGGTTTCAGATCGGTGGCCCCCAGGGCCCTTGCCACCGGGTGATCCACCGGAAACGTCCCCACCTCAAAGGCGACCGTTTCGCCCGTCACCGGATCGGGCAGGAAGTTGGTGGCCACCTTGGACTGGAACGCCTGGGCCAGGGCCGGAGCCCGGAATCCGGTGCTCCCTGCACCGCGCAGAATGATGCCCCGGGTAACCTCGTAGCGGGCGGTTCCCTTGAAGTTTACGGTGGTGCCGAAGTCGCTGTAGTTTTCGAAACGGATGGCTCCTCCCAGACGGAGGTTGGGCATGATCTTGTACTCGGCGTCACCGTAGGCTGCGAAACTCGTCCGGTCCGCGTTGCGTGTGGCGTCCTCGTTGTTGGGCTTGAAGCCGCTGAAGCACTGGCAGCCACTGCTGGCGGTGGACGAGTTCACCGAGGTGCTGTCCTCGTTCCAGCCCACCACGTTGGTTCCCGCCTGACCGTTGGCGTAGGACTGCTGTTCACCGGCATAGATCCGGTAGGCCTCACTCCGGAATTCCCCTCCCACGGCCAGGTCGATGTCGCCAAGGTTGGTCGTGAGGTCCAGATTGTTCGTCCATTGGCCGAACCAGAAGCCGCCGATGTCATAGGTGCGAAGCTGTTCCGGTCCATAGGAGGCGTTGGTGCTGAACATCTTGAAGTGGAAGTCATTCTTTCCGTACGTGGAGCTCAGATCGTAGGACCAGTTTCCGAAGATCCCTTCCACCCCCATGGCCAGCGAATAATCGGTGACGGCGGGGGTGATGTGGGGGACATACCCGGTGGGATTTGCCGAAAGCCACACCTTGTTGGCCTGGTCGGGCTGACGGGTGAAGCACCCCGTATCGCCCAGACGCAGCGTGTAGCCGCCGAAGGCGTAATACCGCCGGTTTCCGCTGGGCAAATCGGAGTTGAAGAAAATACCGAGATTGTCCATCCTGTTGTCGCCCCAGATCATCCGGTCCGGGGGAACATACCAGTCGCTTCCGGGATCGAGCCGGCGGCTTTCCGCCTCGTCGTCGGACCAGTAATCGGAGTTGAACTCGTAGTACTGCTCTCCTTCAAAACCGACCCGGTTTGAGCGACCCGTGCGGAGATATTCAGCCGCTACCAGGAAGGACCCGTCTTCGCCCAGTCTCAGTCCCCGGGTGTACTGGAGTTGAAGAATCTGGCCGTCGTTCACCGTGAAGGGCTCGCTGTTTTCCACGTGAGCGCTGGGTTTACCGCTGTCGTCCCGTCCATCATAGACCATGGTTCCAGTGGGGTTCCATTCAAAGGGTTCCCCATAGGCGGACCAGTCGTAGAGATCGAAATCCCGGGGAATGGCCTCCACCGTGTGGAAATTCTGCCCGGTGTAGACATTCAGGTTTCCCCCTGAGTCTCCCGATTTCAACACGATGTTGATGACGCCCGCGATGGCGTCGGAACCGTACTGGGCAGCCGCCCCGTCCCGCAATACCTCAATGCGCTCAATGGCGGAAGCCGGGATGGCGTTCAGATCGACCCCCGTGTCGCCGCGGCTGGGACTGTTATTCACGTGAACCAGCGCCGTGGTGTGCCGGCGTTTGCCGTTAACCAGCACCAGCACCTGACCGGAACTCAATCCGCGCAGGGTCATGGGGCGTACGGTGTCGGAGCCGTCCGTGATACTGGTTCTCGGCATGTTGAACGACGGAGCCAGTGCCTGAAGAATCTGAGCCGTTTCCGTGAACCCTACCCTGCGAATGTCCTCAGCGGTGAACACATCCACGGGAACGGCCTGCTCCTCCGCCGTCCGGGCGAAACGGGATCCTATGACGGCCAGCTCCTTTCCCATGACGGCACTGACGGCCAGGGAAAAGTTGACTGTAGCCGGCCCCACCCCGACCACCACCGTCTTGCTGGACGGCTCGTAGCCGATGTAAGAGGCTTTCACGGTGTAGGTCCCCGCAGGAACGGCGCTGATGGTATAAATCCCGTTCATGTCTGTGGACGATCCCAGCTCGGTTCCCTCCACCACCACGTTCGCTCCGACGAGAGGCATACCCTCGGTATCCGAAACGGAACCGGTGATGGAGCCGGTCTGTGCCGTCGCCTGCGTCCAGACCCACACCATCATCAGACATAATTGTCCGTATCCCATTCTGTTCAAGCTACGCCCTCCTTATGTTAAGCTGTGGTAACTTGTCAAACCCTAATGCTCGTATCCGTTGCTTGCTGATTGCTGGAAACCCCACGGTGTGGAACAACCCCCCACTCAGGTAGCTTTGGCCTATTTTCGTGCATATCACCGCAGAATGTCAAGAAGAAACTCGGGAGCCTAACTCCCGGATATCATTCCGGGGAAAGCCGGCGGATTCCCCCCACCAGCATGTAAACAAACGGGGTATCGGCAAGAGCGATCAACAGTTTCATGCTCAGCTGCCCCACGATTAAGGGCACAACCGGCTGGACGCCGTAAAACGCCACCGTGATGAACAGGGTGGTGTCAATGGTCTGGGAGAGAAAAGTGGACAGATTATTCCTTAGCCACAGGTGTCGCCCACGGAAGAGCGTTTTGAGCAGGTGGAAGATCCAGACGTCATGAAACTGGCTCGCCAGGTAGGCCACCAGACTGGCGATGATAATGCGGGTGGTGGCCCCCAGGATGGCCTGAAAAGCTCCTTCCTGGTCCCAGAACGGTGCGGGCGTCCATCTCAGGGCAAGCTGCACCAGACCGTATACGACCACGAGGGTGGCAAAACCGGAGGCCACCAACCGGTTCGCCCGGTCCCGGTTCCACACCTCGCTGACCGTATCCGTTAATAGAAAGGTAATGGAATACGACAGCACACCGGCGGGAAAGTAGAGGGGGCCCAGGGCGATGATTTTGCTGGCGAGAACCGAGGCGATGACGAGAACCCCCGAAAAGAGGGTGGCAATCAGAAGAAAGGCTGTCTCTCTGGTCATGGCGATGTGAACCCGTTCTTTTCGTCCACAAGTCTTTTTAAGTTACCGAAAAAGCCAATAGATGAAATTGAAACAGGAGGGACCAGGAATGGAAAGGAAAAAACCGGGGTTTCAAATTGACAATTTTGGGTTCCAGGGGAAAGTCTACAAGATCGAAACGGAACCGAACAGACATCCCGAACGGGACTACGAGGTACAGATCAAGATCCCCGAGTACACCAGTGTCTGTCCGAGAACGGGTCTGCCCGATTTCGGAACCATCACCATCACCTATGTTCCCGATAGGGAAATCGTGGAACTGAAAAGCCTCAAATACTACATCCTGAACTTTCGGAACGCTGGGATTTTCTACGAGCACGTCACCAACAAGATTCTGGATGACATTGTGGAGGCGGTCCATCCCCGGCGGATTGAAGTCACGGGAGAGTTTACCACCCGCGGGGGAATCACCACCTCTGTCCGCGCCGGGAAGAAAACGGCGGAGTGACGTCCCGGGATACCGGGGACGGTGCTCCCCTTTAATCCGTTGCCGCCCGCAGACCGTTGGCCACCGCCAGGAGCTCGGATCCTTCATGAACCAACACCGCCACGGCAACGGTCATGATTCCCAAAAGGGCAGACGGGATAAGGACGGCGAGAATCGCTATGGAAAACAGGATGTTCTGGATACCAACCTGTCTCGCCCTCCGGCCCCGTTGTACGGCATGGGCCACTTTCGTGAGATCGTCGGCCATGAGGGCGGTATCGGCGGCCTCGATGGCCGCATCGGTCCCGGCAGCACCCATGGCAATTCCGACCGTTGCCCGGGCCAGGGCCGGGGCATCGTTAATGCCGTCCCCCACCATGGCAACCGCTCCAAACCTCTCCTCCAACTCCTCTATGTACCGGATCTTGTCCTCCGGCCTCAGATCGGCCCTGACTTCGTCTATTCCCACTTCCCGCGCTATGGCATGGGCCGTCACCCCGTTATCCCCCGTCAGCATGATCACGTTGATTCCCAGACGGTGAAGCCGCCGGACCGCCTCTTTCGCCTGCGGCCTGAGTTCGTCCCGGATGGCAATCATGCCGGCGATGGCATCGTCCGATCCCACCAGCATGACCGTTTTGCCTTCCTTTCTTAATGCCTCGATGTGGGGAACGGACTCGATGATCTGACCGAATCCCCGGAACAGCTCCTGTTTCCCCACATGAACGGTCTTTTCTCCCACGGTAGCCGTGGCACCGTAACCGGGAATGGCAGCGAAACCGGAGGCATCGTAACCTTTGACCCCCACCTGTTCCGCTTTTTGCACGATGGCCCTCGCCAGCGGATGCTCCGAAAACCTCTCCACACTGCAGGCCAGGCTCAACACATGGTTTTCGTCGCCGTTCACCGCCACAATATCCGTGACGACAGGGTGGCCCCGGGTAAGGGTTCCCGTCTTGTCAAACGCCACCGCACCGATTCTCCCCAGATTCTCGAGGTGTACGCCCCCTTTGATCAATACGCCGGTCCGGCCCGCCCTTCCGATGCCGGCCGCAATGGCCACAGGGGTGGACATGACAAGGGCACAGGGGGCCGCCGCCACGACCAGTACCACCGCCCTCCGGGCCCAGTACCCGACGTCAACCCCCGCCAGAGCGGGGATGACCACCAGCAACAGGGAACCCAGAAGGACCATGGGGGAATACGTCCTTCCAAACTTCTCGATGAGCTGTTGGGCCTTCCCCTTTTGTTCCTGAGCTTCTTCCACCAGGTGGATGATTCTGGAAAGGGTATTGTCGTCGAAAAGGGTGGTGGCCTTGACCCTCAGGGCTCCTTCCCGGTTCATGGTCCCGGCGAACACGTTCATCCCCTCCCTTTTCTCCACGGGAATGGACTCCCCCGTGACCGGAGACTCGTCAACCGTGGACGTTCCGCTGACGATGACTCCGTCGGTGGGAACAGACTGACCCGGCCTCACCACAAAAATGTCTCCCACAGCGAGGGCCTCCGCGGGGAGGACGACTTCTTTCCCCTCCCTGATCACCCGGGCCTCCGTTGGAGCCAGGTCGAGAAGCTTCCGAATGGAACTCCGGGTTCTTGCGTAGGTGAATTCTTCCAATCCTTCCGCCGACCCGTAGAGGAAGACCAGGAAGGCCGCCTCATCCCACATCCCCAGGAAAGCCGAACCGACGGCCGCCGCCATCATGAGAATCTCAATCCCCACCGTCCTTTTCTCCATGAGACCTTCGATCCCTTCCCGTCCCCAGTGATAACCGCCCAAAAGGATTGCCACCACGTACACGGAAGTTTCGGCCACGGGGGGAATAACCTCCAGATGTGCGAGGGAAAATGCGGTCCCCGTAAGGAGACCCGAAATCAAAGCATTTCGCATGGGCGGGTGGGCATACCACTTCCCCTCGAATACCTTTTCCCTGTCACCGCTTTTCATGTTGCTGTCTCCTCTGACGGGGCGCCCGTCCTCAGGAAATTGGGAAGGCCTTCAGGAGAGGGAAGCGCCGAAGAGGGGGGGAGTCCGGAAGCACCTGACAACAGGAAAACGCCTACTTCCCGCCGGGAGAAAGGACCACGGCGGACGCCAGGAGCAGTCCAAGCCCGTCGGCAGCCAGATCGCGTTTGCTGAAACGGCCGTGGGGCTTTCGGGCGTCATAGACTTCTTTGGCAAGACCAATCAGGGCCGTGGCAGTGAACGATACGGGGAAAGCTTCCTTTTCCGTGAAATCGAGCTTGTTTACCGCCACGTACTGAAGGCTCAGCACCCATAGAAAACTGAACGTGGCATGCTCGACCTTATCAAACGCGAGCCAGGGATCCTCCACCCGGAGGGTGTCGTTGCCGGCCTGTTGGCCCGGAACGGATGTCATGACCATCAGGAGGAAAAGGGGCCAGGCCCCGATCCCCCTGAGAGCCGTTTTCCTGCCCCGGGACCGGACGCGTTTCACCTTTGCCACCGGACCGGTAATGGCTATCGGAATCACGCCAAAGAATAATTCCGGAAACGGGGGAGAAACAATACAAATCGGTGAAAAACGGTACCGGAAGGGGCTTAGAAAGCAAACTGCAGCTGAAGCGTACCCGTATTCCCGATGCCGTAAAACCCGTAGCGGTAGTCGGCGTTCACTCTCAGGTTATTGAAAAACAGGTAGCAGAGGGTCACCGAAAGGGAACTGGCACTGTCCGTGATGACGGCACCGTGGAGGTGACCCCCCTCGTGACCTCCGCCGTTATGGTCGTCGACGTGGGCGTGGTGGTCACCCTCGCCAGGGGGTTCCTCCGTGAGGAATTCGACGAGATCGAAACGGGTCGAAACCAGAAATCTGTTCAGGAAAAGGTGTTCGTATCCGAGAAAACCGCCGACAAAATCGCGCTGAAAATCTTTCCCGTACGCGGCGCTCCCGAAAACGTTGACGGCGTTGCCCACCAGGTAGATGTCTCCGTCCAGACCGATACGGGCGTAAAGATCGGTCGTCGAGGCCGTCTCTTCCGCGTGGTCTTCATCATGAGCGGTCTGCTCAACTTTTTTCCACCCCGCTATGGCGAACAGTCCGGCGGAATAACGGGGGTCCTTCCGGGTAATCCTTGCAAAAAGGGTACTGGGGACACCCGTGAATGACGTCTCTCCGTTAGTGATGGCCAGGGCATAATTGTATCCCCGGGAATAGTCCCGTTCGTCTTCCTCAGCCCATATGTCTTGTCCGGAAGGTTGGGCGAAATGTCCATTCACCTGAATGCCAAATTGAGGAGAAAAGAGGGAGCCGGCATTCTCCGGATTCGTGGTGGCCCCGTAATAGAGGTATTCAATCTCGCTCACCTTTGTCTTGGACGGCGAGAACCACAGCGGAAGTTCAGACATTCCCACCCGCACATGGAGGGCGTCGGATGCGTTGAACTGCAACCACGACTCATGGGGCAGGCCCTCGGTGAGGCTCACGATCTCGTTGTCTTCCATCACATGCTTGTGAAACCACCATGACAGTCTGTTCTTCCACAGGTTTCCGGCACTCAACAGCTGAAGCTCCTTCACCGTCGCCTCACCCCCCGCCGTGTCACTCGCAATCTCAACTTTTCCCCTCAGTGCGGCCGGGATGATATGATACAGCCGGTTGACTCCGCCGTAGTTCCCCTCGTAGACGGGGACGTTATAGCCCATCTCCCGTATGCTTCTGCCGTAGGCCGTGAGCTTGGGAAATATGACGTGGCAGGTGGAACACGACTGGGTAAGCTGGGGATTCATTCTTTTCCCGAATCCGGGATAGGCGGAGACCGGCTGCGGACTCAACCCCATGACCATGATGAGACCCGCCGCCAGAAGGGAACATCTTCCCCCTCGAATCTGAATCTTCCCGGTAATGGCGCCCGGCATGACTGCCCTCCTTGAATCTGAATCTTTCATGGACTCCGCACCTCAGGAATCCGCCCCCAATTTACCGTACCCATCCCTGTTGTTCAAGATATTTCCGAGTTATAGATGGTAATATCCTAAATATCATTTTCCCTATCCAGATCTTGCATGTGCCGGGGCTTCATCTTAGATTTAGGATAATCAGAGGAGGATTTCCTAATTATGGTTTCCAAGCCGTTTTCGCGGATTGCGCTATTGAGCTTAGTCGTCTCAATCCCCCTGTATGCCGGAGAGGATGAATCACCCCGGTACGTGGGCGTGGCCAAATGCGAAATCTGTCATGCCACGGATGACATCGGAAACCAGGTGGCCATCTGGAAGAGTTCCGCCCACGCCCGGGCGTTTGAGTCGCTCTTAACCGAGGAGGCGAAGAGCATTGCCCGGGAATGGGGACTCACCAGCCCGCCCCATGAGGCGCCTGAGTGCCTGGAGTGTCACGTCACCGGATATGGACTCGATTCCAGCCGGTTCAAGTACCCCCTGGTCAAGGAGGACGGCGTCCAGTGCGAAAGCTGCCACGGGCCGGGGAGCGAATACCGGAAGATCGACATCATGCTCGACTCCACCCTGTCCCGGGCCAACGGCCTCATCCTCCCCACGGAGGAGACGTGCGCCCAGTGCCATAACGAAAGAAGTCCGAAATTCAAACCCTTTACGTTTGAGGAGCTGGTCAAACGGATCGAACACCGGGTTCCGGAAGGGTTCGAATGGGAAGAAGAGGAGGAGGAAGAAGAAAGTCTCTGGTGAGTCGACCGCGACTGATTTTGCTGGCCATCGCTGTCTTTGTTCTCCTGGGATTTTCGGTTCTGGCCCTCACAAGGAAACCTCCCCCCATCGAGCAACCCATTGCCTTCAATCACCAGATACACGTGGGGGAACAGGATCTTGAGTGCACTTTCTGTCACAGGCAGGTGGAAGAGCTTCCCCGGGCCTCTCTTCCCACGGTAAAGACGTGCCGGAAGTGCCACCGAAGGGCCATCACGGAGACGCCGGAGGAGAAGACGCTTCTCGATTTTACGACACAAAAGCGGGAGATCCCCTGGAACGCGGTCTACCGCGTTCCCCAGCACGTCTACTTCTCCCACAGGCGACACGTGGCTCTGGGCAACATTCCGTGCGAAACCTGCCATGGTGAAGTCCCTTCCCTGAGCGAGCCTCCCCCCCGTCCCCTGGTGGATATCACGATGAAGTTCTGCACGGACTGTCACGAAGAGCACCAGGTGACGAACGACTGTCTGGCGTGTCACCGATGAAGCCCGACGAAACCCGACACATTTCCCGCCGGGAGTTTCTCAAGATTGCCGGGTTGACGGCCGGAAGCGTGGCCGCCGGGCCCCTGATATTTTCGGAGGTTCTGGCGGTTCCCCGGAAGATTCTGGACCGGGTGGCCCGGGGTCCCGGTAAAGAAACCTGGCTCAACACGGTATGCGGACAGTGTCCCGCCGGGTGCGGTATTTCCGTCCGCCGCATTGACGGCGTCCCCGTATATGTCAAGGGAAATCCCCTTTTCCCCGTAAACCGTGGCGGGGTGTGCCCCATGGCCCACGGCGCCACGGAAGTCCTCTTCAATCCCGACAGGATCCGCAACCCGCTGAAGCGGACTCGAAAGGAGGCATCAGGGGAAGCGGGATGGGAGGCGGTGGCCTGGGAGGAGGCGTTGACCGATATCACCGGGAGGCTGAAAGGACTCATTTCCAGAGGAGAAGGTCACAGGATAGCCATGATCAACGGGGACCCTTCCCCCCTCATGCGATCCCTTTGCCGCGCCTGGATGAAGGGGGTGGGTTCCCCCAATTACTACGAGGACCAGGGTCTGATCGATAATGACGCAGCGGTCGCCCTGTCCCATGGCGTCCGGGAAACCCCCGCCTGGGATTTAGCCAACAGTCGATACATCCTCAACTTCGGGTGCAATTTCTTAGAGGAAGGGGTATCCCCCGTTTACTACCAGCAGCTGTTCGGTCATCTCCGGTCTGCCCGGAGGGAGGGACGGACCACCCTGGTTCACATTGATTCCCGGATGAATCTTACCGCCGTCAGTTCCGACCGGTGGGTTCCCATCCGGCCGGGGACCCACGGTGCCCTCGCCCTGGGGATTGCCCACGTCCTCATTGTCTCCAAACTGTACGATGTCGACTTTGTTCGCAATCACACCTTCGGTTTCACCCCTTTTCGGGACGACGAGAACACCGAACACATGGGCTTTGAGGGGCTGGTGAGAGCCAACTACTATCCGGAGAAAGTGTCCCAGATCACCGGGGTCCCGGCCGAAACCATCATTCAGCTGGCCGAAGAGTTTGGCACCCATCAGCCGTCGGTGGCCGTCTCCGGGGATGTTTCCCGGTATGCCACCAACGGCACGTTTAGCCAGTGGGCCGTATACTGCCTGAACGCCCTGACAGGCAATATTCAGAGGAAAGGGGGCGTCTATTTCACCCCTCCGGTTCCCGGGTTTTCCTTTCCCGAACCGTCTCCCGATTCCCGGACCCGCCGGTCCCTCTCCCGGCCCAAGGTGGGCTCGGGGCGGGAGGCCCCTTTTCCCCTGGGGGAGGTCACCGTGGACCAATTTGCCCGGGCGGTGGTTTCGGGAGACGGCGAAGCCGTCGACACCCTCATCATCGTCGATGCCAACCCCCTGTTCCATTCCCGGGACAAGTCGACCCTGGCGAGGGCCCTGGATATCATTCCGCAGGTGGTCGTTCTGGGGATCTTCCTGGATGAAACGGCCCGGCACGCCGATATGGTGTTACCGGATCACTCGTTCTTAGAAAAAATCGATATCAGCGGTCCTCTGCCCGGGCTCATGTTCGGTCATGTGGGGCTGCAGCGGCCCGTCATCGATCCCGTGTACGACACCCGGCAGTCCGGTGATGTCCTCATGGATCTGGGCCGGCGCCTGGTGGGGGAGGCGTCCTTCCCCTGGAAGGACTACAAGGAACTCGTCCGGAAGCACCTCGAAGCTATTTATGTCTCCGGTGAGGGCTCCATCATATCCGAGTCCTCCGACGCCGAATGGATGCGCTACCTCAAAGAGCGGGGCTGGAAGCTGCAGCAGTACGAGACGTTCACCGCATTTCAGAAGCTCCTCGTGACGAACGGCGGGTGGTGGAATCCCATGGATCCCACCCGGCAGACCCGGGAGATCTTCCAGACACCGTCGGGAAGGTTCGAGTTTTTCTCCTCGACTCTCAAGGCTTTCGTAGAGGAAGCATCCCGGAGCCAGGAAGGGGCGACGCTTCGCGAAAAAATGGACCGTCTCCTGAGCAGACTCCACATATCTGCCCGGGGGGACGACCTCTTCCTTCCCCATTATGAGCCCCCCTTTTCCCGGGGAAAGACGGAACAGTTCCCCCTCATCCTGACCGCGTCGGAACTCCTGACGAACCGGGGCGGGAAGGGGGCCTCCCAGCCCTCCATGATGGAAATAGTGGGGATCCAGGTGGGGAAATACTGGACCTCATGGATCGATATTCATCCCGAGACCGCCGGGGAATACGGTCTTCATCACGGGGAGATGGCCTGGGTGGAATCACAGGCGGGGAGGATTGAGGCGGAAGTAAGGTTGACGCAGGGGATCCGTCCCGGTGTGGTTCACATTCATTTAGGACTGGGTCACACCGCCTACGGCCGGTTTGGCACGGGGATCGGGGCCAACGCCACCGATGTAATAGAAGATACGGCGGACGCCCTTACGGGAACCCCGGCATGGAACGGATCCAGGGTGAGGATAGGTGCCGTCCGGAGGGAGGCATGACATGCCGAGCTGGGGCATGGTCATTGACCTGAACAAATGCACCGGATGCGGCGCGTGCGTGTCGGCATGCCGGTCGGAAAACAACGTCCACAATGTGGGACCGGAACAGTCCCAGCTCGGGCGGGCCATCTTCTGGATGGATCTCCTGGAGGAGGTCACGGGGGAGTACCCGGATGTGACGATTCACTACATCCCCCGTCCCTGTTTTCAGTGCGACAATCCTCCGTGCACCAAGGTCTGCCCCGTCCGGGCCACCTACAAGAATGAGGAAGGACTGGTGGCCCAGATCTACTACCGGTGTATCGGGTGCCGGTACTGCATGGTGGCCTGTCCCTACACCGCCAAGTCGTTCAACTGGTATGAAACGCAATGGCCCCGGGAATTTCTTCAGGCCCGCAACCCCGATGTGAGCCTGAGAATGAAGGGGGTGGTGGAAAAATGCTCCTTCTGCAGTCACAGACTCCAGAAAGCCAGGGAAGAGGCCGATTTCGATCACAGGGAGATGAAGGAATCGGATTATCAGCCGGCATGCGCCGAGGCGTGTCCCACCTCCGCCATTACCTTTGGAGATCTGGACAATGAGGACCATGCCGTTTACCGGTTGAAGAAATCCCACCGGGCCTTCAGGATTCACGAAGAGCTGGGAACGGAGCCCAAAGTGGTGTATCTCTCCCGGGAGGACTGACGTGGTTAATCCCCACTGGAAAGACGACCCCGACTATCTCCTTTACCGGCCCATCATTCACAAGGGACGGGGAGCTTATCTTCTGGGAGGGGCTCTGGTGGCCATTTTCTTCTGGACCATGGTCATGTACTCGAGACAGTTGAGTCTCGGCCTGGGCGTTACGGGGCTCAACCGGCCCATTTCCTGGGGCTTCTACATCGTGAATTTCGTCTTTTTCATCGGCATCAGTCACGCCGGCACCCTTATTTCCGCCATTCTCCGGCTCTCCAAGGCCGAATGGCGAAGGCCCATCACCCGCATGGCTGAAGTCATTACGGCCATCGTACTGGCCATCGGGGGACTCCATCCCATCATCGATCTGGGGAGGCCCGACCGGCTGTTGAACATTTTCTATTACGGCCGGCTACAGTCCCCCCTCTTGTGGGATGTGACGGCCATTACCTCCTACTTTACGGCCAGCACGGTGTACCTGTATCTTCCCATGATACCCGATATTGCCAGACTCCGGGATATGGGGGTCAGGCCCCGGTGGTTGTACCAGTTCCTTGCCTGGGGTTGGACGGGGACACAGCGGCAGAAGGAGATTCTGGAACGGGCCATCACCATTCTTATGGTCCTGGTCATTCCCATCGCCGTCTCCGTCCACACCGTGATATCGTTCATTTTTTCCATGACGCTTCAGCCCGGGTGGCACAGCACCATTTTTGGCCCGTACTTCGTGGTGGGGGCCATCTTTTCCGGCATTGCCGCCATCCTGGTGGTCATGAGTGTCTTCCGGAAAGTTTTCCATCTGGAGGGATACCTCAAACCGATTCACTTCCGGTATTTGGGCACACTGCTTCTTATCATGAGCCTGTTGTGGTTCTATTTCACCTTTGCCGAATACCTCACCGGTTTCTACGGCGGTGAACCTCACGAGATGAAGACCATCCTTTTCAAGCTGAAGGGAGAATACGCACCCTTCTTCTGGACCATGGTGACCTTCAATTTTCTGATACCCGTGGTCATTCTGTTCAACCGGAGACTTAAAACCGTTACAGGGGTTACCGTCGCCAGCATGGCGGTCATTGTGGGCATGTGGCTGGAAAGGTTGAATATCGTCGTTCCGTCCCTTGCCAGTCCCCGGCTCCCGGTCCCCCACCAGATCTATGTCCCTTCCCTGGTGGAGTGGGCCCTGTTCATCGCCGGGCTCACCATGTTCGCCCTGGCGTTCTTGTTGTTCTCAAAATTCTTTCCTGTCATTTCGGTGTGGGAAATACAGGAAGGTCGAAAAGAGGGGCTGGAGGCCGTCAAACGGCGGATTATAACTTACCAGCCGGAAGCGGGAGCCACAAAAGGGAATCGTGACATCTAAAACACCCAGGACATCCGGAATCATTTATGCCCTGCAGCTCGTCAGCCTGTCGGCGATGTGGATTTTTGTCTCCGGCATCACCTGGTGGATCTTGAGGCTCATTCGTGTGGCCCTTGAACTTAAGGACGCCCCCGATGCTTCGGTGGCCATCAGTATCGTGGTTATCCCCGTGTTCTTCACTCTGGCCGGTGTTCTCACCTATGTGTTTGTAGGTCTCCAGCAAAATCAAGACACACGTGAGGACAAGACATGAGGCCAAATAACACCAAGAGAAACACCCCCCGGGGATGGTGGATGGCGCTCTTTCTCGTCCCGGCAGTGGGAATCACTCTCCTGCTGGGTCTCGGAGTTTACCGTCAGGGGGGGGACAGGTCCCTTCGACAAGCTCAGGACAGGCCCCTCTCCCAGGGGGAGATTCCGTCGAACCCCATGGCCGGTAGAATCGTATTTGAAGAAAAAGGGTGTATAGAGTGCCACTCCATTGACGGTTTCGGGGGTACGGTGGGTCCCGATCTGGGGCGAGAGATGTTTTTCGGCAGTTTCTACGACTTAGCGTCACGGCTCTGGAATCACGCTCCGCAGATGGCCATCCGGGCGGAGTACCTGGAAAAAGAATGGCCCACTTTTACCACGGACGAGATGGACAAGCTCATCAGCTACCTCTTCTTTCTCCGGTATCTGGGAAAGCCGGGAAACGTGTCCCGGGGCAAAACGCTTCTGGAAACCAAGGGGTGCCTCAACTGCCACCGGGTGGGGGATGCGGGGAATCCTGAAGGCATTGCCCTGGACCAGCTTCAGGAGTATGCCTCTCCCCTTTACGTCGCCCAGGTCATCTGGAACCACGGTCCGGAAATGCAGAAGAAAATGCAAGAGATGGGCATTGAGCGCCCGGTATTCGATAATGAAGATATCACCCATATCAGTGCCTATCTCCGCGAGTTCAGCCGTATCCAACCCTCCCGGAAGCAATTCATGTCCCCGGGCAATCCCCGGCGGGGGAGCGAACTGTTCGTGACCAAGTGGTGCAGTCACTGCCATGCGGACCGGAGGGATCAACCTTCGGCGGGACCGCGGCTGGAGGAGATCGATCTTCACCGGAGTGTGACGGCCATTGCGGGATCCATGTGGAATCACGGCAACACCATGTGGCAGGCCATGCAGGAGGAAAACATCGGGTGGCCTACGTTCGAAGGGCCGGAAATGGCCGATCTTATCGCCTATCTTTACTTCTTTGACTACCACGGATCGCCGGGAGACCCCGGTGTGGGGGCTGGGGTTTTCCGGGACAAAGGGTGCGCGAGCTGCCATGCTCCGGGGGAGCGGGTGGCGTTTCATTGGTCACCCGAGAAAACTTCCCCCACGGACCTGGTCCGGACCATGTGGAATCATGTTCCCCTGATGCGGGAGCTCATCGTCACGTCCAACATCCCGTGGCCCGAGTTGACGGCCGATGAATTGAGACATCTCTATGCCTACCTACTTCATCTGCCGCCCGAGGAGTGAAGGCAGCGGTGCGCGTCCGCGACTGTCAAGGTCTTAAAATGAGGATGACTCCTTCGGTCATCGGGAAATGAATCACAACAGACGAATACAATCGCAAGGAGGTTTTCACATGAAATACCTTACCTATCTTGCCTCGACTCTCCTTCTCGCAGCGGTCGTCCTCTTTCTGGGGGCCTGCGAAAGGGAGAAAGAGGAGGAACAAGTGACCTCACTCATCTCGTCATCCGTATCGACACCTCCGGTTCTCGATGGAAACAGCACGGATGCGGCGTGGGACCGGGCCGACGAGTTCGTGATCACGGTCGGTTCATCGGCCAGCCACGCCAATGCGTTCGGTGAAGTGGACGTGAGCCTGAGATCCGTCCATACAGCTACCGACGTTTACATTCTTGCCTCCTGGCAGGATCCTTCCCTGACGGAAAACGTGGACAAGAAGCTGTGGAGCTACGAGAGCGGCGAGTGGACGCAGAGCGGGAATGAGGATCGCCTCTTCCTGATGTTCGATGCGGGAGACAACGGGTCGGAAGGTGCCGACTGCGCTACCATGTGCCATGTCGGCGAAGGTGCCATGTACACGACCGGCGGTGGACACGTCGACGTCTGGCACTGGAAGGCTCACCGCACGAACCCCATCGGCCTGGCTGACGACAAGTGGTGGGACGGAACCGGAAGGGGATCCGACGCAAAAACCATCAGCGCATACAAGGATAATGCCACAGGTTCGGGTAACTACCCGGCCTATGCAGGCCCCATCACGGACGGTCACTTCATCATCATCGCTGAAGGGGCCTCAACGGCTGATCTGGAAGTCTTCGATTCCACCGATGTCACTCTCCAGGCGAACACCTACCCCGGATACTATCTCAACGCCAACGCCACGAACAGCGGGGAAAGCCGCCACGACGTTAAGGCTGCCGGCAAATACGTCAACGGAGAATGGACCGTTGAGCTTAAGCGCGCCCTCGATACCGGACATGATGACGATGTGGTGTTCCAGGTGGGCTCAACCACCCAGTTTTCCATTGCCATTACGGACAATTCGGGAGGTTCCCACAGCGGCGCCGGAGTCTTTGACTTTACCATCGAATAGGCGCTACATTACCTGATGGAAGAAAGGTGAGGGAGATAGCGGGTCCGTGCCCGCTATCTCCCCTTCACCGGCTATGACGGTTCGAAGGTTTCTTTTCAGCACCCGGTCCCTCGTTTTGTTCGTCCTGACGTCAGCCGTCATGGGAGCAGGACTCGACGGTGTTGTCTCCTCGGCCGCCTACCTCTTCTCCCGCCGGAGTCCGTCCGGCGATGAACTCCTTCACCTGAGAATGCACGAATCCTTCCGACTCACCTACCGTCCGGCCGGTCTGGAAAACCTTCGAATCGAAGCATCGGGCGTCACCTATCTTGATCCGTTAAATCGCGCCACCCAGGGCGATCCGGCGTTTTTTCTCTACGGTGCCAGTGTACAGTACAGACGGCTTCTCTCCCTTCTCGACGTCACCGCGGGTCGGTTTTTCGTTTACGATCCCTCCAACGCAGCACGGATAGACGGACTGAAGATTGCGGGATCCCTCCCCAGGGGGATGACCTACACCCTCTACGGGGGCGGGTTCGTCCAGGGTGCAGGAGAAATGTCCAATCCCGTCCACGATCACCTGGTGGGCCTTCACATATCCGTTCCCCTGTGGTCAAGGACGGTGGTGGACCTCGCCGTATCCCAGAAGGCTCTTGAAAGGGAAACCTACAGAAGGGATATCACGCCCATTGAAGTTCCCGACCTGGCAGAGCGCCGCCTGGGGATTCAGGTGAACACCACGTTTCGATCCTGGACACTCTTTCTCAGGGTGGTGGAAGACCTTCAACACATAGAGACCCAGGACGCCAATCTTGCCCTGAACGGATCCTGGGGGCCTTTCCACAGGGTGACCGTTGAGTATCTCTTTCGACGTCCGAGAATCCCCTACAACTCCATCTTTTCCGTCTTCGACGCCCGGACGAATCAGGAAATCGCCCTTTCCGGTGACATGGAGCTCACACGGCGCTGGCAACTGTTTTCCCGGATAAGAACCGTCCTTCTCAGTGATACATCGACGGTTTCGGTCACCGTTGGAGGGAGGACAAAAGCTGTTTCCACCTCCTACCGGTTTCAAGGAGGGTACGGGGGAACGTTGCATATGGTGACTCTGGACGGACGCTACCGGCCCCTTCCCCGGTGGCTGATCCTGGGTACTCTGGAAGGGGGAAGATACGACCGGCTGGAAGGGTCATGGGAGAATCTCATCACCGCCACCGGGGGATTCAGTTACCGTCCCATGAAACGACTCGCCGTAAGGATGGATGTCCACCTGTTGCAGAACCGGACCTATGCCGCTGACAGTCGACTGTTTGTGACCGTCAATTACGTTCTGCCGTGAAAAAGGTATCCCGCCTTCTAGTCCTTCTTCCCGTCTGGCTCATCACGGCCCTGCCCGGTCAAACCGTCTATTTCGACCACACGCTTCACGTGGAGGATGTGGGGATATCGTGTAACACATGTCACAGAAACAAGCTCATCAAGAAAAGCCTTCATGCCTCGGACGACCTCCTGCCCGAAGAAAAACGGTGTACCTCCAGGTGTCACCAGGCGTGGCGGGAGGAAAACAAGTGCGACATGTGTCATGTGGGGCCCCCTCCCTACCAGACCTATCCGCCCCGCGAGGTCGTTTACGATTTTCCCCACAAAACCCACGCCGTGGACGAGCGGATCGCCTGCGAGGTCTGCCATGGAACTTTCAAGGAGGAGGGAACGAGGCCCAAAATCCCTGCCATGACGGACTGCATTAGCTGCCACCAGGAATCCCTCGCCCGTACCTCGTGCATCACCTGTCACGATCATCCGGAGGACCTCCGTCCGGCAGACCACACGCCGTTCTGGCTCACACAGCACCGGTTTGCTGCCCTTCAGGATGACGAGACCTGCACCGTCTGCCACACCGAGGCCACCTGCGACAACTGCCATTCCGGGGGGACATTATCCCGGGATGATCTCACGGGTCTCAACCCGTATCCCTCCTTTCGCCCCGATGGTTCCAACCGGGGCCAGGTTCTCATCCGGAACCACGACCTGAACTATGAGTATTTTCACGGCCTCGACGCCAAGAGTCAGGCCAGGGACTGCCAGGTATGCCACACCGTTGAATTCTGTTCGGACTGCCACCGGAATGAGAATGATATCCTCCTGAACAAGCCCGATTTTCATGGCGGTCCCGACTGGGGAGCCGTGAGATACCCTTACGGAACCGACTTTGCCAACGTCTCGGGGGGAAGGCATGCCGAACTGGCCAGAAGGGACATGGAATCGTGCCAGGCCTGTCACGACATCGAAGGAGGAGATCCCACCTGCGTCGACTGTCACATGGACCGGGACGGGATCCGGGGGACCGATCCGAAGACTCACCGGGCCGGTTTCATGAACGGGGTGCGGGGGGACTGGCACGATACCGATGTTTCCCTCTGCTTTACCTGTCACGAGAATACTCACCAGAAGGGAGAGGGATTTTGCGGTTACTGCCATCCATGAGGAAAAAGTGGCCGTTGCTTGTTTTGGCCCTTCTGATGGTGGCCTCGGTGGGGTGCACGGACCTGTCGGAAACGGTGACGGCACCCATAGAGCCGTCCCTGACCTACACCCGGGAGATCCGCCCGATACTGGAACGAAGCTGTGTCCGGTGCCACGGCGGGGAGGTCACCTCCCTCGGGTATGATCTCTCCACTTATGAAACGGCTGTCGATTCCGTGAAGAACATCATCCCCGGGGATCCCGCCAGCCGGATCCTTGTAAAGACCGCCCGTGATGGCAACATGTACCGATATCTGAACTCTTCCCGCGAATCGGAAATGATCTACACGTGGGTTGTGAGGGACGGGGCGGCCAGGGACTGAGTTCCCGCCTCTTCCTGAGGCGACAAAAAACAAAAACCCGGCCAAATCGGCTCCGGGCCGGGGTTCTT
>JBHIEY010000016.1:0-21316 GCA_046861835.1 Fidelibacterota bacterium | reverse complement strand
CCCACGGGCGGCACCCCCCTTGACCCCCCTTTTCGTCTCCACTCCCCCCATCGGACCCGCCAAAAGACCCCCTTGCCCCACGGCCTTCAAACCCTCTCCTTTGCTCCCGCCGGACCGACCGCCACCTATCACGTCACCCCCCGGGGACCGGGCTCCAAACCGTCCGTGGATCTCCGCTGCGTCGCCCATGGACCTTTTCACGGCAACCGAGAGCTGTGGCGGGACCTGAATGCACAACTTAAAGAAAAACAAATAGATAACCTTTTCATTTTTCACCATCCCGACTACGCTGCCAGGCTTCACGATCTTCCCGGGGTGGAGAACTTTGTCCCCGTCCCGTTCCCCGTCCCTTTTTCGTTCTCCAGCTCCACACTGAATCTGTTCTGCGGTTCCCTGGAGCAGGTGGAAGATCTCCCGGTGCCCCTTGCCCCCGCTTCGACCGCCGCCCCTGGACTCCAGCCCCTCGAGCGGCTGGAGGATTTCCCATGGCAGGGTCCGGTGGTACATGAGGACTTCGGCATCGGTCTCTACCGGGGGCTGAGCCACGTTAAGGCCGGAAAAGAGGTCAGGGAGTGTGTCTGCATTGAGTACGCCGGCGGGGACAGGGTTCATGTTCCCCTCGAGAGGCTTTCACGGGTTCACCCGTATGTGGGCTCCTCCGGCAGGGCGCCTGAACTGTCAAACCTCCGGTCGTCCCGGTGGGAACGTCTCAAGGAGCAAACCCGGAGATCGGCAGAGAAGGTGGTGGACGAATTCATCGATCTGTATGCCCAGCGCCACCGGACGCGGCGAACACCCTTTTCCCCCGACTCCGATCTCCACGGGGCTCTCAAGAATTCTTTCCCCTACGAGGAAACTCCGGACCAGATTACCGCCTATGAACAGATTCGAAAAGCCATGGAAACGCCGAAACCGATGGACTGGCTCCTCTGCGGTGACGTCGGTTTTGGTAAAACGGAAATTGCCCTGAGAGCGGCCTTCAAGGCGGCCTATGACCACCACCAGGTGGCCGTTCTTGCCCCCACCACGATTCTCGCCAATCAGCTTTTCGTCACCTTCCGGGGTCGCCTCGAACCGCTCGGCGTGGCCGTCGCCCTCCTGTCGCGCTTTACCCCTGCCCAACAGCAACGCATTGTGCTGGAACAACTCAAACAGGGAACCGTCGACGTCATCGTGGGAACCCATCGACTTCTCTCTTCCGATGTGAACATTCCCAACCTGGGGCTGGTCATTATCGACGATGAGCACCGCTTTGGAGCCCGGCACAAAGAGAGACTCAAGGAAATGCGAACATCGGTGGACGTGTTATCCATGAGCGCCACACCCATTCCCCGTACCCTCACCTTTTCCCTCCTGGGAATCCGGGACATTTGTACCATCCGGACCCCACCCCGCGAGCGGCTGCCCGTTATCACTCGGGTGCTCCCCGCCAGCGACAAAATTATTCGCAAAGCCGTTCGATTTGAACTCGCCCGGGGAGGTCAGGTCTTCTTTATCCATAACGATATCGCCACCCTGGAAGCCGTAAAGAGCCGTCTGGAAACTCTTCTGACCGGCGTCAGGATCGGCATCGCCCACGGCCGGCTTCCCGGAAGGACCCTGGAAGCCGCCATGCTCGCCTTTCTGAAAAGAGAGATCGATCTCCTTGTCTGTACCTCTATCATCGAGGCGGGCATTGATCTTCCTAACGTGAATACCATTTTCATTCATAACGCCCACCGGTTCGGCCTGGCTCAAATCTATCAGATGCGGGGACGGGTCGGCCGCAGCAACCGCCAGGCCTATTGCTACCTCTTTCTTCCCCAGGACGGCACCGTCACGACCGCCGCCCACGACCGCCTGAAAACGCTGGAGTTTTACTCCTCCCTCGGTTCGGGCTACCCCATTGCCCTGAAAGACCTTGAGGTCCGGGGGGCGGGGAACCTCTTCGGAACCGAACAGACCGGTCATATCGGGGCCGTCGGATTCCATCTTTACTGCAAGATTGTGGAGGAAGCCGCCGCCGCCCGCCTTCCCAGGCGACCCGAACCCCTTCCCCACAGGCCCCTGCGCGTCTCCTTTCACGGTCCCGCCCTCATTCCCCGCACCTACGTCAGCCACGTTTCGGACCGTCTCTATTTCTACCGCCTTCTCGCCGAAGCCGCCGACCGAGCCGCCGTCAACCGCGTTGAACAGGAGCTATGCGACCGTTTCGGGCCTCTCCCCGGCCCATGCCGGAACCTTCTCTCTGTGGCGGCCCTTCAGGCCGAAGGAACAAACACCGGAATCACGAGCATCGTTATCTCTCCATCTGGAATCCGGTGTACCGTCGACCGGTCCCTCTCCGCCGCCGCTGTCCGGACCGTCATCGGAAACATTCGCGAAAGACTCGCCTCCCGCGATATGGTGCCGGAGATCTCCAGGACCTCGACCTCCGGCCTGGAAATCTCCCTCTCTACTCAAGGGCTTCACCACGCCCTTGAGACGGCACAATACCTGTTTGAAACCACTGCACCCGCCTCTAATTTTGGCCGACAGAATGATCACACCGTTACCTAGAACCGGAATGTCTCCATGAAAGACCTCACCTTCCCCCCACCCGCTCTCCCAACGCTTGCGCTCCTGCTTCTGTTTTCCGCCTGCCGGCAACAGGCGGCACCGGAACCCTACGTGGCCAAAATAGGCCAGAGCGTTCTGACCGAAGAAGCCCTCCAATCGATGCTACCCGAGGAATTCATGGACGATTCGGCGGCCGTTATCCTCGACGCCATCCGAGCCTGGGCCCGCCGGGAACTCCTCTACGATCAGGCGGTCCGGGAGGGCCTGCTCAATGATCCCAAGCTCCGGGGTCAGGTGGACGAGTACAGAAAGGCCCTCTACGGCAACACTTTTCTGGATATGTACCTCGCCCAGCACGTCGTTGTCACCACCGATGAAGTGCGCGACTACTACACGCAACACCGTGACCAGTTCAGGCGTACCCGTGCCGAGGCCGCCCTCCTCCATTTTCTCCTCGACACGGAGCAGGAAGCCCGGGATGTGAAGCGAAAGCTTCTCCGTTTTGATGGGTCACTCCGGCAGGAACTCCTCAATTCCTATGATGTCCAGGCCCAGATTGTCTCCGAAGGAAGTCTGATTCCCCCTCTGGAGCGGGCCGTGTTCGGCACCGCCGAGCCCTCAGGGGTCCTCGGACCCCTCCGCTCCGAATACGGCTACCATGTGGTGGAAGTTCTCGAGTATTATCCAGCCGATACGTTCCGCGGACTGGATCAGGTCTATGACGAGATCTCTCAGCAGCTGTTCCAGGAGAAGTCCGCCGCTCGCTATGAACACCTTCTTGACAGCCTCATGACCATCACTCCCCTTAAGGTCCACCCAGATTTTTCCCCGGCCGGCCCATGAAGGTCCCCCACCCCATCCACCGCTTTCTCCTCATCATATGGGCCGCCTTCGCCACGGCTCCCTCCCTTTTGGGACAGGAGATCATTGAGGGCATTGCCGCCGTCGTGGGCGACCGCATTGTCCTTAAGAGCGACGTGGCCCAGCTTCTCCAGATGCGGGCCATGGAAATGCGGCTTAACCCGGAAACGGACACCGAAAGAATTGTGGCCCTCCAGCATGACGTTATTAACACCCTCATCCAGCAGAAACTCATCCTGGAGGTTGCCGAGGTGGAGAGCATCATGGTTCAGGAACGGGAGGTGGATGCTGCCCTCGACCAATACGTCGCCTCCCTTGTCACTCAGGCCGGAAGCGAACAGGCCGTTGAAAACGCCTTCGGAAAGTCCCTTCGTGACCTTAAGCGCGAGTGGTGGCCCGATATGCAGGAGCAGCTCATAGCGCAGAAATTCCAGCAACAGCTCCTTCAGGATTTGACCGTCACCCGCCAGGAAGTGGTGGACTTTTACCATGAATATCGTGACAGTCTGGGCGTTTTTCCCACCCTCTACCGCCTGAGCCATATTCTCCTCAAAGTAACCCCCGGCCGCGCCAGCAGACTGAAGGCCTTCCGCCTCGCAGACTCCCTCCGTGTCCGTCTTATCCAGGGGGATGACTTTGGGCGCCTGGCCGCCCGCTATTCCGACGACCCGGGCTCCGCCGCCCAAGGAGGGGAACTTGGACTCGTGGACCGGGGAACCCTCGTTCCGGCCTTCGAAGAGGTCGCCTTCAACCTCCAGCCCGGGGAAATCAGTAACGTCGTCAAGACCTCCTTCGGCTATCACGTCATTCAGATGATTGAACGTGTCGGGGAAAAGATTAACGTACGCCATATTCTTGTCTCCCCGGACATCAGCCAGGCCGACGAAGACAGCGTCTATGCCTTCGCCCTCGCCCTCACGGACAGCATCCGCTCTCCCCGCGACATGGCCCGCCTGGCATCGCGGTATTCCGATGATGAAAACACCCGCGCCCAGGGGGGAAACCTCGGGTGGGTCGATCCTTCCCGCCTTGCATCGCCCGCCCTTAGAGATACCCTCACAATACTTCCCCCAGGCCGACCGTCAGCCCCCGTGCGAGCCGACGACGGATACCACATCCTGTTCGTCCACGAGATTAAACCGGGCGGCCTCCCCACACTCGCCACCCACTGGCCCGAACTCGAGTCCCTCGCCCTCGAACGAAAAAAGGTCCGCCATTTCCGCCGCTGGCTTGACGAAGCAACCCGCACCGTCTTCGTCCGTAACTACCTCCAGTAGGGTTTCCCCCATCCTCTGCCCCGAGCTTGTTCACACCTGTTGCACATCTCCACCGCCCGGTCGATACCCGCCGGTCGGCCCCTCCGGCAGGTATAGTTTTCCACAAGTTATCCACATACGGTATTACCTTCACCGCCACGGTCCACCCTCCCTTTTTTCGCCTTCTTAGCCGACCTCCTCCTCCGATCAACCAAGTTATCCACACCCCTTATTAGAGTAATGTGTACCTGAATAGAGATCCTTTTTATGGATGTTATTAGAGGGTGTGGGAATCGGTTTCAGGGGGAAAAACTTGTTGTCACTAACGTCATTTATACCTAACATCAATTCCCGTGATACCCAGAGGAATTCGTAACCTTTATTTCATCCATGGATAACCGATTATGAAGCTTACGATCAGCACAACCTCCCTGCAGGCAGCTCTTCAGAATTTGAGCAAAGCGACGCCCACGCGGTCGACCATTCCGATTCTGAACAGTGTCCTTTTTGATGCCCGGGATGATGGACTGTTGCTCCGGGCCACCGATCTGGAGATTACTATGGTGGTGCAGACGGGGGCATCCATTGCCGAGGCCGGTTCCGTGGCCATTGAGCACCGGAGGCTGATGGAAATCGCCAATGCCCTCCCCGAAACGGAGGTGGGGATTTCCTCTGATGAGGAGCAACGGGTGAAGCTGGTGACCGATTTCGGGAATTACGATGTGGGAGGGTCGAGTTCGGAGGAGTTCCCCGGCGTGCCGGAGGTGGACAACAAAAAAGAAGTGGTATTGAAGGGGGAAACCCTTCAGAGGCTGATTGGGAAAACGGTCTTTGCTCTCAGTACAGACGAGTTGAAGCCGGCCCTCATGGGGGCTCTGTTCGATTTCGGTTCGGAGCGGGTGACGGCGGTGGCGACGGATGGGCACCGTCTCTCCATCTGTTCGAGGGGCGACTATGAGTCGACGGGCTTCGCGGGCAATGTGATCGTGCCCAGGAAGTTTCTTTTGCTTTTGTCGCAGCACTTGGGGGAGCAGGAGGACGTAACCCTGTGGGTGGGAGACAACCACCTGACGGTCTCCCTGGATGGAATCACCCTTTTTTCCAGGATTATAGATGAGCGTTATCCCGACTACGCGAGCGTTATCCCGGAAGGGAATGACAAGATCGTGACGGCCAACAGGGAGGATCTTCTGGCCACGGTCAAACGGGTGGCCATTTTTTCAAACCGATCCACCCGGCAAATTGCCCTCCATTTGTCCTCCGGGGGGTGTTCCATCACGACGGAGGATCCGGAAAGTGCGTCGAGGGCGGAAGAATCGGTCGATCTGGCTTATGAGGGAGACGATCTGGTGGTGGGATACAATGCAGGATACCTGAGTGACATTCTCTCTCATCTCGACACGGAAAAGGTTGTCATGAAGTTGAAAACTCCCATCAGTGCCGGCCTCATTCTTCCGCAAGAGCAGGCGGAAAACGAAGAGATCACCATGCTCTTGATGCCCATGCGGATGAGTGGGCAGTAAGCGGATTCCGGCAAGCGCCCATCATTTCTAACCCCGTTTGACCGCAGCCGCATCTCCAATGCAGGACATCAAGTCAGTTCTGGAAAAGTTCCTTCGCAAGACGGGGATGGACAAACCTGTTCTACAGAACAGGGCCCTGGTTGTCTGGAACGAGGTGGTGGGTGACACCGTGGCGGGAAGGGCCCAGCCGGAGGAAGTCAAGCACGGTGTTCTCGTCGTGAAGGTGGACACGCCCGTCTGGAGGAATGAATTGAGTCTGCGAAAGAGCGAGATCGTAAAGGCCCTGAACCGGGCCATTGGCGAATCCGTCATCAAGGACATCAGACTGATATAACCAGGGAAAGACGAATGGGAACCGGAGTGAAAAAGGGGAGGAGCCGGACTGCCGCCTACGACGCCGCCAAGATAACGGTCCTGAAAGGGCTTGAGGCGGTGCGGAAGCGCCCCGCCATGTACATTGGAGACACGGGGAAGCGGGGCCTCCATCACCTGGTTAACGAGGTGGTGGACAACAGTGTGGATGAGGCCCTTGGGGGATTCTGCTCAAAGATTGGTGTGACCTTGAACGGGGACAATTCCGTGACGGTCGAGGACGACGGCAGGGGAATTCCCGTGGACATTCACAAGGAGGAGAAACGGCCCGCCCTGGAGGTCGTGATGACGGTCTTGCATGCAGGCGGGAAGTTTGATAAGGGTACCTACAAGGTATCGGGTGGTCTTCACGGCGTTGGGGTATCGGTGGTGAACGCACTGTCGGAGTGGCTGGAGGTGAACGTTCGCCGGGACGGGAAGGTATATCGCCAGCGATATGAGCGGGGCAAAACGGCAGGGAAGCTGGAAGTGGTGGGCAAAGCGAGGAAATCGGGGACCGTCATCACGTTCATGCCGGATGGTGAGATCTTCACATCGGTGGAATGGGAGCGGGACCTCATTGAAGACCGGTTGAGGGAGCTGGCCTATCTCAACAGCAACGTGGAGATTACCCTCACGGACCGGCGAGGCGAAGAGCCTCTCAGCGAAACCTTTCAGTATAAGGGAGGGCTGAAAGATTTCGTGAAGTTTTTGGACAGCGGCCTGCAGCCCCTTCACAGGGAAATCGTCGCCGTTCGCAACGATTCGGGGGAGGTCCCCATCGATCTGGCGCTGCGCTATAACGACGGGTACAACCAGAACATTCTCTCCTTTGTCAACAATATCAATACGGTGGAGGGGGGAACCCATCTGGCCGGGTTCCGGTCTGCGCTCACGCGGGCCTTGAATACCTATGCCTCCCGGAACAACCTCTTGAAAGGGAAAAAGGGGGAGCATCTGGTTCTAACGGGCGAAGACTTCCGGGAGGGACTCACCGCCATCCTGTCGGTCAAGGTGGCCGAACCGCAGTTTGAAGGACAGACCAAGACCAAGCTCGGCAACGGGGAGGTAAAGGGGATTGTGGACTCGGTGGTGTTCGAAGGCCTTCAGGAGTTCCTGGAACAGCATCCCCCTGTGGCGAGAAAGATTATCGAAAAGGCGGTCCTGGCGGCCACCAGCCGGATTG
Organism: Fidelibacterota bacterium; assembly: GCA_046861835.1. GTDB lineage: Bacteria > Fidelibacterota > Marinisomatia > Marinisomatales > S15-B10 > JBHIAI01. The sequence goes on along the minus strand of JBHIEY010000016.1, from coordinate 13,601 downwards.
CGGCCAAAAAGGCGCGGGAATTGATTCGCCGGAAGAGTGCCCTGGAAGGGGGATCCCTCCCGGGGAAGCTTGCGGATTGTTCCAGCAAGGATCCAGCCATGTGCGAACTCTATCTGGTGGAGGGGGACTCGGCCGGGGGCTCCGCAAAACAGGCGAGGGACAGGAGGTTTCAGGCCATTCTTCCCCTTCGAGGCAAAGTCATCAATGCCGAAAAAGCCCGAATAGACAAACTTCTGTCGAACAACGAAATTCAGGCCATTGTGACGGCTCTTGGGACCGGTTTCGGGGGAGACTCGGAGGGGGACGAAAACGGCTCCCCAGGGGACTTCGACATTCGGAGGCTGAGGTACCACAAGATTATCCTCATGACCGACGCCGATGTGGACGGGAGTCACATCCGGACCCTCCTGTTGACCTTTCTGTACCGCAAGATGCCCGATCTTATTACGGGGGGACATGTCTATATCGCCCAGCCTCCTCTTTACCACATTCGGCAGAAATCGAAAGAACAGTATGCCTATAACGATCATGAAAGGGACGTCATTCTGGAGCGTTTCAGGCGGGAGAACAAGACACAGAAGATTCACGTTCAGCGCTACAAGGGGCTGGGAGAAATGAATCCCCGGCAGTTGTGGTCCACGACGATGGACCCGGACCGGCGAACGTTGCTACAGGTAACCCTGGATGATGCTACAGACGCCGCCAGGACATTCTCCGACCTCATGGGAACGGACGTGGAGGCCCGCCGGCGATTTATAGAGACCAACGCCAGATTCGTATCGTATCTTGACGTATAAGAGCTAAGCCCTCCGTGGACATCGCCAGGGAAAATATCACCAGCCGGGATATCGTTGAGGAAATGCGTGACAGCTACCTCAACTATTCCATGTCTGTCATAGTTTCCCGGGCCCTTCCCGATGTTCGGGACGGACTGAAACCGGTTCATCGTCGAATCCTTTACGGAATGAGCGAACTGGGGGTTCAGTGGAACGGTCCGTATAAGAAATGTGCCCGCATTGTGGGGGACGTATTGGGGAAGTATCACCCCCACGGCGACGCCTCCGTGTACGATGCCCTCGTGCGCATGTCGCAGGACTTCGCCATGCGTTATCCCCTGGTGGATGGGCAGGGAAATTTTGGCTCAATAGACGGGGACAACGCCGCTGCGATGCGATATACGGAGGGGCGGATGACCCGGTTCGGGAGTGAGAGCCTTCAGAATCTGGGGAAAAACACCGTCGACTGGGTTCCCAACTTTGACGAAACGCTTCAAGAACCGAAGGTGCTCCCCGCCCGGGCCCCCAACCTTCTCGTCAACGGTTCCGAGGGGATCGCCGTGGGCATGGCCACCAAGATTCCTCCCCACAACCTGGCGGAAATCGTGGACGCCCTCATCGCCCTCATTGATAATCCCGATTTGGAAACGGGAGAGCTGATGGAGTACGTAAAAGGGCCCGATTTTCCCACGGGGGCCATTATTGAGGGGGTGGAGGGAATCCGCCTGGCGTATGAGACGGGCCGCGGCAAGATTACCGTTCGTGCCCGGGCGGCCATTGAAAGCACCCGTCAGGGAAGGTCGAGTATCGTCATTACGGAAATTCCGTATCAGGTGAACAAGTCCAGCCTTCTGGAAAAAATGGCCGATCTGGTAAGGTCAAAGAAGGTCATGGGCGTGGCGGACATCCGGGACGAGTCGGACAAGGACGGTATGCGCATCGTGATTGAAACGAAACGGGACGCCGTTGCGGAGGTGATTCTGAACCGGCTCTACGTCAACACGCAACTGGAGGACACCTTCGGAATCATTCTTCTGGCCCTGGTGGACGGGATACCTCGCGTGCTGTCGCTCAAAGAGATGATGCAATGTTTCATCGATCACCGCCACGAGGTGGTGGTGCGCAGGACCGAGTTCGATCTGGAGGCGGCGGAAGAGAAAGCCCACATTCTTGAGGGTCTGAAAATCGCCCTCGATAACATTGACGATGTGATCAAGATCATCCGGGGAAGCAGGGATCCCGCCGAGGCGAAAGAGGGGCTTATCAAGAGTTTCCGCCTTTCGGACCGGCAGGCCCAGGCCATCCTCGATATGCGCCTGCAGCGGCTCACGAGCCTGGAAGTCTCGAAGGTCGTGGAGGAGTACAAGGAGACCATTCAGCTCATCGCCCGCCTCAAGGGCATACTGGAAAGCCGGCCGCAAAGGATGGCCATTATCAAGGGGGAACTGGAGGAAATCCGGTCCCGCTACGGGGATGACAGGAGAACGGAGATCATTCCCGTGGGAAGAACCTTTTCCGTTGAGGACATGATCGCGGAGGAGGACGTGGTGATGACCATCACGTACAAGGGATATATCAAACGGACGGCTGCCACCACCTACCGGAGCCAGCGCCGCGGCGGCCGGGGCCTTCTGGGGGCACAGGCGGGGGAAGAGGACTTTGTGGAACATCTTTTTATTGCGAACACCCATGACGTCATGCTCTTTTTTACGGACAGGGGAAAGTGTTACTGGCTGAAGGTTCATGAGATTCCCCCGGGGGGTCGGGCCACGCGGGGCCGGGCCATCGTGAATCTCATTGATTGCGAACCGGGGGAAAAGGTGGAAGCTTTTGTCAGCGTGAAACGGTTTGATGAGGACCGCTTTATCGTCATGGCCACCCGGGGGGGAATAATAAAGAAAACCCGGCTTTCCGCCTACGGGCATCCCCGTCGGGGAGGGATATACGCGGTCGACATCCGGGAGGGCGATAAACTCATCGATGCGAAAATCACGGAGGGGGACAACGATATCGTCCTGGGTACCCGGGAGGGAAAATCGATCCGTTTCTCCGAGCGCGAGATCCGCCCCACCGGACGGAAGACGATGGGGGTGAAGGGAATTCAGCTCAGTTCAAAGGACGACAGGGTGGTCGGCATGGTGGTTTTGCGAAGGGAAGGAACCGTCATGGTGGCTACCGAAAAGGGGTACGGAAAACGGACGGACGTTATCCAGTACCGGGCCCAGAAACGGGGAGGGAAGGGGATCATGACCATGCGAACCAGCGAAAAGGTGGGCAAAATGGTCAGCATTATGGAGGTGGTGGATACGGACGACCTCATGATCATCACCGACCGGGGGGTCCTCATCCGGCAGCCCGTTTCGAAAATCCGGACCATCGGCCGTGTAACCCAGGGTGTCAAACTTATCCGCCTGGATGAGAACGACAGGATTTCGACGGTCACTCGGGTCGTTCAGGACGAATCGGAAGCGTGACTGTTCCCGAGGCCCTCAGATCGATCCGGGAAAGGATTGAGGGGGCGCGCAGACGAGCGGGACGACAGAACAGTCCTCCCGTTGAAGTCGTAGCCGTTACCAAAGCGTTTCCGGCCCAGGCCATCACCGACGCCTACCGGGCCGGACTCCGGGCCGTGGGCGAGACGCGGGTGCAGGAGGCCCGCAGAAAAGTGGAGCGGCTGCCGCAACTCCCCGGTTTGACCGTTCGCATGATCGGTCATCTCCAATCCAATAAGGCCAGGAAAGCGGTGGAGTTGTTCGACACCATAGATTCGGTCGATTCGGTTAAGTTAGGAAGGCTTATCTCCCGGATTGCCCGGGAACAGGGAAAAGTGATGCCGATCCTTCTTCAGGTGAACACCGCGGAAGACCCTGCCAAGTTCGGCTTCGACCCGGGACAGGTGGACGAACTGATGGAGCTGGTCTACCTGGCGGGAATCCGCGTGGAAGGACTCATGACCATCGGCGCCCTCACGGCCCGGCCGGAAGAAACACGCGAGACCTTCCGGCGCCTTCGGCGACTGAGGGACAGGATGAACAAAGCGCTGCCTCCCTCGAAAAAACTCCACCACCTCTCCATGGGGATGACCGGCGACTTTGAGATCGGGGTGGAGGAGGGAGCCACCATGGTGAGAATAGGGACGGCCCTGTTTGGTCCAAGACCCGCCTGACACCGTTTTCTACCTGCCACACGGTCCTCGATTCTACGGTCAGGCGTTTCCGGCACCACCGCAGGAAATCGTCACGGAATTTTTTCACCAGATGGGAAGAGGGAAGGAGATGGCCGTTCTCTCGCCGGTGGACCTCTCCCTTCAGGCTCTTGATCCCGGGAATTTTCTGAAGATGGGGGAAAGATGGGGGGTGCGACGCCTGTGGCTGGTGGACAGAATCCGGGGCCGGTCGCCGCTCGTCCACATTGTGGATCACCGGAATTTTTCCGGCGTGAATCCCCTGAGGGGACGAACGCCCCTAAAAAACCGGCCCCGTTTCCCCGACGTCAGCCGCCTGTATAGCCGGGAGGAAATAGGGCTGCCCCGGAAAGTCGTTACCACCGTGGGCACCGCCAGGTTTGGGACGGCGAACATCCCCAACGGGTCGGAGCTGGCCGCCCTTGTGGCTCTCTGCGCAGGCTATGTGGGAATGGATGTGGTGGCCATCGGATGGGACGATGACATGGACCCGGACGGGGATCAGCTGGGGGATCTTGTTCGGCGCATAGTGACGGGCGGAATCTCTCCCTGAGGAAGGGGAGAAAAGGGAAAGCCCCGTCCCGCCGCGGCGGGACGGGGCTTTCATCGGTGTCCCCTCCAGGGGCCGCCCGTTGCGTTACGAGATTTCCACCTCGATCGCTTTTTCGTCCGCCGGCTTGCTCCGGGGAATCGTGATCATCAGGACACCATCCTTGTAGTCGGCCTTGATTTTCTTTTCGTCCACGACATCGTCGGGGAGCCGGAACGACCGGCAGAACCGCCCGTAGGCCGATTCCCTGTAGGTGTAAGCTTTGTCGTCCGTGGAGCTGTCCACTTTCTTCTCACCCGATACCGTGAGAACGCCGTCATGGACGGTGACTTTGAAATCGCCCTTCTTCATGCGGGGAGCTTCCACATGAACTTCATAGGATTTGTCCTTCTCAACCACGTCGAAGGCGGGAACCCAGTCCACCTCGGGCAGAAGGGTGCTCCCCCAGGCCCGGGAAAAGACGCCGTCCTGAGCCTGTCGAAGGAACCTGTCGAAGAAGCGATCCATCTCGTCAAAGGGGGTCAGGAATCTCGTTCCCTGCCCGACAGATAGCAGGCGGGTCGGTGACCATTTGATGAGTGACATGGCGTTTCCTCCTCTTTTTGACATTTCAGAGATTTCGTCTTTTCAAACACGCGCCCCTACCCGGTGCAACAACGATGCCATTCGTCTCTGTTTGGCAATTCGTCAGACCGGGACGTCCCCGTGACAAAAAGGGATGAAAGTTTGACAGTCCGTCGAGACGGGATGGTCCAGGATGGCAGAATTCCAGGAGGGACCGGTTCGGCCGTGGCCCCTGCGGAAGGGTTCCCGGTGACGAGCGCTTTTTGCTTTACTTTTAGTGCCGAAAGCCCGAACTTGACCCGGTTCGCTGTAGCAGTCAGTTGCCATCAGTGGGTACAGCGGAAAAAACGGTGGGGGTTACCCATATGCCGGCGGTAGCCGGATTTCTCCACCCCGTTTGACGAATCGAACGCAACATTCGCCTGTCTTGAACCTTCCATATTGAAGCATCAGGAGGACGTCAAATGAGGAAAATTCTTATGGTGACCCTGGTGGGCATGGCCTTTCTGAGCACGGCAAAGGCCCAGGGGACGGTAACGGGAACGGTTACGGATGCGCAAGGCAGCCCCGTTTTGGGTGCGAATGTTTTTCTGGAAGGGACCTTTCTCGGTTCGGCCTCTGGCACCGACGGGACGTATGTGATTGGCCGTGTCCCGGCGGGAGACTACGTGGTAGTCGCGAGGGCCGTCGGTTACCGGACCGTCCGGGTTCCCGTTTCCCTGAGCGAGGGGCAGCAGGTCATCCGGAATTTTTCCCTGGTGGAGGACGTCATCGGGTTGGATGAGGTGGTAACCACCGCCACCCGGAGCCCTCTGTCGATGATTGAATCGAGCACGGCCGTCACCACCCTTTCCGAAGAAGACATCCGGCGCTACGACCCGCGGAGCACCGCCGATCTTCTCACGAGAATTCCTGGATTCTATGTGGAGAGTTCGGGAGGTCAGGTAGGAAACAATCTCTTTGCCCGGGGTCTTCCGGCCGACGGCTCCTATCGCTATGTGGCCCTTATGGAGGACGGGATGCCCGTGTATGATGAAACGGAACTCTATTTTGTCAATGCGGACATATTGATCCGTGTGGATGACAACATTGAGCGAGTGGAGGCAGCGAGGGGAGGAAATTCCGCTCTCTTCGGACACAACAACCCCGGAGGGGTAATCAATTTTATCTCGAAGTCAGGGGGATCGCAGACGGCCACATCTCTGAAAGTGACGGCCGGTACCGATGGCTTTTATCGCACGGATTTCAACATGAATGGCCCCCTGGGAAACATCTGGCGGTACAACCTGGGAGGGTTTTACCGGTTCGATGAGGGACTGAGGATAACGGGTATGCCCGTGTCCAGCGGTGGCCAGATCAAAGGCAATATTACCCGGCTGTTCCCCAACGGCTACGTCCGGATTCAAGCCCGGCACCTGAACGACAGCAATACCTTCTATTTGGGCCTGCCGGTCATGGGTGAAGTTCACGGAGGAAAGTACGTTCTTACCGATGAATTCGTAGAGGGCTTTCCCAGGAACGGGAGCATGTCTACGGAGGAGGCGAACCTCACCCGGATTCCCACGCCGGACGGTCATTTCACGATGCCCCTGGAGGACGGGCAAAAGCAGGTGGGGTCCTGGGTGCTGGCCGACGTGAACTTTGCCATTCCCGGGCAGTGGAAGGTACGCAATAAGGTGAGATGGATGAATGTGGATCATTCCTGGAATGCTATTGTCCCCTTTTCGATCATCGAGGCTTCGAAAGCGGACAATGCCACCTACGCCGGCACCATCACCGCCGTCAGTGAAGCCTATGTGGCCTCCAGCGGTCTCTGGCATGTCGCCGTACCGCTGGCGAACTTTTCCAATCAATTTCAACTCCAGAGGCGGTTTGAATTTAGAAACATGACCCACGGGGTTACCCTGGGCCACTATTTTGGCCGGCATACCCACGGAAGCTTCTGGTTCTGGCAGGATATCATGACGACGGTGCCCGATTCCACGGCCGAATTCACGCGGCTCGTGGACGTGACGGGGAGCCAGAACGGGTTTACCCGGTACGGGAGCATGTATCTGAACGCCCATGGACGGGTAACGACCCAGGCCCTCTATTTCGGTGATGACATCCGGGTCTCCGACAGGGTACGGGTCAATCTGGGATTACGGTTTGAGGGGAACGACCTGAGAAACTACTCCGAGAATGAGGCGACCTACGATCTGGGAGATCCGACAACGACGGCCGATGACAACGTTCTCTGGGGCGATGGAACCTTCCGCCAGGCCGAGGCTCATTTTAATAACCTGGCCTATTCTCTGGGGGTGAATTACATGCTCAGCGATTCCCTTTCGCTTTACGGACGGGTCAGCCGGGGCTACAAAACGCCCATGGCGAGTGAAATCATGTGGTCCGAGGGCGACGTCACCTCAGGGGAAAATCCGCTGGAATCGGAGGACCTGTTCGAACGGGAGGGGGGCATCAAGATGTCGTCGGGAGGTTTCGGAGCGAACGTCACCATCTTTTCCCTCACCCTGAGTAACTTCCCCAGTTCGGATGCCCGGATTGATCCGGAAACGGGCGAGACCGTGTTCGTCATCGATTATGTGGGAGAGGCCCGGACCGTGGGGATCGAGGGGGAGCTGGTGGCCATGCGCGGCCCCCTGAAGATTGACGGCGCCTTTACCTTCCAGGACCACCGGTACACGAACTTCGTCGATCCAGGGGCCGGGAACAGGGATTTCAGCGGGAACTGGGTGAAGCGAATCCCCCAACTGATGCTGAACAGTGGCGTTCGATATGGGATTGGAGGGATGACGGTGGGTGGCCGGTGGATCTACACGGGATTGAGGTATGCCAATACGGCCAACGACATTGAACTCCCCGGTTTCGGCGTCGTGGACCTCTATTTTTCCTACCGCATAAGCGAAAGCATGGTGGCGAGAGTGGACGTGAAGAACGCCCTGAACGGGAACGGCCTGACGGAGGGCAATCCCCGTACCGATGAGACGGGGGCATACGAGAGCGGTCCCGTTCTGGCCCGGCCCATTCTTCCCCGGAGAATTCAGGCGGGTTTGCGTTTCGAGTTCTGATGAGGCGGGTGCCGCGAGGGCCATCGTGTGATCCAGATCACTTTTTGCTTGACATTCCAGGGGAAAAAGGGCAAACTCCCCGGAAGGGGAAGTCAACAGCTAATCTTCATTTTTTTATCGTCCATGAGGGTGATGAACATTTCAGCCCCGGCCATGATCGGGCATTAGTGCTTTTGTTTACGGTCACTCTCTCGAGATGATACCGGTGCGTGCAAAGTTTGTTCGGGTATTCTCAGGAAAAGGGGAAAAGGGGACCCGGCTTTCGGGTCCTTCAGGTCATTAGGAAAGAAGGAGGAAAAACATGAAACATACTACAGCGGTTGCGCTTATGGTGCTGGTGACCATGGGCGCGGCACTGGGGCAGGGGACAGTCAGTGGGACGGTAACCGACGCGGACGGCAACCCTTTGCCCGGCGTTAACGTCTTCCTGGAGGGGACCACGTACGGCGACGCCACCGATATGGACGGAGCTTACGTGATTGAGAATGTCCCTGCAGGAGACTACACCGTAATCGTCAGTGCCATTGGATACAAGCGGGGAACGGCCACCGTGACGGTCTCGGATGGGGTGACGACGGAAAGCAGCTTCTCACTGGGCACCGACATCCTTGGAATGGACGCTGTGGTCGTGACCGGTACCCCCGGTGGCGCGGGCGTGCCCAAACGGGAAGCCAGTTTCGCGATCACCACGATGGATGCGAGGGAAATCCGGCGGTTTTCCCCCAGCAGCACGGCGAATCTGCTGGAGCTGGTTCCGGGCGTCTGGTCCGAGAGTTCCGGGGGAGTTGCGGGCGCCAACATCTTCGTCCGCGGTATGCCCTCTTCGGGTGACGCCCCGTTCGTGACGATGTCGATCAACGGTGGTCCGATTTACGGTGTGGAGACCCTCTCGTTTTTCGAGCAGAGCACCATCTTCCGGATCGATGAGACGGTGGAATCGTCGGAAGCGTTGCGGGGAGGCCCGAGCGCCGTCTTCTCAAACGCGGAACCGGGAATGACGGTAAACTTCAATCTGAGAAGGGGCGGCGAGGCCACCAAAGGCCGTCTGAAGTACGAGACGTCCGACTATAACCTGCAGCGCCTGGACGGCTTCCTGAGTGGCAAAGTGGCCGAGGGCCTTTACTATATGGCCGGCGGTTACGTGCAGACATCTCCCGGCATCCGGAATACGGAATTCAACGGGGAGAACGGGAAGCAGTTTACCCTGCAGTTGACCAAGCTCTTCCAGGGAGGTGTCCTCAACGCCTTTAGTCGTCTCACGGATGATACAGGCCAGTGGGTCCTCCCGATGGCGCTGAAGACCGGAAACGATCTCGGGACCTTTAGCCCCCTGGGTAACGCCACACGGTTGCGCGAACTGCAGATTAACACCCAGGGTGACAGTGCCGTTTTCGATTTCGCTAACGGCCGTGGATGGACAGGGAGCGTGAGCGGTATAAATGCAAGGTTCGATCTGGGCGGAGGGTGGACGGTTCGCGACAACCTTTCCTTCACCTCCGGCGATGCGAACACCTTCGGGTTTGTCCCGAACGGGAACCCGGTTAAGGTGTCAGCTCTCGGTCTCGACACCGTCATGACCAGGGGAGGAGAGATCCTGAGCGGTTCGGAATATGTCCAGAACTACGGTCACTGGGTGGTACTGAAGGACCTTGAATCGATTAACAACGACATCAGTTTGAACAGAGTCTGGAGCGGGCACGACTTCACGGTGGGCCTGTATCAGGCCCGCTGGTCGTCCAGGGATTTCTGGACACTGGGCAACCACGTTCCGGTTCACAACGTTCCCAACGGGGATTTACTGGATGAGGATATCACCGCCAGCGACGTGGCGGACGCCGGAGGGGGAGGTCCGTGGAATTACGGACTTAACTATGCCGGGGATGCCCGGGTCTTCGCCCTCTATGGCGCAGATTCGTGGCAGGTGATGCCCGCCCTTCGAATCGACCTTGGCGCCCGCTACGAATTCTTCGATCTCCAGTACACGCTGGACCACGGAGGTCATCCTGATGGCGTCATCGACCTGGCGAAGTCCCTCAGCGGAAAGGATCTGGCCATCACGGGGGCGGTGAACTTCGACCTCTCCGATGAACTTGGTCTCTTCGGGCGATTCTCCGACAGCTTCCAGTTCCCCCACTTTGACATGATCCGCGAAGGTCTCTACACGGTGAGCAAAGATGATGAAACCGTTGTGGAGAGCAACAAGTTCACGCAGTTTGAAGGTGGCGTGAAGTTCGATTCGGACCTGTTCAGTCTGTTTGGTACCGGATTCTTCAACACCGTGGACATCTTCGACGGAGATGTGGGGGCCGTCAGAGAATCGGCCTTATTCACCACCCAGACGTTCGGCGTGGAATTGGATGGTGCCGTTTCGCTGGGAGACCTGACCCTTAAGGTCCTTGCAACGGTCCAGAAAGGAGAGATCACGGAGTCGCTGGGCAAGGCGGGAGCAGATGTGGTCGGAAACTCCATCTGGCGCCAGCCTGACACGCAGTTCAGGGTGTCGGGGAGTTACGACCTGGCCCTGGGAGGCTTCGACGCGACGATCTACGGTGCCTTCCGCAATGTGGGAAAGCGATGGGATTCCCGGGATAATGTGTTCCAGCTTGATGGCTATACAAAGATCGACGCCGGCGCTATCGTTTCAGCGGGACGGGGTCTCTCCTTCGGAATTCACGCGGATAACCTCACCGATTCCGAGGGTCTGACAGAAGGGGATCCCCGTGATCCTACCGCAGCCAACGGCCGTCCCATCTTCGGCCGGTCGATTAAGCTCTCGGTAACCCAGGATTTCTAAGGGTGATGTAAACTCCTTTAGAACCTGGAAACGTCAGCTGAAAAAACGGGGTCGTTATTCGACCCCGTTTTTCCTATTTTTCCACTCCATCCATGATTGACGTCGTCATTGTTCTCGCCTTTGTGGCGTACAGTATCTCGGCCGGGTTTCGCGCCCAGGCAAAAGCCTCGAAGAATCTGGAGGAATACTTTCTGGCCGGCCGGACCATCGCCGGCTGGAAAGCGGGCTTTTCCATGGCCGCTACCCAGTATGCGGCCGATACGCCGCTCCTTGTGACGGGACTGATCGCTACAGGGGGCATCTTTATGCTGTGGCGCCTCTGGATCTACGGGCTGGCCTTTTTGATGATGGGATTTATCCTGGGCCGGGCCTGGCGGCGGGCCCGGGTGCTCACGGATGCGGAATTCACCGAAATCCGCTACAGCGGAAAAGGGGTCCTGACCCTCAGGGCCCTCAAGGCCGTCTACTACGGGACCGTCATCAACTGTACGGTCATGGCCATGGTTCTCGTGGCCGCCACCCGCATATCGGAGACATTTCTGTTGTGGCACGAATGGCTTCCGCCCAATGTGTACGGGGTGATCCACGGGTGGGTGGAAACGGTGGGGGTACCTTTGGCCTCGGGTGCCACGGGACTGGACACCTATGTGGCCACCACCAACAATATCATCAGTATTCTCGCCATCCTGGCCTTCACGGCCCTCTACTCCACCACGGGGGGTCTCCGGAGCGTCGTGGCCACCGATATCGTTCAATTCTCTATCGCCATGGTAGGGACCCTGATCTATGCCGTGATCGCCGTGTCGAGAGCCGGCGGTCTGGACACCTTGATCGACCGCATGGTGGAACTCTATGGCCAGATTCGAACGACTGAAATTCTCTCCTTTGCCCCCGGCTCCTGGGATGCCATTCTCCCCTTTGCGGTTCTGGTGGGCCTTCAGTGGTTTTTCCAGATGAACAGCGACGGCACCGGTTATCTTGCCCAGCGGACGATGGCGTGCCGGACCGACAGGGGTGCCCAGATGGCGGGACTGGTCTTTACGGTGGCCCAGATCCTGGTGAGAAGCCTCTTCTGGCTCCCCATCGGGCTGGCCCTTCTGGTTATCTACCCGTATGACCCCGGGGCCGCCGCGGGAGAGGCCTTTGTGGCGAGCCGGGAAATTCTGTTCGCCACGGGGATCCGCGATCTTCTGCCCGTGGGCGTGAGAGGGATTATGCTGACGGGACTGCTGGCGGCCCTGGCCTCCACCGTGGATACTCACCTCACATGGGGAGCCAGCTACTGGAGCAACGACATCTACTTGAGGCTGGTAAACCAGCGGTGGCTGAAGAGAAAGCCCTCCTCCAGGGAACTGGTGGTTGTGGCCCGCCTGTCCAATATTTTGATTCTTGCCATCGCCCTGGCCATTATGGCCAATCTGGGTTCCATCCAGACCGCCTGGTACGTCTCGTTGCTGTTCGGAGCGGGCATGGGCTCGGTGCTCGTGATGCGTTGGTTGTGGGAGCGGATCAACCTCTATTCCGAGCTGGCCGCCATGGCGGCGTCCCTCGTGGTGGCTCCCATCATCCTCTTCACCATCGAGGTGGAGTGGTTGAGGCTGTTGTTGATGTCGGTGGCCTCTACCTCGGTCGTTTTAGTGGTCACCCTCCTGACAGAGGAAACGGAAACGTCGGTTTTGGACACCTTCTACCAGCGGGTGGAGCCACCGGGCTGGTGGAGAAAAACGGCTCAACGCTTGGGGCACGATCCGGGGCGTCCCGCCCGGGTTTTCCGGCGTGGGGTGTATCTGGTCCTTTCTACGGCGGCAACCGTGTTTTTGCTTCTCATCGGCGTGGGGAAACTCCTCTTTCCCGATCCGTCCGGTTCCGGTCTGCCTGCGTGGCCGTTTCTGGTGGCGGGGGTGGCGACGATAGGTTTGTGGTGGAAAAAAGTGACAGCCGGGAACAAAGTCCAGGAGTAAGTTTAAAGGTTGTGCCCAGGCCGGGGAGGAAGGACCAGCACCCCGATTCATCGTCCGGGCCGCAGGGTGGTACAGCGTAGAGAGAAACGATCAGCACCCCGATTCATCGGGGTGGCAAGAAGCATTACGATGACAAAGCATAACCGCTTCAGCGGTTTACAAAACTGAGCCCCCTTCATTCACACGTAAAACTATGGGTCCATCTTGTCTGGACCACGGATAAACGGCAAAAACTGCTGGTGAAATCACTCGGGCCGAAACTTGCCCACCACCTGGCGAAACGGGCGGCAGAACTTGGAATCCGCACAGAATCGTTGAGCATCCAGCCCGAACATGTTCATTGTCTATTTTCCCTCCCCCCAGACAAAGATGTGGCTTCTGTAGCCAAAGGCTTAAAGGGTGAATCTTCACGGTGGATTAACGAACAGGGCCTGGTGCCGGGCCGGTTCCGATGGCAAAGGGGATATGGAGCTTTCTCAGTGAGTGCGTCCCAGTTGGAGATGGTGAAGGGGTATATCGAGAATCAGGATGAGCATCATCGTCGGAAGACATTTGCGGAGGAGTATCGGGAGTGGTTGGAGAGGTACGGTCTCGCGCAGGGGGTAAACCGCTGAAGCGGTTGAAAAGTTTTGGGGGTGGGTCTGTTGTTCACCCGGATAAATCCGGGTGCTGTTGGAGTCCGGACCGGGTTGAGGAGAAACGAT
>JBHIEY010000112.1:0-5995 GCA_046861835.1 Fidelibacterota bacterium | reverse complement strand
GTTACACCGTGTTTACCGCAGGGTGGGCCGCCCTTATCCTGGGGGTGATGTACTGGATTGTGGAGGAAAAAGGGCTCAAGAAGGTGGTTCGCCCCTTTATTGTCTTCGGGAGCAATTCCATATTCGTCTTTGTGGCATCCGGGCTGGTGGTGAAAACCATCGTGCGAATATTCGTCCCCTACGGCGACGGAGAGGTCACAATCTACACCTATCTCTACAAGGCCATATTCGTTCCCCTGGCCGGGAATCTGAACGGTTCCCTGTTGTTTGCTGTCACCTGGATTGGGGTGTGGTTGGGCATTTTGTGGATTCTCTACTGGAGGAAAATATTCATCAAGATCTGACGGTTTCCGTCCGTGGGAAGACTGTCTGATCCCGCCGGAACGGTCCCGGGGAGTGGGAAGTGGACCAGCGATTCGGGACTTGACCTTTTTACTGGCGACTCGTAAATACTCTCCACCGGGTGAGATAGCATGTCCGCTACTGCAGTTTCCATTTTCGTCTCTCTTCTTCTCACGGTTCAGTGGGCCGCCGCCGACCTTCCCGTTCTGACCCTTTCCAAGGAGGGAGATGTGGAAGCGTTCCCCGGAGATACCGTGCGGTATACGCTGTCGTACGTCAATTCGGGGACGGATACGGCCACAGGGGTGACGGTGGTGGATACCCTGTCACCGCTCGTCTCTTTCCTCCAGGCTTCGCTCCCCCACACGTATACGTCAGGGGATCCGTCCACCGTTACTTGGGAGATCGGAACGGTGGCCCCCGGGGTCTCGGGCCAGCTATTCCTTGAGGTTCAGGCTGCTGCCGATTTTCAAGAAGCGGAAGAAATTGTCAACACGGCCTGGATATCTTCAAACGAAGGGATCACGGACTCCGCCGTCGCCGTCACCGCCAATATTCTGCCCATGAATATTATTCTCTCATCGTATCCCAAAGTCATTATGGGTGACGGCGTTTCCCGCTCAACCCTTACGGCCAGGGTCTACACCTTTCTTGGCGGACCCATACCCGATGGTATTCCCGTTTCGTTCACCCAGGATATTGGGACGATTCCCGAAGGTCAGGACACGGTCGCCACCGAGAACGGCATGGCGACGAGCACACTGATTTCGGACGTCATGACTCAAGGGTCCAGGCACGCCATCGTGAACGGAAGAGCCAATTTCACTTTGACCGAGTTCGCCAGTGATACGACGACGGTGATTTTCGTTCTCGGAGCTTTCGAGGGGTCCATCGTGGATGCGGGGGGAGATCCCGTACCGGGAGCGGCTGTCCACCTGGTGAGAGAATCGACGGGGAGAATCGTGGGCAAGGATACCACCGGGGAGGACGGCACCTATTTCATGCCGGTGCACCTGAGGGAGAGATTTCACTTCGTTTTCACCACGGAGGATGAGTTCGGCAATCCCGTTGTCATTGAACAGCCCGTTGTGGCCGATATTCCCACCCGGGGGATGATCGTACCCAATTTGAACTCCGTCTCCGGCTGGCTCCTGGACAGGGACAACGGGGAAAGAATCCGGGAGGCGGGTATTCCCGTCATCATTTCCGATGGCGGCGAAGAAGGGGTCCGTGATACGACATACTCCGATTCCACGGGCTTTTACGTCTTCACCAATCTTCAACCGGGGCAGTACAACGTGGACGTGGTGTACCACGGCATACTGGCCTATGAGGACGCCCGCATCTCCGTTGATCTGACGGCGCCGGGGAGGTATGTGCCCGACGCCAGCATTGTTGTCAACAGGCATCCCTTTTTCACCTACAAGCGGGTGGACCGTCCGTTCGCCGAACAGAATGACACCCTGACCTACAGGATCGTATACGGGAGTACAGAGGCGGCCCTTCCCCAGCGAATCTACATTGCGGACAATCTGCCGCAAGAACTCACCTTCATACCCGGGTCTTACGAGTTGACCGGCGGGATCCGATTCGATTCCTACGACCCCGTCACGAACAGAGTCACGTTCATCCGTGACGGCCTGGAGAGAAATCAGGTGGATTCCCTGACCTTTAAGGCCCGCGTCGACGGCGATTTCAGCGCCATAGATCCCGCCTCCAGGACGGGAAGCATAACCAACTCCGCCATTGTAACCCAACTTCAAGACACCGTCTCTTCTCTCAGGGACGCCCGGTCCCGGGCCACGACAAAGATCTTTCTCGATATCCTCACGGTGACAAAAGAAGCGAACCGCCGCTCTGTAGAGACCGGCGATTTTGTGACCTACACGGTCACGCTCAAGAACCAGAGCGATCAAATCCCCGTTCGCCGTCCCATCATCACGGATGATCTCCCGTACGGGTTCCGGTACAGGGAGGGCCGGTCCGTGTGGCAGGGGGAGAAGATTGACGATCCTTCCCGGCAGGAGCAGGGTCAGCGTCTCCGGTTGACCTGGACGATGGACGATACCCTGTCGCCGGGTGAGAGGCGGGTCTTGAGGTACCGGACCGTGGCAGGAATCACCGCCCTTTACGGGGAAAACGAAAACAGGGTCCGTGCCACTGCGATTCCGGAAGAGGGGGCCCTCATCCATTCTTCCGAGGCGGTGGCTCCCGTCATCGTGCGGCCGGGAATACTGGGGGATCTCGGTCTCATTTTCGGAAAGGTCTACTATGACCGGAATATGAACCGGAGGCACGATCCGGGTGAGCCGGTGGGGAAAGGGGTGGAAATCGTCCTGGAAAACGGTACCCGGGTCACCACCGATTTGTTCGGCAAATACTCCATACCCAATGTGCGGTTCGGTGATCATGTACTGCGCATCAACGACGCTACGTTGCCCGGTGGGACGAGGGTGATGCTGAATTCGGCCGACTTCCTCGGCGACGAACGGTCGAGGATGGTTACGGTGAGTCCGGGCGGTATTGCCAGAGCCAACTTTGCCCTCGAAGTCATCCCTCTGGTGAAACCTGAGATACGGGAAGTGGGCATATTCCTGTCAGAAACAACTCAAATCCGCATGAGGCAGCGTTCCCCTGAGGACGAAATCCGGTACACGGTGTACAGGCCCTGGACATTCAACCTTCGCGGAGCCTTCCTGCCCGGACGGGCGGATTTGAGGGAGGAGGCCATCCCCGAATTGCAAAAGGTGGGTGCCTTCCTCCAGTGGCAGTATCTCACCACGGTAGAAATTGTGGGCCACACGGACAATCTTCCACCCCCTCCCGGGTCGCCATACCCGAATAATCTGGCGCTGTCAAGGGCGAGGGCGGAGGCCGTCATGGCCTTCCTGGACGAAGAGATGGATATTCTCCCCGACCGGATGACCGCGGAGGGAAGGGGAGCCGCAGAACCGCTGGGAGACAATGCCACACCCGAGGGGCGTGCATTGAACAACAGAGTCGAGATCCACTTCATTCACGAGCACGAGGAGCTGCCGGTCCCGGAACTGACCTTCCAGGTTCAGGTGACCTATCCCGGCGTCATTCCTCTAAACGGGGTTCGCCTGATTTCCCTCCTCCCGTCCGGATGGAGCTACCGGGAGGGATCGGGGGTCCTGAATGGAAATTCCGTGGATCCGGCTCAGGTTACGGCCACACAGGTGATCTGGAATCTCGGGACATGGGCGGAAAGAGAGGCAACGGATTTGAGATTCGGCCTGGTGCCCACGGACCACAGGCAGATTCTCACGGTGAGCACCCTCCGGAGCCTTCTGGAATATGCCCTTCCGGACGGATCTGTATCCGAAACGGACACCGTCGTCACACAGATCACGACCCGGGTTCAGGAGATGCTGTTCCGGATGGTTCTGGCCGGGACCCAGTTTGACATCAATTCTGCCGATCTGAAACCGGCGGCCATTCCTTCCCTGTTCAACCTGGGCGATTTCCTGACCTGGCAACCTCAGGTGGACATCACCGCAGAGGGGTTTACCGACAGCACGGGGACCCTGGACTGGAACATGGAGCTGTCGGCGAACCGGGCCCTGAGCGCCAAGAACTATCTGGTGGAGAATCACGGAATATCACCGGACCGGATTGCCACTGCCGGATATGGACCTCAGTTTCCCGTGGCGACGAACAGGACCGCGGAGGGCCGGGCTCTGAACCGGAGAGTTGAAGTGATCGTCAATTCGGATTTTCAACAGTCGGTTTCGATGAAAATCGCCGCCGGCGAGGACTCTCTGGTTCACGAGGTCACCTATTTGAGGGAACCGGGGATGCCCCCGGACGTCTTCACCCTGCCGGCAGGGGATACCTCCACCCTCAAACTCAAGATTGATCTTCTCGATCTTGAGGAGATCGACTCTGTCACGGTCACCGTCGACCGTCCCGATGATATCGTCGTGCTCGATGTGCCCCGGGGGAACCGGTGGACGTTTTCCATCAGGGCAGGAGAGAAACGCCTGTTTCACGATTTTGAACTGGTCCTCTCTGGGGAGATGACGGAGGAACGTACCCTTCGGATCCGGGTGCAGCCCTTCAGTAAGGGAAGAAAAAAATACGGTCTAACGTCAAAGGAGGCGGTTATCCGGCCGCGGTAAAGGGATGCGAATCCGCCTGAACGGAATCATAGCCGTCACTTTTCTCGTCGCCAGCGGGCTCGAGGGTGACTCCCTCGTCCTTAAGAGGGTTGAGGGTGAGGCGGCAGGGAGACACCTCCCCTATGAATCTCCCATCCGACTCCCTGCCGACGGGAGAACCCGGAAAACCATGGAGTTTGAGGTTCTTGACCCGTGGGGCCGGGTGGCGGAAGAGGTGGTGATGGCCACCGTAAAGGTTACCGGTGGAAAAATCGTGGATGCGGATATGGATCCAACCCGGGAAGGTGTTCAGGTTCCTGTCGTGAAGGGGAAAGGTAGTCTCACCCTCCAGGCGGCCGAAACGGTGTCAAGAGCGATCCTGCAGCTTCAAGCCGGAGATACGTTTCATCAGTATCCTGTCTTTTACGTCCCCGTTGAGGAGCCCCTCATCGTGGTGGGTTCCGTGAATGCTTCCCTCGGGAAGACCGCCATGCCGGACCCCCGGCATCCCGCCCTTTCGGATCCCAATGACCGCATAACCTATTTCCCCGGCAAGACGGTGTTCACCGGGGGGCGCAACGCCTTTTACGCCAGAGGGAGGGTGGGGGAGAAAACCCGTCTCACTGCCTCCTTCGATTCGGACCGGTACCACCGGGACCGGCTGTTTAAGGATCTCGATCCGGATATCCAGTACCCCATCTACGGCGATGCCAGTACCCTTGTGTACGATGCTCAAACCGAATCGCCCTTTTACGCGAAATTGGAGCGGGGGAAGTCGTTTGCGGTCCTGGGGGACTACCACACCGCCCTGTCCTCTACGGAGTTCGCCGCGTACAACCGGTCGTTTAACGGGATTCTCGTTCACAACGCCGTGGCAGAGGACCATACGGTAGTGGGCTTCGGGGCGGCGACCGACAGGGAGATGGTCCTGGATGAACTCCGGGGCCTCGGTATTTCCGGGTATTACCATCTGCGTGAAAACGATATCACCCTCTTTTCCGAAAAGGTCAGAATTGAAATCCGCGACCGTTACCATCCCGAAACCGTTCTCAAAAGCACCCCGATGGTACGGTACCGGGACTACGATATCGATTATTCCCTGGGAACGGTCCTGTTCAAGCAGCCTGTTCCAAGCATGGACGGCGGAAGAAACCCCGTTTTCATTGTGGTGTCTTACGAACACAAGAACGGGAATCCCCGTTCCCTTACGGGTGGCATTCGTTACTCGGGCCGGTTCCTGAACAGGTTTCAGGTGGGCTCCACATGGGTTGTGGAGGAGCAATCTCCCGGGAACTACTTTCTGTACGGCTTTGATTCGAAACTCCTCGTTACCCGGTGGCTGACAGCGAGGGGGGAGATTGCCGGGTCCCGGGACCCCCTTTCTCCCGCGGGATCGCAGTCGGGGAAGGCCGCCAAAGCCGACGTGAAACTCATCCCCTACAAGGATGCCACCCTGACCGGGTACTACCGCACTGTGGACCGGACTTTCTCCAACCGCTCCCAAACGGCCCGTCAGTTTGAATTGGGGTCAG
>JBHIEY010000015.1:0-21340 GCA_046861835.1 Fidelibacterota bacterium | reverse complement strand
CGGAGGGAATCCAGTTACCCACTTAAACCGCCCAGGGATAAGAATGTTTCTGCCTATGTTGAGTCTCCCCCGGCTTTCCCACGGGGCCCCTACGGTCTGGGGGGATACGTCAACAGGTACAGATACCCCGCCAGAATCTCTTCCTTCGCCAGATAAGGGAATTCCGGCATCATCTGCCCCATCATCATTCCCATCATGGAGGAGGATCCCACCCTTACCCGCCGTATCATTTGACGCGCCGACAAATCGCGAGGGAAACTTGCCAGTGAAGGGGTGATCCCACGCATCATGGCCATGTGACCTCCGCCCGGCCCCGTGGCATCGTGACAGATCTGGCAAGTTCCCTTTACGAGGTGCTCACCAATCCGGGCAACGGACTGCGGAACGACGATTTCCTTTCGCTCCTGAACCGGTACACCCGCCAGTTCCTTAAGGTATTGGAGCAACGATTCCACTTCATCATCTCTTAGATGGGCAAAGGGGGGCATTCGCTCACCTCCCTGCTGGAGCCTGCGACGGAGAGCACGGTCGGCATCCGCCGCCAGCTCCTGAGCAAAATCTTGGTCTATGGGTCGCCCCCTCTCCTCCATTCGTTTCCGGATGAGGGTGGGCGATGCACCGCGGACGGGATCGAGTAGGGACTTGATCTCCGGCGGCCTGCCGTTTCCGTCTGGCCCGTGACAGGACTGACAATTCAGCCGGTATAGGTCTTCACCCGTGAGAGAAAACGTTTCTTCAGTGAGTCGGGAAACCGTCAATCGGTGGGCCCGGTAACGAGAGAAAATGTCATTGATGATTCTCAGCTCTTTTTCTGTTGAACGAAGGGGAGAGGCTCGGCCACCCATCTGCCCCATGGCTGTCTGGCTGGGGCGGGCTATCCCAATCCGCTTTATCCAACCTGGACCCGTGACAGGGGTAACCGGATGAGGGGAAGTACTCTGTTCCGTACTGGAGATATCGGTTGTCAGAACCAGGGCAACAAATACAAGTGCGAAGCCGAATCCCCTTGCGTCTACCGGCCCTCTTCTCACCCGTCCCTACCTCGTGCTGTCCTGAACGATATGCCTTACCAACCCTTGCATGGCCACGAACCTCGAGCTGATCACCGTGGCAACGTTGTTCATGATAAGATAGCCCAATTCGACGTTTTCCCGGCACAGTTTTCTCAACCCATCTGAAGGAATCCGGTATAAAAGGACACCTGTCGCGGCATGGGCCGAAAGGGTGTAGGTAACCCGGCCTGCGAAGGATGACCACCCAAACATATCCCCCCTTTTCGCCGTGTGGAGGGTCAATTCGACGGGTCCATTCAAATGGTCAAAGGAAAACCGGAGATCGACCTCTCCCTGACCCACCAGAAACAGGGAGGAGGCCTCGTCCCCCGCCCCGAATATCCGGTCTCCCCGTCGAAACGATACGGGATGACTTATCCGGGCAATCTTGTCCAGCTCCTCAGGTCTGATTCCCTTGAAGAAAGCCGATTCCGCCAGAATGTGAATCAACGGCACAGGTTCAGGAAGGCGCGGTTCCGGGTCAAGGGATGGACGGTCTGTCATCGCGGTCTGTTGAGGCAAGGATCTGTTCCTCCCTCGATGGAGATACGGCCACAATTTCCCCCTGCATCGATTCATGCCTGGCGCTGCAATACTGCCAGCAGAGAAATGTGAGCGCATCCTCTTCCTCGGGGACGAAGGTTACTGTCTTCCACTTGCCCGCCTCCACGTCAAGGGGGCGACGCCACTGGCGGATTCCCGGTATGGCAAAACTGTGCAACACGTCCGTACTCGTAAGCCGAAGAACAACGGGTTTGCCCACTTCCACTTTCAGGACATCGCTGTTATTGAACTTCTTCCACCAGTAGTTCATTCCGTTGACCGGCTCATCCACCCATTTGCCATCATCGGCCCTGGCGTAGAGATCGATCACCTGGGCACTGTCCCCATAGCGGGAAGCAATCACGCTGTTATGATAGAGGGTGATGGCTACGGGCACGCCGACAAGTACGGCAACGACCGACACAAGCGCAAGCATTTCCCTGATTTTTGGCCACATGTTCTTCCCCCGGGTTTTAAGTATTTGGTTTATCCCACATAGAGAGTCATGAAGATAATCGTTATTCCCGTGACGAACACCGCCATGGGTGCAAGGCTCAAGACCGCAGACCGTCCCGTCGAGAAGAGGTCTCCGGCAATCTGGAACCCGCGGGAGAGGGAATAGTACAGACCCGTCAAAAGCAGCGCCGCCTGAATGAAGGGCACCCAATGAGGGGCCACCGGATTCCAGTGCAAACCGGCGGTCCCGAAGATATCCCAGCCCCATCCCAGCGGATCGGAAATGACCGATACGACATACGACCCGTTAACCATAAGAAGAGGGACGCTGAACGCTATCCACGCCAGTAACCCCAGGGGGACCAGTGTATAGGAATACCTCAGGAAGATTTCCTTTAGCGTCACTTCCTTCGACCGGGACAGCCACTTTGACAGCCACGCGAAGAGACCATAAAGAGCCGGAAACAGTACCAGAGCTCCCACGATAACAGCTCCCCCGTAAAGGAGAAATCCGCCCCAGTCGCCCGACTCGGTAACGTTTGCCCACTTCTTCACAAGTCCCCACGGCCCCAACAGCGTTACCGAATAGACCAGGGCCAGGGTGATCATGATGAAAGACTTCCAGGCTTCGTCGTACCCTTTGATCGTGGTGTCGCTGGCAAAAGGCCTGGCGTTCAGCGCGATGTTATCGTAGGGACAGTTTTTGACACACTCCATGCACAGACCGCAGTAGTTGTTCCTGTCCATATTTCCCATGAATTGGTACCATGGACAACCGTAATTCAGCTCCGAGCCCCGCAGGCAGTTCTTGGCCTTGCATTTCCGGCACACTTCCACATCCTTGGACCGGAGCTCCACCGTTGATGTCATGGAATACAACCCCAGGAAACCACTCACCGGACACAAATACATGCAGAACGCCCGCTGACGGTAGATGACACTCAGCACGACGGCAAGAATGATCATTCCCCCCAGAACGATCACGGACACAATCGGACGCGTCACCAAGAGAACGCTGAACACAGCGAGCAGGAGAAAACCGCCGTTCTGCATCCAGATATTCTGAAGGCGCTTTGGCCAATCCTTCTTTAGTCCAAACATCCTGTTCCGCAGGAACTTGAACTTGCCGCTCTTGACGTTGATCAAGGTGCCCCGTTGTACCCATTCCCCGATGGCGGGCAGTGGACAGACGGTGCACCACACCCGGGAACCGAACGGCACAAGAATGGCGATCAACAGTACCCACCAGAGAATCCAGACAAAAACGATAATGATGTTGCGATTCCCAACGGGCGTTCCAAACAATCCGGCGATAATGAAAAGGTAAAAGAGGATGAAATTGGGAAGTATGACAAGAAACTGAAAGCTGCGCATCTTCACGAGCCTGTGCAGCCACGGGAATTTCTCGAAAAGGTTGATTCGCTTACTTTTCATTGGCATCGACGTCGTTGGTCTGTTCAGGCAAATCTTGTTCCCCCTTCGACTTCCACCATGGCCAGGCAAAGCCCAGAACGGAAACGATCATGACGCCCAAGGAAAGACCAATGGCCGCCGCAAACGGGTAGTTGGGACCGACAATCAGCTCTCCTTGCATGAAAGGATGCATGGGACCGCAGGTTACGGAGCACCGGTAGCGAAATTTGCCCACCCTGTCAGCGATCACCGGATAGGACTCCACCATCTCGTACTCACTCTCCCCCTTTGTCTCTTCACTTTTCCTCACATAGAAGGTGGGAAACTGGGCTCTCGCATACGCTTCCACACCGAACCCCTCCAGGTAGAACCCGTGGGTGACGTCCTTTGACACCAGGCGTATCCTCAAAGTGTCACCCCGGCTCACACGGAGACGGGCAGGGGTGTAGGCGTATTTTTCAGCCTCGAAGGTAACGTCCAGGAGGCGAGGTTTGGTCTCATAGTGAACCACCCCTATGCCGGCCAGGCCTCCGATGAGTGGAAGAACGGCGAGAAGAATTTTGGACCTGGGACCGTTCGTTTCCATACATGCCGCCTATTTCTGAAGATGAAAGGTGATTTCGATTCGTCCCGAAGAGGGAACGTCAACCTGCTGGGCTTCCGCCTCATATTTCTCGGACCAGACTTTCACGGTGTAGGTCCCTTCCGGAATGTCCTTAAGGACGAAATTCCCGTTCTCATCCGTGACGGCAAAATAGGGGGTTTCCACCGCCACCACGTAGGCCTCCATTTCCGGGTGTACGTTGCAGAGGATCACGGCGCTGCCTGGTTTGTCAAATACTTTCGAGCGCACCTCACCCTGCGGATACGTCCCCAGGTTGAACCTGCCGGCTACTTTGTCCGGAGTGAACACGTTGTGAAGGACATCATCACTGTTCAGAAAGTTCACCTGGGTTCCTACCAGTACCGGAAGGACTCTGGGAACGAAAGCCAGCTTGTGCTGATCCATCACCACAGGTTTATCGGGGGGTTTGAACGTCTTGCCCTCGATCTTATCCAGGTAGACGACCACGTCTTTTTGATATCTCGGCAGCTTTGCCGTTACCTTGCCTTCAATGTCACCTCCGGCGAGAACTGCGGGCTCAAAAATGAAAAGTCCCACAAGAGTTGATATGAACCCCCAACGTGTCATTTCTCAACCTCCTCTATAAACCGTTCGAATGTTCTCAGTCAGTCCCTTTACTGAACCTCTATTTGAAATTCCCTTTCGTCCATCTCATTGTCCTGCTTGAAGTGAAAATGGATCTCGTATGTCCCCGCTTCGGCGAAGGTCCATGTGGCGGTATAGTGCCCCGCTTCATCCGGATCTGCGGATACAGCCATGTCCTGGTGAGATCCACTCCCCACCTTTCCGATCTCGCAGGAGACGTCCGAGACGGATACATGTTCACCCGCCTCCTCCACCTCGAACGTAAAGGTGTTCACGGATGCGGGGGTGGGTGTGTACGATAACGTTACCTCCAATTCGTGATGGTGGTCTTCCGGTTGGGTTGTCTCCTCGCAGGAGACAACCAGCAACCCCGTGAGGATCACGATAAACGAAAGCACCACCAACTTTGAGGTTCTGAACGGGAGTTGTTTCATGCATTCCTCTTTCCTATGGTGATCCGAGGTTGGCTGGTGTTGCCCGAGCCCATTGTCAGTAGGCAAAATCGAGTCCCACTTGAAGGGTGTTGAGATTGGGATCGTCCGGATTGAACGTCGATTCGACGATGAATTTGATGTTGGCCCGGTAAAGGATGGTCACACTCGGAACGATTCGCCGAATTGTCCCAAACTCCCGGGGAGTCGCCTGTTCAAACCTCAGCACCCCCACAAGCCATGGGAACAAGAGATAATTGGCCTCGGCAAAAACGAGGTCGAATACGGTGGCCTCAATCTCGAACTCCTGGTCTGTTTCGGTACCGGTATCATGGATATGGCCGTCCCCATGGGGTTTCAACACCTGATCCTTTCCGCGGAGATATCCCCCGTACAGGTTGAGACTTCCAAGAAACCCGTTGAAATCGAGGCCAAGTCGCTGAATCTCCAGGTTCGTATTCAGGGACGTTTCCTGGTTGAATTGAAATCCCCGGTACCCAAATAGGCCCAGCGCCAGGGAATTGTCCACCCAGTTCCTGCCCGTCGTCCCGGCTCCCCCCGTACCGTCGTACCCCATGCCTCCGATCTTGTATGCCAGGCGAAAATAGCCGTCTTTGGACGCGTTGTTCTCCTCGCCTGTTCCTCCGTTTACCAGGCCGGCAACATAGCGAAACCGGTGACCCAGGATTCCGCTCGCCTCAATACCGAGCTGGAAAAACTCAATACCGAACTGCGGTCCCACCAGCGACTCTGTCTCCCCGTGAACATGCCCCTCTTCTTCCTCATCCTGCCCATCTCCCCCGCCGTGAACGTGTCCCGCCGCGAACTCAGGGCCCGCAGCAGGGGAATAGGTGTTGAAAGCATAGGAGGAGAGAGTCAGACCACGGTGATTGCTGGCAAACGTCACCATCTCTGGAATGAACTGTCCAACCCTCACATACAGGGAATGGTCCGGCAGTCTACCGCTGAACAGATTATTGAGCTTGAGATAGAATCTGTCCACGGAGCCCCGGTCGATTCTTCCTTCCTCAAAAAGGTGAGCGCCTATGAAAAATCCCACGTTGTCTCCAAGGGTCCCCCCCGTCAAGAGCTGCAGGGTAGGCTGCTGAAAGGCGGAATGGTTTTCCACCTCATGCTTTTCCCACGTAAACCCGGTGCGGGCCCGGAAAGAAATGGGGACTTTCCCGGGAATGGCGCCCGGCCACACGGCACGGGGAAAGACCCGCTTGTACGCCTCCGCCCCCAGCTCCACCTGCTCATCTTTGATATTGGCCTCTTCGTTCTCAATGTCGCCCGGCCACTGGAAGCCGTTCTGCCGGAAGGCTTCCCCGAAAGGGGTGAGCTTCGGATACGCCACATGGCAGGTCTGACAGCTCGTTTCGTACTTTCTGGCGAACGAGGGAATGGCACCGGTTTGGCCTGGGCTCATGAGAATTGCGATGACCAAAACCACCGTTGTTCCGGACGCCAATGACATTACCTTTTTCATGACGTTTTCACCTCCTGTCACCGTCATCCATGACACACAATCCTGGCCCGCCCCCGGAGATGTTCAAAATTCATGCCACAGCGGAGACGGTCCCGGTCCTATCGATGTAACTTAATGATCTGTAAACGTTTATGAAGCAGAAAAAAGCTCCACCGTATCGGGGGGTTCCCATTCATCTGCCACCTACAGGATAGCAGAGTGCGGGTTAGATGGTGGCACGGGACCGGCGGTTCAGGATCGAAAATCTTCGGAGCGAATCCCGTGCTTTCTCATCATTCGTTGAAGGGTCTGGCGCTGGATACCCGCTCTTCGGGCCGCGGCGCTGACGTTGCCACCGGTTTCCTTTAGCCTCTCCTTGATGAACCTTTCTTCAAACGCATCCGATACGGCACGGCGGGCCTCTTTCAGATGGGGACCGGGTATGGGCACCTCGAGAGAATCGCCCCGGCTCTGTTCGCTCATGGTGTGGGGCAGGGAATCCACCGTAAGAACGTTCCCTTTCTCCAGGGTAACGCTGTGTTCGATGATGTTTTCAAGCTCCCGCACATTGCCGGGGTAATCGTAAGCCATCAGCCGGTCCATAACCTGGCGGGAAATCTTCTTGATGGCTTTGTTCAACCTCCCACAATGCTTCACCAGAAAATGATCGGCCAGCAGTGGAATGTCGTCCTTTCTCTCCCGCAGAGGGGGGACACGGATAGAGATAACGTTAAGGCGAAAATACAAATCCTGCCGGAAGTTGTGCGATTCGATTTCCTGTTCGAGATTCTTGTTGGTGGCGGCAACGAATCGAGCCCTCACGGGAATCAACTCGTGTCCCCCCAACCTTTCGAATTCCCGCTGCTGGAGAACACGCATCAGTTTCTGCTGCAGTTTCGGAGGCATGTCCCCGATCTCATCGAGAAACAGGGTCCCCTGGCCGGCGACCTCAAATTTTCCCAGTTTTCTTTCTGCGGCACCCGTAAAGGCCCCTTTTTCGTACCCGAACAACTCGCTTTCCAACAGACTCTCCGGCAGTACCGTGCAGTTAATGGCCACAAAGGGATGACCCTGGGTGGGACCCATCTGGTGGATATTCCGGGCAACCAGCTCCTTCCCGCTGCCGCTTTCCCCCTGGATGAGCACATTGGTGGTATTGGGCGTCCCCGTGACGGCCCCAATCACCTTGAACACTTCCTGCATTAAGGGGTGGTTTCCGATCATTTCGTATTCGGACGAAGGCCCGGTCAATCTTGTCTGCAGATCTTCCACCTCCCGCCGCAACCGGACCATCTCCAAAGCCCGTTCGGCCACCACCCGGATTCTATCCACGTCGAGCGGCTTCGTTATGTACTCGTAAGCGCCGAGCTGGACGGCCTTGACAGCGGTATGCATCGTGCCGTATCCCGTGATGACGACCACCGGGGTGGTGATGCCTCTTTCGTTGATTTTCTCGAGGGCTTCAAGCCCCGTCAATTCGGGCATGGTCACGTCAAGGAAAACGAGGTCTGGATGACGGTCCTCAATTTGTCTCAGAGCTTCCACGCCGTTGGCGGCAGTTATGACATCAAAGCCGTCCTTTTCAAACGTCTTTCGAAAAGCGAATTGAATATTCCGGTCATCATCTGCCACAAGTATTCTTACCCTCCCCGGTTTTTCCACGAGCCTAACGATTCTCCCTTTCATTCTCCACCGGGATGAATACGGTGAACCGGCTCCCCTTACCCACCTGGCTCGAAGCGGTAACAATCCCCCCGTGCTGGTTCACCACCCGCTTGACAAACGAAAGCCCCAGTCCCGTACCGTTTACCTTCGTGGTGAAAAACGGATCGAAAACCCTCCCCAGGTGCTCGGGAGGAATTCCCCGTCCTGTATCCGAAACATCAATCTGCAGCACCTCGGAACCTTTCGGGAGAACGATTTCCTGAATACCAAGTTCCGCGGCTTCACCCGAGCTGTCCCCCATTTCCCCCAGATCCCGGAGCTCCCTGTTCAGCACCAGGCGGCGCGAACGGATGGCGATCGTGCCTCCCCCCTCCGTGGCCTGGGAAGCGTTCAGAATGAGATTGACCATCGCCTCCTTGATACGGTCCCGGTCGAGCATAACGGTGGGAAGGGACGGATCCAGATCGATTCTCAGCGTGGTCTCCGGCAGGCCCATCTGATGTGTGGCGAACGTGATGCTGCTTCTAAGAATTTCGTTGCAATCTTCGGGACGCCTCTCCAGGCGCGTGGGACGCCCCAGGTCAAGAAGGTCCCTCACCACCCGCTCCATACGGCCCAGGGAATCGAGGGCCACATCGAGGGACTCCCGGTCCGTGTCGGCAAGGTTCCTGTTTTCCGAGAGGAGCTGCAGAATCATCCGGACCGATGTGACGGAGTTGCGCATTTCGTGGGCGATGACGGCGGCAATCTCCCCTGTGGCGGCCAATCTTTCGGATCGAACCAGCTGATCCTGAAGACGCTTCCTCTCGGTGATATCGGTAATGATCTCAAGAACCGATTCCACCTGGCCGTTCTTGGTTAACGGCACGGAAACGTGCTCCAGATAGCGCTCCTTTCCATCCTTTTCCACCCGCTGCACGACCTGTGTTTCCATTTTCCCCGAACCAAACACGCGCCTGCTGGGACAGTTTGAGCACCAGTCACCATCCCCAACCACCTGATAGCAGGGGTGCCCAACCAGATCACCCACAGGTTTGCCCGTTATGGCCTGCAATGCTGCGCTGGCAGACTGAATCCGGAAATCCCTGTCAAGTAGAATGAATCCGCTTGGCACATTATCCAGAATGGCCTGCAGCTTGTCCTTTTCGTCCTCGAGCTCTCTGGTCCGCAACCGCACCTTCCGTTCCAGCTCATCGCGGTGACGGGCGATTTGTTCCTCCCGTTTTTCCAGGGATTGTGCCATGATGTTGAACTGATGGGCCAGATCTTCGATTTCATCATAGGTGTGAACATCCACTCTTGAATGATAGTCTCCGCCGGCGATGACTTCCGCCTCCTGGCGAAGTTTCTGGACAGGACGGGTGAACTGCTGGGTGGCCACGTAGGAGAGAAAGAGGGACCCCAGCAGGAATAACGCGAGCAACCCCACAAATACCCCCTTGAATCTCTGCACGGGAGCGAAAAACTCCTCCCGGGGCACGCTCTTCAAAATCGTGTAAACGCTGCCCATGCCGCTGTGCCTTTCAAACAGCGGACTGTGAGCAACCATCTGACGGCGCGTTTCATGAAACCCATCCGCGGCGGAGGCAAGTATGGTGTCGGCCAGCTGGGTACCGTAATCGGCAACGAGATTCGCCGTTTCCTTTGATGCCAGGAGACGATTCCAATCCTTCTTTTTTTCGGAATGATACAGATAATATCCCTCGGCGTTGACCAACATGACCGTCCCCGGGGGACCATGAGGCGGCTCCTGCTCCACAATTCCAAAAAACGCCTCGGCATATATCTGGCAGACCAGGATACCCACCAGGTCGGGACGGTACACCGGATAGATGGTGCTGACAGCCGGCAGGAGCCGGGAAGTTCCCCTTCGCTGGAGCTCCACAGGTATGAAGGTGGCACTGTTGGGCGGAATTTGCCTGGCCAGATAAAGATAGAACTGGGTTCCCTTTTGATTCAGTTCATTGTCGGAAAGTCTCCTATACCCGTCCTCCCACCGCTCAAGGCCGAAGACCTCGTCCCCGTCCCTGTGAATGAACTTGATCTGATAAACCGTATTCCTCAGGCCGGCAAAAGCCTCTAATTCGGGCATGAACTCGGCAATGGCCGCCTGAAGTTCCCCTTTATCCTCGTTCCTCAGGGCTTCCAAGACATGATCGAAGGAAGAGGAACTCGTCAGAAAATGGAGATTGTCCTCCATCCCCTGAAAGAATGATCCCAGTCTTTCCTTGATGGACAGAAGATCATGGCCCAGGGTTTCAAACGCCATCTGGCGCATGGACTTTACGTTGGAAGAAATGCCCAAGAACCCCACCACAAGCACGGGGAGAATGGAGAGCCCCGCGAAGGCGATGGCAAGTTTGCCCCGGATCTGAAGTTTTAAGATTCTGTTTAGATCCAGTCGCATGGAAACGGCCTGTGAGACAGGAAAACGTTCATCGCAGACCTTCAAGTTTAATTTGGGTCATGAGGACCCGATCTTCAAGCGAATTCTTTTCCCCTTCACCCCGGTTTGGGGTTGGGGAAGTACCTATCCAGCGGTAACGTGGAATCCCCAGGTGGCAAGCAGGAAAAAGATAACCGAGTGAGCCAGTTCCGTGAAACCGAACCGTTTTACGTTCAGGGAACCCTTATCTTGCCACCGGAAGACACCTGTGAAGACTTTTGCCATGAAAGGGATGTAGGCGGCAATGAATAACCAGGAGAATCCCTTCGCTACAATCATAGTTGTCGACACCATCACCAGCACGAACACCACCCACATAAGTGAAGGAAATCCCGTCCTGATTCTTTCGCGAACAAAAGGTTTGGGTAATGAGGGCTGAACCCGGAGCTTGAGCTTCACGTAAAACACGCTGCCGCCAAAATAAAGGAAATTGAGGAGCCAAAGAAACCATCCCACCTCATCCAGCGTTCGCTGAACGAAAACGTAGGTCAACGGTCCTGCCGCCGTCAATCCGAATATGCCCACCATTTCCCCCGGTATGGACATATGTTTTCGGTTCAGGGTCAGTTGCAGATGCAACCCGTAGGTTGCCGCTGCCAGGAGCGCCAGACCAAAAGCGGACCACACCGGGTGGACTGCCAGGACAACCGCAGCGATAGCCGCACCCGAACCTCCCAGGATCACGGTCCAGGCCAGGGAAGAGGAATCCACGCCTCTCCGTGAGCCCCGCCCCCGTATGACCTGCCCCGCGGGACGGTGGGACACAAAGACCAGGACGGAGGCCACAACCAGAATGAGGGATGACCATTGCCACGGCCGGGCCACCACCAGGGCCATGAAGGTGGGTATCAAGAAGACGGCCCAGGCACCGTGCTGCCGGGGGATGGGAAAGGGGCCGAGGCGGAATGTCACCGGAAATCTATCGTGCCCACAGTCTTTCCTCGCCGCCATCTTTTGCATTCTGGTACCTGGCGGCAACGAAGAGAAAATCGGAAAGCCGGTTCACATAGGCGAGACAGAGCTTGTTCACAGACTCGGCTTTGCTCAACGCCACAAGATCCCGTTCGGCACGGCGGGCGACCGATCTGGCATGGTGCAGGAACGCCGCCGGCGGTGATCCTCCGGGGAGGATAAACTCCTTAAGGGGCGGCAGAGACCCATTCCACCGGTCCACGGTTCTCTCGAGCCACGTCACATCGGCTTTAGAAACCAGGTCCACGCTTCCCTGTCGAACCGCAAGTTCGCCCCCCAGGTTCAGGAGGGTGTTTTGAACCCGTTTGAGGGGATCCCTCAATTCCGGGGCAACCCCGTGGGCAAGGGCTACACCAATGGAGGCAC
Organism: Fidelibacterota bacterium; assembly: GCA_046861835.1. Lineage (GTDB taxonomy): Bacteria > Fidelibacterota > Marinisomatia > Marinisomatales > S15-B10 > JBHIAI01. The sequence goes on along the minus strand of JBHIEY010000015.1, from coordinate 9,318 downwards.
TGGTTTCATCCAGCGAACCCAGGACGCAGATTCTGGGCGAGTCTTTGGAAACCCTCTCCCCCCTGGCCAGTGAGGTAGTCCCGTCATCGCCGGTTCGGGTGTAGACTCGTGTGATTCTCATAAGAGCACCTCCGCCGCTTTCACGGCACCGTTTAGAAGCAGACTGGGATTCACACCAAGACCGATAACGATGGCTGCCAGAATCGCCAGAAGGACGGCCGCCTCGCGCAGGACGAATGTGGGAAGGACCGTCTCCTCCTCCTGCATGTACATCTGAACGATAAGGCGCACATAGTAGTATACGGACACCAGAGTTGTCAACACAGCAATGACCGTAAGCCAGAGATAACCCTGGTTCACGGCGGCGGTGAAAACCGCGTATTTGGCCACGAATCCCGCCGTGGGGGGGAATCCCGCCAGCGAAATCATGAACAGGGCCAGCGACGCCGCCAGCCACGGGTGCCGGAAAGCCAGGCCCCGGTAGTCACTCAGGTTCACCCCCTTTTCCCCTTTCTCCACGAGGGAAATCCCGGCAAAGGCTCCGAAATTCATGGCGCAATAGACGGCCAGATAGAACAAGACGCCGGATACTCCCCCGCGGTCAAGGGCCACCACCCCCATGAGAAGATATCCGGCGTGAGCCACGCTGGAAAAGGCCAGCATCCGTTTCACGTTGGTTTGAAGAAGGGCGGTCACGTTACCCACAATCATGGTGAGAGCCGCCAGGATCCAGAGGAGATCCTGCCAGCCGCCAATTTGGGCGGGAAAGGCCACCAGGAAAACCTTTATGAGTGTTCCGAAACCCGCCGCCTTGGGCGCCGTGCCCAAGAATGCCGTCACCGGTGTGGGGGCCCCCTGATACACGTCGGGGGACCACATATGAAAAGGGACCAGAGCTACCTTAAAACTAAACCCGATCAAGAGCAGTCCAATTCCCATGGAGAGGAGGGTCCCCGACAGAACGTTTCCGTCGGAGACAGCCGCCGCAATTCTCTCATAATTGGTGCTCCCCGTTGCTCCAAAGACCAGAGCCGTTCCAAAAACGAAAAACCCGGTGGTGAAAGCCCCCATTAACAGATACTTGATTCCCCCCTCGTTGCTCGCTACATCATGCCGGAGAAATCCGATCAGGACATACAGCGACAGAGAAAGGAGCTCCAGGCCCAGAAAAACCATCACCAGATCGTTGGCCCGCGTCATGAACATCATGCCCATGGTGGCAAACAGGGTAAGGGCCAGGTATTCACCCCGCAGTTGTCCTTCCTTCCTTTCCAGGTACTTTCGGGCAATAAGTAACGAGGCGGAACCGACGGCAAAATAAAGCATGTCAAAAAAGGCCGTATAGCGGGTCACGGTGAGCATGCCGCCAAAAAGAACCTCTTCACTGCTGAAGGTCCGGAAGATGATGGAGAAGGCTGCCGCATACCCGGCCAACCCCACGGGCACCATGACCCGTCTCAGGGACTTCGACACCATCTCCAGAGTCAGAATAATCAGGGAGGTCGCCAGAAGAACGATCTCCGGCAGAATACCCCGGAAATCGGAAACAGACACGATCTGGGTTATTTCCATCTTACCTCGACTTCCCGTCAACCACAGAGAACGCAGAGGATTGATAATTGATTATTGACAATTGATTATTTGAAAACCGCTCCCCAGTTATCCAATTATCCCTTTCTCCAATTCCCCAGATCTCCATCTCTCCATTTCCCCAATACTCCAGTCCTCCATCTCTCCACTTCTCCATGTTCTCCTCCTACAAGAAGAACACCCACGTAACCAGGACAAAAATGGGAATGAGAATAGGAAGAGAGTATTTCAGCATGTACCCGAAGAAACTGGGCATATCGATGTCCATCTCCTGGGCTATGGATCTCACCATGAAGTTCGGGGCGTTCCCCACATAGGTATTCGCACCCATGAAGACGGCCCCCGCAGAAATGGCCAGCAGCGTTCCCGACAGTTCGTTCATCAACACGTGGGGATCTCCACCCGCCGTGTTGAAAAAGACGAGATAGGTGGGAGCGTTATCAAGAAAACTCGATAGAGCCCCCGTGGCCCAGAAGAATGTGGAATTGATGGGATCTCCATCGGGCGTGGAAACCGCACCGATGACACTTCTCAGGGCACCGTGCTCTCCGGCCCTCAGAATGGCGATGGCCGGAATAATGGTGACGAAAATTCCCGCAAAGAGTTTTGCCACCTCCACAATGGGAAACCAGCTGAACTCGTTTCGCTCCCGAATCTCTCTGGCCGTCACCTTCCAGTTGACATAGGCCAGAACCAGAAGTAAGACATCCCTTATCAAATCCTGCAAATAGACCTCCACGTGATAGATTTCAAACGAAACCGTGGAATGCCACAGCCCGCTTAACAGGACGGCACCAACCGCACCCAGAAGAATCAGGAGGTTGATCCCCCCCTCTACCCCAAAGGTTTCCCTGTTTCCTTCTTCCGGAGGGACGGGTCTGTTGGTCTCCCGTTTGTAATAGGCGGTATCAACGATATAGAACAGGACCCACAAGACACCTACTACCAGAAGCATGGGCTTGAGCATGGCGGTGGTCGTCCAGAAAAAATGAACCCCGTTCAGGAATCCCAGGAAAAGGGGAGGATCTCCCAGGGGCGTGAGGGATCCTCCGATATTCGCCACGAGGAAAATGAAGAAAATGACCACGTGAACTTTTTTCTCGCGCCACCTGTTGGCCCGGATGAGGGGCCGGACTAAGAGCATGGCGGCACCTGTGGTCCCCATCCAGCTGGCCAGCACCGTCCCCACCACGAGAAACGCAAGGTTCAAAGAAGGGGTGCCGGACAACGATCCGGTGATTCTTACGCCTCCGGCGATGGTAAACAGGGCCAGGAGCAGGATAATGAACGGAAGATACTCTAACAAACCCACGTCAAGGAGTTCATAGACCATGACGTCAAGGCCGTAATTCAGACTCATGGGTATGATCAACACCAGAGCCCAGAAAGCTGCAATTTTCCCGTAATGGTGATGCCAGAACCTGGGAGCCACCAGGGGAAAGACGGCAATGGAAAGAAGGATGCAGATGAAGGGAATCACCCAGGGAAGTCCCAGGATAGAACCGTCCATGTGGGGTATTTCAGAGGCAATGCGGTGAACCTCCTGAGCCCCCATGGCTAACGTTACCGGCTCCGGCATTCAGTTTTCCTCCTCAATCGTCATTGTCCAGACCTCAACGGGCCCCTCCCTCTTGCCGGTCTGGTTCACGGCAATCTCGTACCGGCGAACCAGCTTATCCACCGCCGGTTCGATCCTCTCAAGAATCGGTTTGGGATAAACGCCAAGCCATACCATGGTGATAACGAGTGGAACCACTGCCACCCATTCCCTGGGGATCAGGTCGGTGAGTCTGGCATTCTCTTCATGGGTGAGGGGCCCGAAGAATACCCGTTCAATTAACCACAGAAGGTACACCGCCGCCAGGATCACTCCAACGGTGGCGGTTGCCGCCGCCGCCGGATGGACCGGAAAGGTTCCGAGAAGAATGAGAAACTCCCCCACGAACCCGTTCAACCCCGGCAGACCGATGGATGCCAGAGCCACCACCACAAAGACGGCGGTGTACCGGGGCACAACTCTTGCCACTCCCCCAAAATCGCTTATCATCCGGCTGTGACGCCGATCATACAGCATTCCCACCAGGAGAAACAAAGCGCCGGTGGAAAGACCGTGATTGACCATCTGAATAATGCCTCCGGTTATGCTCCTGGAGGTGAGGGCAAATATGCCCAGGACGACAAATCCCAGGTGGCTCACGCTTGAGAATGCCACCAATCGCTTCATGTCGGGCTGAACCATGGCCATCAAGGCGCCGTAGATAATCCCGAACACAGACAGGAAAAGGATGACCGGGACCAGCGGGGGAACCGCCAGGGGAAACAGGGGGATACAAAACCGGACCAGGCCGTAGCCCCCCATTTTCAGCAGAACACCCGCCAGGACAATGGATCCCGCCGTGGGCGCATCGGTATGGGCATCGGGAAGCCACGTGTGAAAAGGGAAAAGGGGCACCTTTATGACAAAGCTCAGGGCAAAGGCCAAGAAGAGCAAGACCTGAGCATTGCCGGGGATGACCAGACCCTGAAGAGCTTCGTAATCCAGGGAAGGAGATCCCATCTGAGACGCGGTGAGAACGTACAGGTAGATGATCCCCACCAGCATCAAGAGGGATCCCAGCATGGTGAACAGAACAAACTTGATGGCCGAGTATACTCTTCTGCCCGTTCCCCAGACGCCGATGATGAAATACATGGGGATGAGAACGGCCTCCCAAAAAATGTAGAAGAGAAACAGATTCGTGGCGGCAAATACCCCGACCAGGGCCCCTTCCGTGATGAGAAGGGAAACCATGAATCCCCTGGGCCCCCGGGTGATGGACTCCCATGAACAGAGAACCGTAACGGGTGCGAGCAGGGTGGTAAGAAGGATGAGGAACAGACTGATACCGTCCACCCCCACCGAGTAGGTGACTGCCCATTCCGGGATCCACGGAATCTTCTGGACAAACTGAAAATCGCCGGACACTTCAAAGCGGCCCGCCATCACGGCAGAGAGGATGAATTCGATGGTGGTAACCACCAGGGCCACCCACCTCACCGTCCTTTGATTCCGGAGAGGAAGGGCCAGGCACAGGAGCGCCCCTGCCACAGGCAGAAGGATGAGCACCGTCAGGATACTCTCCATCATCCCACTCCTCTAACGAAGAGATAGAACAGCACCATAATCACCCCTGCGAGAAACACCGCCGCATAATTCTGCACAATTCCCGTCTGCACCCGCCTCAGCTTTCCCGAGAGAGCCGCTACCATTCTGCCCGACCCGTTCACCAGGGCATCCACCACACCAAGATCAAACGCTTCCCACACCCATACGCTGGTTCTCCGGAGGGGCCGGACGATCAAGGCGCGGTAGATTTCATCCACGTAGTATTTTCTTTGCACTAATGCATAGAGCGCCGGAAATCTTCCGGCCACTTTTCCCGGAAGGCGGGGAGGTCTCTGATAGAGAAGATAGGCCAACCCAATTCCTGCCGCTGCTGCTGTGACGGAAGAGAGCATGACCGTCCACCGGGAAATCAGGGTGGTCTCCTCGAGGCTGCTCATCATCCGGAGCGAATCGGGTGTCGAACGTTCAATAAAGTGATGAAACGGGTTGACGCCGGCTACGAATTCGGGAAGACCCACATACCCGCCGAAAAGAGCCAGAAGCGCGAGGGCGACAAGGGGGACCGTCATGACGGCAGGGGCATCGTGGGGAGAGAGATTTCTGTCCCACCGGGCCGGGCCGTGGAACGTCAGAAACAGGAGGCGGAACATGTAGAGGGCAGTCAGGACCGCCGTTATCACTCCCACGACGTAGATGAAACCGGTGCCCCCCCGCCAGCTGTAGGTACTGAATAGAATTTCGTCCTTGGAGAAAAAGCCAGATAACAGGGGGACGCCGGAAATGGCTCCCGCCCCGGCCAGCATGGACAGGTATGTTCCGGGCATGGACCGTCTCAAGCACCCCATTTGTCGCATGTCCTGGATACCACCCAGGGCGTGGATAACGGATCCCGCTGCCAGAAACAGAGTGGCCTTGAAGAAAGCATGGGTCAACAGGTGAAACAACCCGGCTGCGTAGGCCCCCATCCCCACGGCGGTGACCATGTATCCCAGCTGGCTGATGGTGGAATAGGCCATGACCTTCTTAATGTCGTTCTCCGTCAGGGCCATGGTCGCCGCAAGAAACGCCGTCACAATACCCACTGTGGTCACCACCGCAACGGCCAGTAGGGAAGAAGAAAAAAGCACTCCCATGCGGGCGATGAGATACACGCCGCCCGTTACCATGGTGGCGGCGTGGATAAGAGCACTGACAGGGGTGGGACCGGCCATGGCGTCGGGGAGCCACACGTAGAGGGGAATCTGGGCCGATTTTCCGACGGCGCCCATGAACAACAGCAGCGTCATGGCCGCGATGATTCCCGGCTCCAAACCACCGATTTTCTCCGGCACGAGAATATCGGAGAATTCGAGGGATCCGAAGCGGGAAAAAATGAGGAACATCGCCACCAAGAACCCGGCGTCTCCCACACGGTTTACAATGAACGCTTTCTTACCCGCTGCCGCCTTCTCCGGATCCTCATACCAGTGACCGATCAACAGATACGAGCAGAGACCGACCCCTTCCCATCCGAGAAAGAGAAGAACCAGATTGTCCGACATGACAAGCGTCAGCATCATGAAGGTGAAAAGGTTCAAAAAGGAAAAGTATCGTTGAAAACCCCGGTCCCCTCTCATGTAACCCACAGAGTATATGTGTATCAGGCACCCCACTCCCGTCACCACCAGAACCATGGTCAGGGAGACAGAATCCAGCACAAATGAAACCGGAATCTGGAGGTCTCCCGAGGACATCCAGATGAAAAGGGACTGACGAAGAGGTTGCTGCGTCTGGAGGTACCGCCCAAAGAAGACGAGCGCCAGCAGAAAGCTCAAGCCTACGGATAGGGATCCCATCAAACCCGAAACTCTCTCACTGAACCGTTTCCCGAGAAGTCCGTTGACGAGAAAGCCCGCCAGGGGGAACCCGGGGACAAGCCAGATCAGGGAATCCATCTCAGTTCTTCAACAGGTTGATTTCATCTATGGTGATGGTGCGCCGGTTCCGGTAGAGAACCACGATGATCCCGAGGCCCACCGCCACCTCGGCGGCTGCCAGGGTCATGATGAGGAAAACGAACACCTGACCGCTGACACTGTCATAGTACCGGGAGAATGCCACCAGGGCCAGGTTAGCCGCATTGAGCATGAGTTCAATGGACATGAAAATGACGATGGCATTTCTCCGGAACAGGACACCCAGGACGCCGATGGAGAACAACAGTCCGCTCAGGGCGATGACCTGTTCCAGCGGGAGAGTCACGTAACCCTCTGTTTCGCAAGATAGACGGTTCCGATGAGGGCCACCAGAAGCAGGAGGGAAGCCACTTCAAAGGGAAAAAGGTAGGTGGAGAAAAGAGCCTCTCCCACGGCCGCCACACTCCCCGAGGTCACGGGCTCACCCGGCGGGTGGGGAACATCCATGCCCTGAATAAGGAGAACGGTCACCCCGGAAAAGAAAAGGATAACCAGAAGAAGAGAAAAAGCCCGCTGAAGTTTGATAAGCCTGGGAATGGCTTCCTCCCTTCCCACATTCAGCAACATGATCACGAAGAGAAACAGGACCATGATGGCCCCGGCGTAGATAAGAATCTCCAGAACCGCCAGGAAATAGGCTTCCAGAAGAAGGTATAAGATGGCCAGGGAGAAAAAGGTGGCAACCAGAAAAATGGCGCTGTAAACCGGATTCCTGTTCAACACCACCAGGAGGGCACACACGAGGGTGATAACCGAAGCAATGTTGAACAGAAGATCGGTCGACATAACCGGTTCAGACGCGGGGTGTTCTACCCCTTTTCAGAGATTCCCGCCGGTGCCTTCTCTGATGGTGATCGTGTATAGTAATTCTCCTGTTTGGTCAGTTCATAGACCGCCAGCAACCCTTCCTTGTCGATCCACAGACCTTCCCGTGTATGATGAGAGAAATCATAGATTTCCGTCAATTCGATGGCCTCTTCCGGGCAGGCGATTTCGCAGAATCCACAAAAGATGCACCGCAAGAGATCGATATCGAATCTAACGGGATACCTCTCTTTTCCCTCCTCCCATGGAGAGGGGCCGGGCACAATGTGAATGCAGTGGGCGGGACAGGCCGCTGCACACATTTCACACGCCACACACCGGATGCGGCCGTCGGGATACTTGTTCAGACGGTGAAGGCCCCGGTACCCTTCGGGTGGGACGTGTTTTTCATCGGGATACTGAAGAGTAACCTTCCTTCTCACCATGTGCTTGAGGGTGACCCGGAGGCCCTTCAAAAGGGCAGGAAGATAGAGTTTATCCCAGAATGTCGGTGTGTAGGATGTAACGATTGTCCCCACGATATCAAGCCCTGAAAACCAGATAGCCGCCGGTGACGAGAATATTGACCAGTGCCAGGGGGAGCATCACTTTCCAGCCAAGCCTCATCAGTTGATCGTACCGGAATCTCGGGAAGGTCCACCTGACCCAGACATACAGGAAAAGAAACAGCGCCACCTTTATCACAAACACCAGGACCGAGACGATTCCCCCCAGATTTCCCAGCCTCGCCTCATTGACAAAGGGGATGTCCCATCCACCGAAGAAAAGGGTGACGGTGAGAGCCGATGCCGTGATCATATTGGCGTACTCGGAGAGGAAGAACATGGCGAATTTCATGCTGCTGTACTCTGTGTGGTACCCTCCCACCAGTTCCTGTTCTGCTTCGGTAAGGTCGAAGGGGAGTCGATTCGTCTCGGCATAGGCGGCCACAAGGAAGATCAAGAATGCCAGCGGCTGCTTGAAAATGTTCCAGGAGAACGGCCCTCCCTGCTGGGCCGCCACCATGTCATTGAGTCTCAGGGAGCCCGACAGAAGAACCACGCTCACCACGGCCAGTCCCAGGGCCAGTTCGTAGCTGATCATTTGTGCCGCCGAACGGAGTCCTCCGAGAAGGGGGTACTTGCTGTTGGAAGACCACCCTGCCAGAACAATGCCGTACACACCCACGCTGGTGAGGGCCAGAATATATAGAATACCAACGTTGACATCCGCCACCTGAAGGGGGATGTCCCTCCCGAAGAGGTGAACGGTGCTTCCAAAAGGGATAACGGCAAACGTCATAAGGGCAGGGACGAGTAGCATGGCGGGAGCCATTATGTAGACAGGCTTATCCACGCCGGCCGGGATGAGATCTTCCTTCATCATGAACTTTATTCCGTCCGCCAGGGGCTGAAGCACACCGCCGGGACCCACACGGTTGGGTCCCAAACGGTTTTGGATGAACGCCGACAGCCGTCTTTCCACGTAGGTCATGACCAATACGGCGAGAACGACGGCCGCCAGAACCCCCACCACCTTAACACCAATGATTCCAAACGTGAGAAGATCCATCACCCTTTGTCCAATTCCTCGTTTCTGGGAAGCCCCCTGTCACCGATACGGAAAAGGGAAACCCCTTTATACGCGGGGAAAACTTCCCCCATGGCCCGGAGGATTTCCCCCAGATCGGCATAATCATACTGCCGTTTTCCTGCCGTGTTCATCACCTCCATAAGAATCTCCCAGTCTGCCCGGACCTGACCCTCCCTCGGGAGGGAGGGACGCAACCATTGGATCCTTCCCTGATCGTTGGTCATCGTCCCCTCTCTTTCCAGGGGGGCGGGACCGGGAAGAATCACGTGA
>JBHIEY010000111.1:0-6036 GCA_046861835.1 Fidelibacterota bacterium | reverse complement strand
CGGACCAGGTGATGGGGCGGGTATATCTTGCCGGTAGAGACCGGGGGAAAGAGCTTCGTCCCGGGGAAGGTGGTGCGGCGTTGATCCGGCTGGAGAAGGACGTGGCGGTGGCCATGGATGACCCGCTGATCATCCGATTCTATTCGCCGGCGGAAACCATCGGGGGAGGCACCGTCATCGACGCTCTTCCCCCTGTTCCGTGGAAGACATGCCGGCCCTGGATCGGCTCCCTTGACGGACTGGCCCGCCCCGAGCGGCTTGAACGGTATCTTGAGCGTCATGCGTCCGATCCCCTCTCCCTGCAGGCGTGGTCCCGCCGCTGGCAGGCGGCCCCGGGGATCGTCCGGCGGTGGCTGGAGGACCTCCCCATTGTGGAATTCGGTCCCTCCGACAATCCCTTCGTAACCCTGGCGGGTACCGTCCATGTCCAGGGTGACCGTCTGGTTGAGACTCTTGAGCGCTACCACCGGGATTCCCCGTACAAGGAGGGGATTCCCCGGGATGACCTTCGAAGACGCGTCGGTTTGAGTGCTCCCCTGTTCGACCACGTGGTCTCGGGCCTCGAATCGGATGGGAGAATCGAAGGGGTGGGCGGTCTTGTCCGGCTCGAAGGGTTCCGTCCCCGGTTCAGCCCGAAGGACACGGCCCTGGCCCGGAGAGTGGAAACCATTGTTAAGGAAGCGGCGTTTACTCCCCCGACGCTCAAGGAAATGGCCGCAAAGCTGGACCTGGATGAGTCGAGGATTCTGGATATTATGCATGTGTTGAAGCGAGAAGGGCACGTGGTGGATGTAGGGAGAGATCTGTGGTTTCATGCCGATCTGATGGCCGCCCTGGAACGGGACATCCGGAACTTCTTCCGGCGGAAGGGGTCGTTGGCCGTTCCCGAGTTCAAGTCCATGACCCGTACCACACGAAAACACGCCATTCCCTTATTGGAGTATCTCGACAGGAAGAAAGTCACCCGGCGAAGGGGAGACGAAAGGATACCTGGTTGATGACTCCTTCACCTTCCGGAAAGGTCCGCTCCCGCCGGCGAATGACCCCGCTCATGCGCCAGTACTACGACATCAAACGGGGCCATCCCGACGCCCTCCTTCTTTTCCGGATGGGGGACTTCTATGAGACTTTCGACGACGATGCCCGGACGGCATCCCGCATTCTCGGCATCACCCTGACCAAGCGTTCCAACGGAGCGGCACGGGACGTCCCCCTGGCCGGTTTTCCCCACCATGCCCTCGATGTATACCTCCCCAAATTGACGGAGTCGGGTCTGAAAGTGGCCATATGCGAGCAGATGGAGGATCCCAGGTTCGCCCGGGACGTTGTCAAGCGGGAAGTCGTAGAGGTGGTCACCCCCGGTACGGCCTATTCGGACGACACAACGCACCGGAAGGCCAACAACTTTCTCGGAGCCGTCGCCTACGGCAAAGAGCGTGTTGGATTCGCCTTTCTGGATCATTCCACAGGGGAATTCTATGTGGGCGAATCGGATCCGCAACAGGTTCTCGACAATCTCCTCTCCTTCCGTCCCCGGGAGATGATCGTTGCAGCGGATTCCAACTATGGAGAAACGGGGTGGTACGAGAAGATCCGCCCCTTTATCACGGAAATGGACATGTGGGCCTTCGACTACGACGCCTCCAGAGAGGCCCTTCTTGATCACTTTGGCACCCCTTCTCTTCAGGGTTACGGGTGTGACGACTTTGTGGAGGGAATCCAGGCGGCGGGCGTGATTCTCCGGTACGTGGAGCAGAATGTCCAGGGACGTCTCAATCACATAACCAAACTGATTCCCATTCGAAATGAAGAGGTTCTGGGGCTGGATGATTTCACCATCAGGAACCTGGAACTTTTCTCCTCTCTTTCCACCCAGGGGACTCACGGCACGCTCATTCGCGTTCTGGATGAAACGGTAACGGCGGGGGGTGGCCGTCTTCTGAGGAGGTGGTTGAGCCGTCCCCTCACCGCCAGGACGGCCATTGAAGAGAGGCTTCAACGGGTGGAGGGATTCGTCGAGAACGGTGAATTGAGGGAGGAATTCAGGCTCAGGCTCAGGTCGTGTGCCGATCTTGAAAGAACCATAGGGAAATTGAGCCGCGACCGGGGAACGCCCCGGGATGTGGCCGGCCTCAGGGCCACCCTGGACATCATCCCGGCTCTGAAGCAGCTCCTTGTCGCGTCCAACAACGATGCCCTCAAAAGGGAATCGGAGGACTTCCGGGACACCTCCGGCGTGGCCGCCGCCATCGGGGGCACGCTGGTGGATTCTCCCCCTCTATCCCTGAGCGACGGGGACGTCATACGCAAAGGTGTGGACGCCGAGTTGGACGAGCTTCGTGACGTGAAGAAAAGGGGGAAGGAATTCATCGCCCGGCTCGAGAGCCAGGAGAGGAAGAAAACGGGTATTCCCTCACTCAAGGTAGGCTACAACCGGGTTTTCGGCTACTATCTTGAAGTGACGAAGGTTCATCAATCGAAGGTTCCTGAGACCTACATCCGCAAACAGACCCTCGTCAACGCAGAGAGGTACGTGACGCCGGAGCTGAAGGAATTCGAGGAAAAGATCCTGACCGCCGAGGAGAAAATCGGAGAAATTCAGGTTCGCCTCTTCCAGAAGCTCCGTTCGCAGATTCTGTCGGAAGCCGACCGTATCCAGCACAACGGAACCGTTCTCAACAGGCTGGATGTCTATGCTTCCCTGGCGGAGGTAGCCTCGAAACGGAGGTACGTGAAGCCGGTGTTGAGTGACGACCGGGTCATCCGGTTGACGGATGCCCGCCATCCCGTCGTGGAAACCCTCCTTCCCGCCGGGGAGACCTTCGTGGCCAACGATCTGGATCTGACGGCCGAGACGGATCAGATTTTGATCATTACGGGGCCAAACATGGCCGGGAAATCGACGTATCTTCGACAGGTGGGCCTCATTGTGGTTCTGGCCCAGATGGGGAGTTTTGTGCCCGCCCGGGAGGCGACCATCGGACTGGTGGACCGGCTCTTCACCCGGGTAGGTGCCAGCGATAACCTGGCCGGAGGAGAGTCGACTTTCCTAGTGGAAATGATGCCACCCCGAGGAGCCTCGTCCTGTTCGATGAGATTGGGCGCGGAACGGCAACCTACGACGGTCTGTCCCTTGCGTGGGCTATCACGGAATATCTCCACAACGCCCCCGGTTCCCGGTCTCGAACCCTTTTTGCCACCCACTACCATGAACTCACGGAGTTGGAGGCGCTCCTGGAGCGGGTGAGGAATTACAACGTGGCTGTGAAGGACTTTGGAGACAAGATTGTGTTCCTCAGAAAGATCGTGCCCGGTCCGTGTGACAAGAGTTACGGGATTCATGTGGCCCAGATGGCGGACATTCCGCGGTCGGTCATCACCCGGGCGCAACAGATTCTGTCCCACCTGGTGGGACAGGCGCCACGAGGTCCTGACCGTAGACCGGCGGAAAACCAGATGGATCTATTTGCGCAGCAGGAGGCAGAGTTCCGGAAGGCCCTGGCCCGTGTGGACACCGACAGGATGACGCCCCTGGAAGCCCTGGAAAGGCTTCACGAGTTGAAGTCCAGGTTTGGGCTGTGAGGGAGGGGCACCGGTGAGATTCCCCTTTTGGGTCCTTTGCCCCGGCCTGTTTCTGATTGGCATCCACCGGGCAACCGGGCAATCCATATGGGTCCAGTATGGCAACCAGATCTTTCAGGAGGCGGGCGACGCCCGCTCCGTGGCCCTCAGCGGCGCCGAAGTGGCCTCTGCGACCGGCCCTCTGTCCGTTCTCTGGAACCCGTCCCGCCTGCAGGCCCCCAGCGAAAACATCATTGTGTATGCCCACCAGGAAAGGTTTTCAGGCGCCGTAGTTTATGACATTATCGGATTCAACCTAAAGGAGAGCTTTAAGTCCAGACTCTCCTTCGTTCTGATCCGGGAGGCAGTGGAGGGACTTCCCGACACCCGGGAGGCTCTCCGTTACGGGTACGGCTCGTTGGATGATCCCGATGAACGGATTGTTTCGTCCCGGGTGGTTTACTTCAACCAGGTCCAGTGGGCGGGGGTTCTGGGGGTGGCCCGTCCCCTTCAGGGATGGAATGTGGGGGGCAGCGCCCGGATTCTCGTGCACCGGTTGGGGGAGTACGGAGGTTACGGAATTGGATTTGACGTGGGTGCTTACCGCGACCTTTCTCCCCGGACAACGGTGGGTGTGGCCGTTCGCGACGCCACCACTTCGTGGGTAATCTGGGACTCGGGGACGATAGAGCGTAACGCGCCCCAGGTGCACCTGGGTTTCCGTTCGTCGATGGTTGTGGAATCGTGGAACGTCACCGCGAACGTTCTGGGAACGGCCATCGTCAATGTGATGGGACGTACCCTTCAGGACAGTTTCAGAGCAGCGGGGATGGGGGGACATTTCAGGTGGGGTCTGGACCTGCAGTACAGGGATAACTTTCACCTGAGAGCCGGCAAGAATCCCCTGAGCGGATATTCCCTGGGTCTCGGTCTCGGGTTTCCTTTCGGGCAGGTGGATTATGCTTATGCCCCTGATTCCCTGGGTACCAGCCATTATGTTTCTTTGAATCTCCGGGTCAGTTTTCTACATTCGCTAAGAGAAAAGCTGACGGGTTGATTGTGGATAACTTCTTAATTATTTAGGTCTTATAAGAGACGATTAGGCTTGTGGCGGCCGGTGGATTTGTCGTAAGTTTTGCTAACATGATTCTCGTGAATTCATGATCAGGAGCATGACAGGGTCGGGGTATGCCACGGTGGAGGCCGATGGCCGGTCGATTTCGGTGGGTATCCGGGCGGTGAACAGCCGGTACTGCAACATAGCCGTAAAGGTGACGGACGGTCTGGAGACTGTTGAGGACACCATACGGCGGGCGGTTCAGGAGCGATGCAAGCGGGGCCGGATTACCGTTGACGTGGTCGTAGAGGAGACGGTCCCCAGGCCTGACGGAAGCGTGACGTTTGACCGGAAGAGGTTTGAAGCGTATGCATCGGTGTTGGAGGCCATCGAACGGGACTACGGCAAACGGATAGACATTGCCCAGGTGGTGGACATGAAGGATCTGGTGATGGTGGGGGAGGAACGGGTGGAGGTGGATGAGAAGCGGGTGATGGAGGGAGTACGGGAGGCTCTCGAGATGTTGGATGGCATGAGGATTCAGGAGGGGGAGACGATTGCCAGGGATATTCTGGCGAGAGTGGAAAGCATCAAGAAGGGTATTCAGGGAATCACGGAATTATCCGGGGGGTATCTTGCTCAGGTAAGAGAACGGTACCGGGACCGGATCCGGGACCTGATGGACGGGGAGCCCATAGACGAAAACCGCATTCTTCAGGAAGCGGCTGTCCTGGCGGAAAAGATGGACGTCACCGAGGAGTGTGTCCGGTGCGTCAGTCATCTGGATCAGTTCAAGGAGCTGCTCGAGTCGGTTGAACCGGTGGGGAAGCGCCTCAATTTTCTGCTTCAGGAGATAGGCCGGGAGGTAAACACTATCGGTTCGAAGTCGGACAATCTGGAAATCATCCGGATGGTGGTCGACTTGAAGGATGAAGTGGAGAGGGTAAAGGAGCAGATCCAGAACGTTTTATGACAGGAGGCATTCGCCATCGCAAGAATCTGGTGGTCATTTCCGCTCCATCTGGGGCCGGCAAGACCACCATCTGCCGGGAACTTCAAAGGCGGAGGCCCCGCTGGAGGTTCGCCGTATCGTGCACAACGCGTCCTCCCCGCCATTATGAGAACAACGGGTATGACTACGAATTCGTATCGGAGGACGAATTCTGGCGCCGGGTCGAGGCGGGAGAGCTCGTGGAGCATGAGGAAGTCCACGGATATCTTTACGGGACGCCCCGGTCGGAGATTGACTGGGCTTTGGAGAACGATGAAGTCTTGCTGTTGGAGGTGGATGTGAAGGGGGGCATTTCCATCAAGGAGGCTTATCCCCGGCATGCCATTACCATTTTCGTCAAGCCCCCCAGTCTGGAAGAATTGAAAGAGAGGTTGAGGAAGCGAGCTTCGGAATCGGAGGAGAGGAT
>JBHIEY010000110.1:0-6069 GCA_046861835.1 Fidelibacterota bacterium | reverse complement strand
ATATTCCTGCCGGCGGAGATCCCTCCGGTACGGCTTTGTATTCGTCAGGAAGGTGACGAAATTCGAAATGCCCACAATATCCACGGCCGCCCGGATCCGGTCATTGTAGTGGGTCATGCCCGCCAGGACCATGTACCCCCCGTAAGAACCGCCGTAAAGTCCTATCCGCTCCGAATCGAGATCACTCCGGGTTTCGATCCAGTCCAGGAAGGCCCCGATGTCACGCACCGTATCCTCGCGCTTGTAACCGTTGTCCAGAAGAACAAAGCTCTTTCCGTAGCCGCTGGACCCTCGAACGTTGGGGGCCAGGACAGCGAGCCCCAGTTCGTGAATCCAGTACTGAAAAGTGCTGGAGAAATAAGGGACATACTGGCTCTCGGGTCCCCCATGGATATACACCACCACCGGATGGGGTCCCGGTGAGGGAGGGGTGTAAAGAAAGCCGGGAAGGGTGAGACCGTCAAACGTTTCCACATGAATCAATTCGGGAACCACAAAGCGGTCCGTGTCCAGCCCCCCTACCTCGCTCCGCGTCCAGGGCGTAAACCTTTTCCGCCGGATGTCGAGAACCGTGATATCTCCCGGGGTCTGAGGCGTATTCAGCGCAACGGCGAGGTACCGGCTGTCGTACCGGAAGCGGACGGCTCCGATCCTGCCCACGGGAAGATCAGGAATCGTGACGTTACGTCCCCTCCGCAGATCAAGAAGCCTCAACTTTGAGATACCGTCCTCGTTCGTCACATAGGCCAAATACCGCCCGTCATCGCTCAGGTCGAAGCCCGTGACGTCCCAGGGGATATGGTCCGAAATGGGGGACAATGCCCCCGTTTCGAAATCGTAATACCGGAGATGTTTGAACTCGGCGTCCTCGTCCGACGTGAGAAAAACCCCCTTCCCATCCCGGGAAAACTTCGCCCCTCCGTAGCCGATCCTTTTTTCGCTGGGCCGGATCTGGGTGAGTTCACCCGTCTCCACGTCCACGCTGTACAGAGTGCTCTCATTGATGGAAACGTAGTGCATGACCAGGATCTTCGTGTCGTCGGGGGACCAGTCCAGGGCAATCCAGTAACCGGGTTTGTGCACCACGACCCGGGCCGAATCTTCGTCCAGGTTCCTCACATAGATGTTCATATCCACCCCGTTTGCCACGTTGCTGCTGAAGGCGAACTGCTTTCCCGAATTCGACCAGGGACCGAGACTGTTCCGGGAAGACCCGTCCGTCAAAAGGGTGGCCGTTCCCCGCTGAAGATCAAACCAGAAGATCTGGTAAAATTCGCTCCCTCCAACATCCCGGGTGAAAAGAAAGCCCCGCCTGCCAGGATCGGGACAGAAGCGACCTCCCCCGACGGGTTCATCGTAAAACGTCAGCTGCTGCCGGAACCCCATGGGTTGGACCACATGGTGAATCTGAACCGTTTCGCCGAAACGTGTCCGGATGAGCATCCCCTCCCCCCCGGGATCCCAGGATGCGAAACTGGCAGACCGGACGTTCTGGTACTGGCGTGTCCGTTGAATCACGCTATCCGGAATCCCCGGAACGTCCTGCAGGATAACGTTTCCCAGACGGGTTTCCGTCTGAGCAGACAGGACCGCGAGAATCACCCACACCAGAATAATGGACCGTTTCATGATGCTCTCCTTTCTGGTTCAGTAGCTGGTGGAATCCAGTTTTACCTTTCCCCGGAAAATCCAGTATACGCTGACCGTATAGGCCAGGACAAGGGGAAACCCAATGGCCGCAATGAGAAGAACGTTCCGGAGGGTGGCGGGAGAGGAGGCGGCATTGGTGAGGGTCAGACTGTTTTCTTCAAAAGGGTGGGAATAGACGATATAGGGATACATCCCGATGCCAAACAACAGAAGGAGCGCCACCACCGCAGCGGACGAGGAAAGGAAGGCCTTGAAGTCATTCCCCCGGTGGATCTCCCGGGGCACGTTGGCCACGGCCAACATGGTCAAAAAAGGCACGGAAAACCAGAGCGGGTTCTCCCGGATGTTGACCGTCATCTGCGGCACATAAAGGAGTGTAACCATCGTGGTGGTCACATAACACAATACGAAGAATATGATGGCATTTCGAATCCACTCCCTCACCCGGTCATGAAGAGCCCCTTCCGTTTTCATCCTCACAAAAATGCACCCGTGCATGATGAATAGGGCCACAGTGGTTACCCCCACCAGGATGGGATAGGGATGGAGTAACGACAAGAACGTTCCGGTGAATTCGTGGCGGGCATCCAGGGGAATTCCCCAGGCAATGTTCCCCAGCGCCACGCCCACCAGGAATCCCGAGGCGATACTGCTTACACTGAAGCTCACGTCCCACACCTGTTTCCACCACCGTTCCGGTCTCTTGCCCCGGAACTCAATGGCCACCGCCCGGAAAATGAGGGAGAAAAGGAGGAGAATGAACGCTCCGTAGAATCCTGAGAAGACGGTGGCATAGACTTCCGGAAACGCGGCGAATAAGGCCCCTCCTCCCGTCACCAGCCACACTTCATTCCCATCCCACACGGGCCCGATGGCATTCAGGAATATCCGCCGTTCCCGGTCCGATTTGGTCAGCAAATGGACCGCTCCCACCCCCAGATCAAAACCGTCCAGCACCGCATACCCCGTAAAGAGAACACCCACGAGGAGAAACGCCAGAATGTTCAGTTCCACGGTCACGCCCGCCGGTGTCCGGGCACCTCGTCACCTTCCGGGGGGCCCTGCTGAATCTTTTCGTTCAAAAGGTAGATAAAGAGGGCAAAAAGAAGCAGATAGATTACCATGAACATGATAAGCGACGTAATAATCTCGGCCCCGGAAACGGTGGGAGAAACGGATTCCGAAGTACGGAGAAGTCCATACACCGTATACGGCTGTCGCCCCACCTCAGCCGCAATCCAACCCACCTGATTGGCAACCTGGGGCCCCAGGACGGCGATCACAAGAACCTTTAGAAACCCCCGCTTCTTGAACAGGGTTCCCCGCCACCAGAAAAAAAGCCCCGTCCAGGAAACAACAATGAGTCCCACGCCGATGGTAATCATCGCGTGGTAGGCCTGGAACACAATATTGACCGGGGGACGGTCTTCCGGGTCGAAGGACCGAAGCCCCGTCACGGGTGCCTCAGAATCGCCGTAAAGGAGCCAGCTCAGCATACCGGGAATGGGAATTCCCCATCTGACCTGCTGCCCCTTCTCATCCACCCACCCAAACAGATACATGGGTGCCGGTTCCCTCTCGGAATAGTGTCCTTCGAATGCAGCGAGCTTCGCCGGCTGGGTCTCGCTGATCCCCACGGCGCTGGCGTGACCCGTAACGAGCTGCAGAACCGAAGCAACGACCGCCAGACCCAGGGCAATCTTCATGCATGACCGGGCAAACGACGTGTGCCTCCCCTTCAATAGATACCAGGCGCTGACGCTCAGAACAAAAAAGGCTCCTGCCTGCCATGAACCCATGATGACATGACTCAATCGGTCCATGGAGGACGGGTTGAATACCATCTCCCAGAAATCGACTATTTCCGCCCGGACGTTGGAACCGGCCCCCACAATATGGTGCCCTGCAGGCGTCTGCTGCCATGAGTTCGCCACCACAATCCAGATGGCGCTGAAATGGGCTCCCAGCGCCACCATGAGAGTGGAAAAAAAGTGTGTGGGCGGTTTGACCCTGTCCCATCCGAACAGGAGGATGGCCAGAAAGCCCGACTCCAGGAAAAAGGCGAAGACCCCCTCCGCCGCCAGGGCGCTACCGAACACGTCGCCGACGAACCGGGAATACGCCGCCCAGTTCGTTCCGAACTCGAACTCCATGACAATCCCGGTGGCCACGCCCAGGGCAAACAGCAAACCAAAAATCCGCGTCCAGAACCGCGCCATCTGGTGATACAGGGGGTTGCGGGTTTTCAGATACGCACCCTCCATGATGACCAGAAGGAGTCCCAGACCTATGTTCAGAGGGGGAAAGATGTAGTGAAATCCCACCGTGATGGCAAACTGAAGGCGGGATAGGGCTAAAACGTCCACGCGCTATGGGGTATGCGGTGCGAGTTTCCTAAGGTCCCTCTCCTTCCGTCTCCTCGTCACCGGCGGGCTCAACAGTGTCGCTGAGGGCCTCCTTGAGACCTTCCTGGACGGCCCCCGTCACCTTTTCCTTCACCGATTCCCCCATGCGGGTTACCGTCGTGGATACGGCCTCTTCCATCTGCTCCACCTGATCCTTCAGGGATTCTTTCAGTGCCTCGGGAGTGGTGGGAACCTCCTGACCCGACCAGGCCAGATACCCTATGTATACGGCGAGAACCAGGACGAAAAACAGGGCCAGCTTGATCAAACGCCGGAGTAACGCAAACACCAGAAGAATAGCCAGTACAATGAATACCGCCAGCAGGACAGGATTCCCGGAAAGCTGGTCCCGGAAAAACTCCATGATCACCGGTTCTCGGGGTCCGGAACAGGGATGGTCACCTTCTGTCCCTCGTGGATGACATGGGGATCGTCAATGCTTGCCCGGTTTGCCTCGTAAATCTCCGGCCAGCGCGAACCCTTCCCCAAATAGTGTTCCGCCAGGGACCACAATGTGTCACCGGAGCGGACCGTATGAACCCGGGAAGCGGGCGCTTCCGTGATCGTCACCGGATGGGTTACCTTCGCCGCGAAGGATTCAAACTCGAATGCGGGACTGTTTTCCGCATCGTGACACCGCACGCAACCCTTCATCGACACGGCCTCCGCCGGATGGGCAACCGGTTCACGGAAATGGCCCACCTCTACATAGTGGCATTCCGTGCAGGTCACGTTCTTGAGCCCCCGGGTGATGTTGTAGTTGAGATACCCGTCGTCCCGCCCGAAGCCGGTGGTGTGACAGACGAGACAATCGGGACTTTTCTCCTTATGGTCAGAGACGAGCGTTTCAAAGGCGGCGGCGTGAGCCGTTGACCTCCAGTGTTCGTACTGGGACCCGTGGCATGGGGCACACGATTCCGCGGAGGCGACGGCAAAGCGGTCCGGGATGGGGAGAATCCGTTCCCTGACACCGCCAGCCCGGATTCGACTGAGACGGTTGTACTCCACGATCATAGCGACCACGGTGGAATCGTTGGGGAAATCAATGTCCAGAGCCACAAGATCGCCCTCCGTCTCCTCAATCTCGTTTTCGTCGTTCAGGATCAACTTCAGGCGCCCCACGTAATAACCGTCCTTGCCCGCCTGAACGATGACGGTGTTTCCGATCCTTTCCGGCTCCTCCATGACGGTCTGGGTATGACCTCCCACAATGACGTCGATCTCCGGAAACTCCCGGGCGACTTCCCGGTCCCGGTCAATCCCCAGGTGGGACAGCAGAATTACCACATCCGTCCGGTCTCGAAGACCCGCCAGCCCCTCCCGGAGAACGTCCAGGGGTGGGCTCACCGCTACCGAATCCGACACGTGGGGGGGATAAAGCCGGAAAACATCCGGATCCATCAACGACAGTATACCAAACCGGATCCCTTCGCGCGTTACCACGATCTCCCTGGAAACATTGGCCATGGCCGGCTTCTCCAGGTTGCTGGAAACAAAGGGGAGCCGGGATTCCTCGATGAGACGGGAAATGAATCCCACACCCCTGAAGAACTCCTGGTCGCCCAACCCCACGGCGTCATAATCCATCAATTCGTAGGCCCGGAAGGCAATGCTGTCCTTGAGCGTGTTCCCCGTGGCCGATAGAAAATCTCCCGCATCGACCATCACCGTATTGGGGTGCTCCCGGAGCCAGTCCCGGACGAAAACGGCCCGTTTTTCCAGAGAGCCGTACGATTTCCCGGGACAGAGGCAGTTTTCCAGGGCACCGTTGGTGTTATTCGTATGGAGAATGAAAATTTCCGTGGAACCGGCGGCCGGCAGCGTCACCGGGGAAAGGAACAGGACAACGGCAGCCAAAGGCATGGAGCTGGAGGCGGGTCTGTTCATCTCACCGGTCAGGTCAGTGGGAATATGGAGGAAATGACCGGACAATTCAAGGGGAAAATAGCCGAAGACGGGTCGGCTCCGGGCCGGAGCTTCTTTTGTTGAAAACCCCGCTTCTTTTCAGCGGGGC
>JBHIEY010000280.1:0-1627 GCA_046861835.1 Fidelibacterota bacterium | reverse complement strand
CACAATACGATGAACGATGTGCGGGGCGAAGACCCTGCTTCAGGGGAACCGAGGGTGATGTTCTCCTGGCTCGGGCAACATTCGCAATCCGATTTCGACGATATCGGAGGTCCCTACCCCTCGGGGGACGGACACCTGACGGCCTCCCAGTATGTGGGGGTTCTCACCCTCCACGCCGATAAATCCCCGTCGGACCATTCGGACGATCTGTCCCAACCTTTCACCACCACCTACATTCAGTCGGACCTCAAGATTACGTCGGGCAACAGCCAGTTCAACGATACCCAAATGGCTTCCGAATACGCCGCCATGACGGAAGGACACCCGGCCCTCACACACGCGGAAGACGTGGGATGCCCGACTCCCGTGGAGTGCCCCAAGGACGCCACCGGGAACACCTACGTGAGGGCGGGGGACCCGGGCAACCCGGGCGGCTACACTCACGGACAGGGTTTCGGCCCCTATACCATGGAACCGGGGGACTCTATTCACATCGTCCTGGCGGAGGGGGTAGCCGGTATCAGCCGCCAGATGGCCTATGTCGTCGGTGCCGACTGGCTGAGATGGTACAGGGGAGAAAGCGTTACCCTGACCCTGCCGGACGGCTCCACAACGTCAAACGGGGACGAATACAAGAACGCCTGGGTCTATACCGGCCAGGATTCACTTTTCCAGACCTTTGAAAGGGCGTCGGAGAACTACGAATCGGGAATGACGATCGAACAGCCCCCTCCCCCGCCTGACTTGTTTGAGGTCAATTCCGGGGGCGATCGCATTACCCTGACGTGGAGTGACAACGCGGAATTCGACCCCGTGAATCCCGCCGTGGGATACACGATCTATCGCGCCATCCATGTGCCCGATACGACCTATACGCCCATCTATGAGTGCGGGGAAGGGACGGGAAATCCCATCGTCCATGAATTTGAGGACAAGACCGCCATCCGGGGATTTGACTACTACTACTACATCGTTTCCTTTGATGACGGAAACTCCAACCCGGAGGCGCCGGGAGTTCCGCTGGTATCGAGCAAGTTTTACACCATGACCAGTGAGCCTGCATCGCTGAAACGACCTGCGGGAAACAGGCTGGCCGACATCCGGATAGTCCCCAACCCCTTTAACATTAAGGCGAGGGAACTGCAGTTCGGGGAGAGCGATCCCGACAGAATCATGTTCTACAATATTCCCCCTTTCTGTAACATTAGAATCTTCACGGAGAGGGGGGACCTGATCAAAACCATACGGCATACGGACGGGAGCGGAGACGAAGCGTGGAATTCGGTGACCTCCTCCAGACAGGTGGTGGTAAGCGGCCTTTACATCGCCCATTTCGAGGTCACACAGGACTACCGCGACCCTCTCACCGGGGAACTGGTGTATAGAAAGGGGGATGCCGCCATACGAAAGTTCATTATTATTCGATGAAACCCGGAAGCCGTCTCCCCGTGAAACCGTCTCTTGAAGCCGCCGTCTTCATCACCTCGGCTCTCCTCCTTCTGGGCTGCGAAAACCTTCTCAAAGATGTTCTCCCCGCGGCATACCGGGAAGAAGAATTCTCTCTTGCCCCCCTGGATGAGAGCGCCGTTAATCTCCTGAACGCGGACTCCCTGGCCATTGCCGTGGC
>JBHIEY010000279.1:0-1627 GCA_046861835.1 Fidelibacterota bacterium | reverse complement strand
GCACCCTCACCCGGAAAATGGTGCTGCTGCGGTAGGCCCGGACCGCCGAATCGCTACTTGACAACTTGAAATTTGTGGGGTAATATAAACGGCGAGAGCCTCGTTTAAGGCGTGCTCTTCAGAGGAACAGGGTTTTCTCGAGGGTAAAATTAGCGAGGCTCTCTTTTTTCCCACCCGTCCAACCTGAAGGAGGCTGGCAGGCATATCCATGGAAAACGCCACAGCCAGATACAGTCAGCTGGTCATGCCCACCGATCTGAACACCATCGGCACCCTGTTCGGCGGAAAGATGATTTCCTGGATGGACATCGCCGCTTCCAAGGCCGGTCAGCGGTTTCTCCGAGGTACGGGAGCGGTGGGGGGAGTAACCAAAGCCATCGACAAGGTGGTGTTCTCGGAGCCCGTTTACGGGGGAGAATGGGTTAATATCGCGGCCACCGTGGTTTCCACCGGCACCACTTCCTTTGTGGTGGAGGTGAAAGCCACCGCCGAAAGTGCCACAGGAGAGGAACGTCCCGTCTGTGAGGCCGTATTTACCCTGGTAGCTGTGCAGAGGGATAAGAATGGCCGGTGGCGAAAATTCGCCCACGGCAGATAGCCCGGCTCACGTGTCGGGCGCAGGGATTCCGTGTCGGCGGCGATAGCGGGGGTCCGCGGAATAGGCTCTGTCGAGAAGTTCGGCGATGTGGAGAACGTCTACCTTCAGATTCTTTCTTCGAATCCCCCAGTCGAGCTGAATTTGACACCCCGGGTTGGCGGTGACCACCGCCTCCACTCCCGCATTCTCAATATGTTTCATCTTCCTGTTCAGCACCTCCAACGACAGGTCCGGCTCCGTAATACTGTAGATGCCGGCGCTTCCGCAGCACCGGTCGGCTTCCTCAAGGTGTTCAAGCTTTAATCCCGGAATGGACGTTATGAGAAACCGCGGTTCCCGGGAGATCCCCTGGGCGTGAACAAGGTGGCACGCGTCATCGTAGGCTACTCTCATGGAAAGGGGCTTCTCCGGTATGGAAAGATCAACCGTCGCCAGGAATTCCGTGAGATCGCGGATCTTTTCACTGAACCCCAGATACGGTTTTCCGTAGAGTTTGCCGTATTCCTTTAGATGGGCGCCGCATCCGGCGGCATTGACGACAATGGCGTCGGAGCCGGGGTCGTGCAATCGGTGAACGGTTTTTTCTGCCAGTTTGGCTGCAGACGTCTCTTCACCGTTGTGGACATGGAGAGCGCCGCAGCAGGTCTGGTTTCCCGGCGCGGCCACGTCGTAGCCGTTCCAAGTCAGAATTCGAACGGTAGCGGCGTGCACCTGGGGATATAGGTGGTCCATGACGCATCCGGAGAAGAGGGTCACCTTTCCCCTTCTCCGGCCCGACGCGGGGTAGAGGCGCGTCCTCGCACGGCCGAACCGCCGGAAACGAAGGCGGGGCAGCATCTCTTGAAGCTGCCCGATTCGTTCCAGGGTTGCATTTCGCAGCCGGAAACGGCTTAGAAGAGACATCAACCCGGTTCGCTGTAGGGTCCAGGCTCCCCGCACGAAAAGGGAAAGGGACGCATGAGACGGGATAACCTTGTGGAGCCCGAAGCGGGAAATCGAGGTCTTCCATGACAAATCACGGCGGGCAGG
>JBHIEY010000278.1:0-1636 GCA_046861835.1 Fidelibacterota bacterium | reverse complement strand
CGGCGTCGGCAAACTCGGACCGGTTCCGGTTTCTCCACGGTCCGGTATCCATGGGGGAACCGACTCTCAATTCCACGTCCCCCTTTCGCAGAAGCAGCGATCGCGGGGGAATGACCCGGCCCGTTCCGCAGACGGCCACCGGCACCACGGGCATGCCCAGATCGATGGCGAGGCCCAAACCCCCTTTCTTGAAGCGGTGAACCTCCCCGTTCCGGGAACGGGTCCCTTCAGGAAAAATGATGACGGATCTGGGATGTTTCCGTAACGACTCCCTCGCCTCGATCAACGTTTCCGCGGCCCGCCTGTAGTCAAACCGGTCCACGAAAATGTGTTTGGCCCGGGTCATGGCCCATCCCATCACGGGAACTTTCTTCAGTTCCTTCTTGGCGACGGGCACGGCGTGAAAAGGGAGACCTCCCAGGGTGAGGGGAATGTCAAGGGCACTTTCATGATTGGAGGCGAAGAAATAGTGCTTCCGGGAATTCAGGTTTTCCAGACCCCTGACCCGGTAACGGACGCCGCTGGCCAGAAGAAGAATGCGGGCCCAGAGCTTCACTATCGCCCCGATGATACGCCCGGTGGAATCCAATGGACTGATGATCAACACCCCAATGCCCAGAAGGCCCGTTGAGAGAATATGGATAACAAGAAAGAAGGCCGTTCGAATCACGCCGTACCTGCCACTGGACGACCGGGAACTACTTCAGAATCGCTGTCCCGACATACGGCTGAAGGACTTCCGGGATCATGACGGTACCCTCTTCCGTCTGATACGACTCCAGTAGGGCCACCATGAGCCGGGCGGTGGCCACCCCCGATCCGTTCAGCGTGTGGACAAAATGAACGGTACCGTCTTCTCCGCGAAACCGGATGTTGGCCCTCCGGGCCTGGAACGATTCAAAATTACTGCAGCTGGAAACTTCCAGCCATCGTTTTTCCCCGGGAGCCCATACTTCAAGATCGTAGCACTTCGTGGCGGCAAAACTGAGATCCCCCGTGCTGAGGAGCACCACCCGGTAATGGAGCCCCAGCCTCTGAAGGATCTCTTCCGCATCGGCGGTGAGCCTTTCTAATTCGTCATAGGATGATTCGGGTCGAACAAATTCCACCAGTTCAACCTTATTGAACTGGTGAACCCTCAGGAGTCCCCGTGTCTCCCGGCCGTACGACCCCGCCTCCCGGCGAAAACAGGGGCTGTAGGCAACATACCGGATGGGGAGATCGTCCACTCCCAGGATCTCGTCCCGGTGAATATTCGTCACAGGAACTTCCGCCGTGGGGATGAGAAACAGATCGTCCTGACCCACCCAGTACATGTCATCCTCCAGTTTCGGCAGTTGA
Source organism: Fidelibacterota bacterium (assembly GCA_046861835.1). GTDB lineage: Bacteria > Fidelibacterota > Marinisomatia > Marinisomatales > S15-B10 > JBHIAI01. The sequence continues at coordinate 295 of JBHIEY010000278.1, read as the reverse complement.
CCGGTGGCTTCGGTGGCAGGACGGAGAGCCATGAAAGGGGGCGAAACCTCACGGTAACCCCGCTCCCGGTGCCGGTCCAGCATGAAGTTGATGAGGGCCCGCTCCAGGGTGGCCCCTTTACCTGTGTAGAGCGGAAAACCGGACCCGGAGATTTTCGAGGCACGGTCAAAGTCGAAAACGCCCAGGGAATGGCCCAGCTGGAGATGATCAAGGGGTTCGAAATCAAACTCGGGAGGTTCCCCCCATTTCCGGAGCTCGACATTGGCCTTTTCGTCCTCCCCAACGGGGACACTTT
>JBHIEY010000277.1:0-1642 GCA_046861835.1 Fidelibacterota bacterium | reverse complement strand
GACGATAGTACGTGGAGAGAAGGTGGGTAAGATTGCTTCGCCCGATGTCCAGGACCCGGGCGTTTCTGTCGGGAACGTAGCGGGTACACACCTCCAGGATCATCCGGAATCTCGGGTGCTGGCGCCGGGCATAGGATTTCCGGATTTCAGGCCCGCAGGTCCGATCGCGGTCTGTGGAAATGAGCTGGCGGACCCTGTCTTCCAATGCTTTTCTTGACAGCGGGCCGGACAATCAAAGATCCTTCCACGTGCCGGGATAACATACTCCCTTGAAATGGCACCGCCTGCATAGCGAAGTGTCATCGGTCATGGGGAAGTTTTCCATCGTGGCCCGGTTCTCCAGCCGGTCATCCAGAAGCTGCTGCATTTCCTCAATACTGTGCCGGATAACCTCCTGGGCAGAGGCCACAATCGCCTCGTTGAGTTTCATCTTCACAGGAAGCCGCTTCTTCAGATAGATGTCAAAAAGACGCAAATCGTCCAGAGCGATGGCCCACCGTTTCGTGGCATACAAGCCGTAGGTGGCGAGCTGGGTTTCGTCCTCCAGGACTTCCTTACCCGTTTTCCAGTCGTACACATAGATCTTGTCCCCGTGCCTGGCCGCAAAATCGAGTTTGACCCACACCCTGGTCCCCTCAAAATCAAAGCTGTCCATTTCCTCCTTGGTGAGCCACTGACGGGGCGACAGGGTCCGGATGAAGCGGTAGGAATCCGATTCATAGAATCCTTCCATGCTGTCCACCATGGTCTTTTTCACCCCCAAGAGATCCTCTTCCGACATCTCTTCACCATAGTAGTGCTCAAAGAGATTGACTTTCTGTTTGGGATTGTCCTTCCATTCCCCCCTTCTCGATTCTCTCCACCTGAGCTTGAACCGCCGGATTAGACCCTCCCGGGCACTTTCCAGCGTCATTTCCCGTTCCCTTCTCAGGCTGTCGAGGATGCGGCTGATCATTTCATGGACAAGAGCGCCCACAAGCATGGGGACGGTCATCATTTTCTTAAGACGATAAACGGTTTTCTCCATTTCGCCGGCACCGGTATCCCATCCCCCCCAGTAGCCATAGTAGGAAAAATAGTACTGCCGCTTGCACAGGTTAAACGACCGGTACCGGGAAAACGACCAGCTGAACTGGTTTTGAATATCGCCCATTGGATCGACCAAACGGTTCAGGTCTTTCGAAGGAATATAGACGCGGGTGATTATTCCGTCAAGAACAATGCCCCTTTCCGCAGGGCACAGTATCGGTTGACACCTCGGGGCCTGTTACCCTATCTTTCATCGTGAGGCTCGCGAAAAGACCGCTGATTCTCCTTCTGTTGCTGTCCCTGAATACGGGACAGGCCCAGCTTTACTTCGGGCGGAACAAGATCCAGTATCACCCCTTTGATTGGAGGGTCCTCTCCACACCCCATTTCGAAATCTACTTCTACCGGGAGGAAGAGGAACTGGCCGCAGCCGGTGCGTTTTTCGCAGAGGAAAGTTTCCTGGAATTGCAGAAGAAATTCAACTTTACCCTCCTGGAGAAAGTGCCGCTCATCTTCTACAGCTCCCATCTCCACTTTCAACAGACCAACACGACTCCATACCTCATTCCTGAGGGGGTGGGCGGCTTTTTCGAATTTGTCAAAGGCCGCGTCG
>JBHIEY010000276.1:0-1662 GCA_046861835.1 Fidelibacterota bacterium | reverse complement strand
AAAAGGCGGGTCTTGACAAAGGTGGCAACAATGCTCGATATCATAAGGGGCAGGATGACTGTATACTCCGACGTCATCTCAAAGATGATGAGGATGGCGGTGATGGGGGCGTGGGTGGCGGCCGCCACGACGGCCGCCATCCCCACAAGGGCATAGGCACCGGAGGAGGCTGTAACATGGGGAAACAGGGTATGGAGCAGATCACCCATGGCGCTGCCCAGCATGGCACCGATAAAGAGGGACGGGGCGAAGATCCCTCCCGATCCCCCGGAACCGAGGGTCATGCTGGTGGCGACAAGCTTGAAAGCCAGCAACATCCCCGAAAATGCCAGGGTGAACTCCCCGGTGAGTACATGATCAACAGACTCGTACCCCACGCCCAAGACCTCCGGGGCCCAAATGGCCAACGTTCCCAGGATCACACCCCCCATGACGGCCCTGGCCGGAACGGGGATTCTCAGTCTCTCAAACATATCTTCCGAAGAGTAGAGCATCTTGATGAAGACAAGGGCCGCCAGACCGGCAACCACCCCGAGGAGGCCGTAGAATATCAGTTCGACGGGATTCTGAAGGACGTAGACGGGGGGGACGAAGGCGGGATAGTCGCCGTAGATACCCCGGGACACGACGGTGGCCAGTACGGACGATATCATGATGGGACCGATGGAACCGATGCTGAAATCGCCCAGGATGATTTCGCTGGCGAATATTGCCCCGGCGATGGGGGCATTAAAGGTGGCTGCGATTCCCGCCGCCGCCCCGCATCCCACAAACGTCCGCATCCTCCTGCGGGAGACCTGAAGTATCTGCCCCACCGCCGAGCCGAACGCCGATCCCACCTGCACAATGGGTCCTTCCCGGCCCACCGAACCTCCCGACGCGATGCAGAGAGCCGAGACCACGCTTTTGACCACCACCACCCTCATCCGGATGAATCCGTTCCGGGTGGCCACCGCTTCCATGACCTCCGGTACGCCGTGGCCCCGGGCTTCCCGGGCAAACCTGTGCACAGTGGCTGCCACAATTCCGCCGCCGAGGGCGGGTATCAGCCATTTCATGTACACCGGAGCCGACCGGACCACCTCGACGAAACTCCCCGTACCCCAGAAGAGGGACCGGAAAACATCGATGAGGGAGCGAAATCCCACCGCCGTGAAGCCCCCTGCAAAGCCGATGAGAACGGCGGCGGAAATCACAAACAATTGCTCCCGGGACTTCACCCCCTGGAGGAGGCGATTAGAGAGGACGGACAGGGCCCTCCCGCGGACAATGCGGCGTCGCAGTCGCCTGATTCTCCGGGCGGAAAGCGTTCTCTTATTCTTCAGTGATGGGGGCTCCACAGGACGGGTCAACCAAGAGATTGTGGAGAAACGGGCCTGAAATCGGCGACACTTCTCGTTTCCTTCCTTTCGTTTCCATACCTGTCCGCAAAAAGAATCATGATCTTTCGATGCATTCTGTCGGCGGGAAATGAGATCTCAAAGCCGCTTCTGGAGAGAGCGTCCGAAAACCAAACATCACCTGGCCGGAACACCTTTCCCCTGTAGGCATAATCGACGGCCACCAGGCCCAGGGCCTCCAGTCCGGGTCGACCTTCCACCTGGCTCTCAAAGTCCGTAATGGCGATAACGGTCCGGGGACTCCCACCTCTTTCTCCCGGCT
>JBHIEY010000014.1:0-21802 GCA_046861835.1 Fidelibacterota bacterium | reverse complement strand
AAGGCGACAAAAACAAAAAGAAAAAAGCGCGGTCTTGGAACCCCCATCCCTACGGCATCCCGCATAAAGAACGTCCCCTGTCCGGAGAAGACAGGGGACGTAAGTGGGGAGTGCGCCGGCAGGCCGGGACGCTACCAGTCGATAACGACCCGCCTGTCCCCATAGTGGGGCACGGCATTTAACGGGAGACTTCCGGTCAGGTACTTGTAGCTCTGCTGCAAGAGCTGGATGGCGTAGTCGGGATTGTGGATGCCGTGGCTCTTGTCCTCTTCCACAAACACCCAGTTGTATCCCGCTTCCCTTTGCTTATAGGTCGACCGGGACGTATCCCCGAGAGCCCCTTCCATGCCCACGCCTGTGGTATCCAGGCCGTCGGCAACCAGGGCCGCCTCCAGGAGGTCCAGGAGTCCTTTGACTTCATCCTCCACACCCTCCACCGTGCCGTCGCCGTCAAAGTCATCCCGGGCCATGATTTCATCGAAGTCCGAGATGGTGCCGTGGCAGGTGGCACACGCTTCCACCGTAGGTTCGTAGTCGTGACCCGTGACGGCAGGTTCTGCCGGCCCGCCGTATTCATGCTCATGAATATGGCACGTGACGCAGCTGTTCTCGATATAGAGGTGCGTCGGTGTAGCCCAGGGAAACCCTGTCTCCGCCACACCCTCGTATCCGCTGCTGGCCGCCAGCATATCCGCCTGGGGATTCGGATGGGGCCCGAAATGTGCGTACCCTTCGTCAAGCTGAGTCTCCGCTGCCCGGCGGGCATGGTGGCACTGCATGCACAGTTTCCCGTTGCCTCCGTCGGTGATGATGGGATTCTCGCCGTTGGCTTCCACCAGGGCCACATCGGCCACCGTACGCAGTTGATGCTCATTGGTGGCATCGTGGGGCTCGTGGCAGACCGCACACGAGATGGGCGCCAGGGCCCGCTCCGATGTGTCGGGCCGCCCCACGTCACCCCCGCTGTAGAAGGTGGTGAGGTCACCCTCGAGCCGGATGGCCGCCGCCACCCCCTCGTGGCACCCCTGACAAGAACCGATGCCCGCCTGAAATCCTACAGTGTTGTGGGCGGACGAGGTCCATTCATCATAGGTGGGATGGTGTTCCCCGTTATGACAGCTTCCGCAGGTGGCCGCATCGAAGGAAACGGTAATGTCGGCCTTGCTGAGACTCGACTTGTGATCCGATCCCGGTCCGTGGCAGTTCTCACACTGGACGTTCTCAAACTTCGCAACGGGAACATCATCGTATCCGGCGTTTCCTGCCACTTCATACTGGTCCACCGTATGACACTTGTTGCAGTATGAGGCGGCGTGGCCGCTTTCCTGAAGGGCCTCCCAGGCCTCCGCGTGGCCGGTTTCGGCCCACTCCGCCGGTTCATCGGTGTGGCACTGGGAGCAGGTTTCTCCCCCCACGTAATAGGGAGTGACCGTCGGCGTGTAGGCCCCCACGCCGAAGGGACGTACGCCAATGCCGATGTATGTCCCATCGGAGGCGTGAACAGTCACGGCGTAGGTCCCTTCATCATCCGGCGCCTTCCAGGTGACCGTATCGCCGAATTCCTCGCTCAAGCTCCCCTCTTCCGCGTGCCAGTACAGTACAACCTCCCCGGCTTTTCCGGTGGTGGATACCGTGGCCGTAAGAGAAATGGAGGCACCCGTGGTGATGGAGGTCCCCTCGGGGATGACGGTTCCCTCCTCAAGGGCGATGATCTCGTCCACCGTGATAACCTCCTCCGGTTCCGCTGCCTTTTCACACCCCAGGGAACCCAACACCAGTATCATGAGGAGAAAGCTTCCCCCCACGACAAGAGCAAGGGACTTGTCTCCCCTCCGCCAGAGAACTCTGTCGGACATCATGTCACACCTCCTTACCCGTGATAGAAGAGTATAGGGTCTGCTTATCTAATATATAGCACCGTAGAATTATTTGCAACATAAAACGGGGAAACTGATGTGCCCGGCGGTTCCCGGGCAAGGCCGGCTTAGTTGTCCCCCTTGCCTCCGGCGGTCCGTCGCCGGTTCATGGCTTCATGCTTTTCCGTCACACGCCTGGCCAGCTCGGCAAGATTGGGGGATTCGAGCATTTCATCGATGTCCACCTTGATATGCTTCCACCGGTCGTGGAGGGGGCACGGTTGGGTGTCGGAGCAGAGATCCAGGCCAAAGATACAGACATCTTCCTCGGGAGGGGGACCTTCAATCGCCTGAATGATCTGGGGAAGAAAGATCTCCTGGGCGGGACGGGCAAGATTTACACCCCCCTTGCGACCCCGTACCGCCACCAGTATCCTGTGCTTGACAAGCGTCTGGACGATCTTCGACAGGAACTGGTGGGGAATCCCGTACGCCTCGGCGATCTCCCGGATCATGATGGGGGTTTCCGATTTTTTCCTCGCCAGATAGATCATGGCCTGGATGGCATACTCAACGGATTTCGAGAAAAGCATTGTTTTCAGACCTTCATATCTGTTTTGTTAAACTACTGACGGCGATGCCCCCCTGTCAAGGAAAAAGGCAGGCTACAGATTAAACAGGGTCAGGATCCGGGGCGCCACGTCAGTCAAATCTTTCATTCCTTCAAAGAACCGTCGACGGAGACCGGCCGGTCCAATCATCAGGGCCGGCACAGGACGGGTGGTGTGGTTCCGGGTGGTTAAATCCTCCATATTTCCGTGGTCGGAGGTGATGAAAACCAGATCCTCTCCGGTGTTCCACGATGTGAGGAGCCCGTTGAGAACCCGGTCAAACGTGTTCAAGAGTGTACATGCATCCCTCATGTTGCGGCGGTGTCCTGCGTAATCGGTGAGCCACACCTCAAACAGACTGAAGTCATACCCTTGAGCCAGCGTAGCCAGCCGGATTCCGGCCTCCCGCGGGGAGAGCAGATCAACCTGGGGAAATCCCAGTTGTTCCCGCCACGCCCTGCCGGTGAAATCGGCCGACAGTGCCCGGCCACCCAGGAGATCGTCCACGGTCTTCAGATCAAGGCCCGCCATGGTCACCGCCAGAGAAACGGTTCCGGGAAGACGAAGACCAGACTGAATGCCATCGAAATAGCGGGGAGGGAAGGCGTTCAAGAATCCCATCTTCACGCCGTTCCCGCTGAATGCCCCGAACAGATTGTGTTCTCTCAAAACCCGCACAATCTCTCCGTTGGGCTTGGGACCGTGGTGGCGGCCAATGATCGCGGGAACGTTCACCCCGGAGATCAGGGTCGCCTGCCCCGTGGCGGACTGGGGTCTCCCCTCCACGCCCAGGCACGCATCCAGAGCCACCAGCGTGGCACGCTCCGTTTCATGGAACCCCGGCGCGGCCGTCCGTTCGACGAGGGGCTTATCTCTCAGAAGACGGGCCATCGTGGGCATCCTGGCCCGGACGAAAGGGTTTACCGCGGGGTTGTCCGGGCCCAGTCCCACGCCGTCGAGAAACAGAAAGAGGAACTTCAACTTATTTCAGGTGGGCATCGAGGGCGGAGACGCGGGTTTCCAGTTCGTCGAACTGGCTCGCATCCAGGAGGGAGACGCATATCCGTATCCCCTCCCGCCGTGTCCCGGCGCTCTTTAAGGGAATCCCCGCCATGCCGAACCGCAACATGTGATAAAGGAGCTGTCCCCCCGTCATTCCGCTGCGGCCGATGGTAAAATAAAACCCATCGGCGATGGGTTCTCCCAGGTCCTCCCCGTACACGAGATCGAATCCCCGGGACAGGAAAATTCTCTTCGCCCGCCGGGCCCTGTCGCCGTAACGGCGCAGTTTTTTCAAGAAATCATACCGCCCGTCGCATGCCGCTTCAAGCAGTGCCGCCAGACCGTGCTGGGACGACTGGGAAGCACCGGCCGTGGTGGAATAGACACCGCCGTGAACGAAGGCATGCCCGAGGATCTCTGTCCCCGTGTACTTTTTCAGATGGGGATAGCGCCTGGTCATCAGCCCGGGGGAGAGAACGGAGACGGCCACCCGCTGACCGGCGTAGCTGAATATCTTGGAGCTGGAGAGCACGATAATGTAGTTGTCCGTATAGCGGGCCACCGTGGGCGGGTAAGGGGGCTCTCCCGGCACCCCGTAGTCAACCCGGAAATCCATGCCGAAATAGGCGGAATCCTCGATTCCGATAACGTCATAGCGCGTCAGGAGCCTCCCCAGACCCTCCAGCTCGTGCTCCTTCAGGCATATCCAGGTGGGATTGTTCGGACTGGACCACAGAAGGCCTCCGATTTTCCCGGAGGCAAAGAGTTCCTCCACCTTCCCCACCAGATCGGCACCCCGGGTGTCGTAAAGGTCAATCGATTCCATCTTCAATCCGAGGAACCGGGTCTGTACTTTGTTCACCGGGAATCCCGGATCGAGATACAGGATGGTATCGGTTTCGGCCCGCCTCCGTCCTGCGACCGCCTGGGCGATGAGGCAGCCGTGAACCGCTCCCACCGTGGGGATGCACTGTTCCGGACTTACATCAATATTGAGAAATTTCTTCACAAACAGAGCTGCTGCCTTCTTCAGCCGGGGAATGCCGTCGAAAGGGGGGTATGTGGACGGAAGCTTCTCGTTTTCTCCCAGGACTTTCATTTCTTCTTCCGGCCCGATCCGCTCCGCCGGAAGACCCGGGATACCGAACTCGAACCGGAGAAACGGTATCTCAAAATGTTCGGATAACCGGTCCACCAGGCCACTCAGTTCCCGGATACTGATGGTTTCAAGATCGACCCCGGCCTCCTGAACGGCCCGGTCAACAACGGCCGAATCGAGGGGAAATGAAGGTGTCCGCTGCCTCATGGCATCGCCCCTACCGGAAAGCCTCCATCCCAGTGATGTCGGCTCCCACCACCAGGGTGTGGATTTCGTGGGTCCCTTCGTAGGTCGATACCGTTTCCATGTTCATCAGGTGACGCATGACGTCATACTCTTCCATAATCCCGTTGGCCGCAAGGATCTCCCGGGCCATCCTGGCCACCTTCCTGGCCGCCGCCACATTGGTCATCTTGGCCAGGGAAACCTGTTCGTGTCTGAGCTTCCCCTTGTCCTTAAGCCGGCCCAGCTGGAGAACAAGAAGCTGTCCGCGGGTGATGGATGCCACCATCTCTACCAGCTTTTTCTGGGTCAGCTGAAAGGATGCGATGGGCCGGCCAAACTGCTCCCGCTCCCGCCCATAGGAAAGGGCCGTTTCATAGCACGCCATGGCGGAACCCACGGCCCCCCAGGCAATCCCGTACCGGGCCTGGGTGAGGCACGAAAGGGGACTCTTGAGTCCTTCCGCTTTCGTGAGCAGGTTTTCCCGGGGAATGCGGCAGTTTTCCAGAACAAGCTCGGCCGTATCGGAGGCCCGGAGGGAGTACTTGCCGGTGATCTTGTTGGCCGTGAACCCGGGGGTCTCCTTTTCCACAAGAAAACCGCGGATGACGCCGCCGTCATCCCGGGCCCAGATGACGGCCACATGGGCCAGCGTTCCGTTGGTGATCCACATCTTTACCCCGTCCAGCACATACTCCCTGCCCTCCTTCCGGGCCCGCGTAGCCAGGCTCCCGGGATCGGATCCGTGCTCCGGTTCCGTGAGGCCAAAACACCCCACCGCCTCCCCCGATGCCAGCCGGGGAAGCCAGTGCCGCTTTTGATCTTCCGATCCGTAGCGGTAAATCGCGTACATGACCAATGCCCCCTGGACGGAGGCAAAACTCCTCAACCCCGAATCCCCCCGCTCCAGTTCCTGCATGATGAGTCCATACGCCACGTTGTTTATTCCGGCACATCCGTACTCCGGAGGGAGGTTGGCCCCCAATAGCCCCAGTTTGGCCATCCGGCCGATCATGCCGGTGGGGAAAGTCTCGTTTTGATGATGGGTATGAATGATGGGAAGAAATTCCTTTTGAACAAACTCGTACACCGTATTGCGAATGGCGACCTCCTCCTCGGAAAGGAGAGTCTCCATGTCAAAATAGTCCGTTCCCTTGTAGGGCATCATGCGCTATGGGTTAGGAGCCGGGAGTTAGGGGGTAGGGGCTCCATTTCTCCGTCTTTCCACTCTAGTCATTGCGAGGAGCAAAGCGACGTGGCAATCTCCCGCAACGTGGTGACCACAGTGAGTGAGATCGCCATGCTCCGCTCGCGATGACTTCGTCACTTCGTGGTCAACGTCCAGACCCCGTCCCAGTCATCCCCGGGCGGCTTCTCCTTGAAAAACCGGCACCTGTCTATGTAGACCCGGCTGGGGTTGGTGGGTCGCAGGGGGAAGTCTTCCTCCAGTTTTTCTGCGGCCCGGAAGGCCTCAAGCGCCTGGTCCCACTTCTGGTTCTGATAGAGCTCAAATCCCTCGTGAAAGGTTTTCACCAGCAGGGCATTGTTTCCGTCCAGGCCATTCCTGGTGGCCAGGAGTTCGTAGACCTTCACGGGAACTTTTTTTCCCTTCACCCGGACATAGTCGAGAGTTCGAAACTCAAATTCATCCCTTACTATGTCGTAGGTGTTTTCTCCCACCTGAATATAAATACCGTACTGTTTGGCGGACGCCTCCAGCCGGGCGGCCGTATTCACCACATCGCCCATCATGGTGTAATTCATCCGGGTGCGGCTCCCCATGTTTCCGGTGACGATTTCGCCGGAGTTGATTCCCACTCTCTGGCGCATCTGGTGAACCAGGTCGGGCCATTTGTCCCCTTCCGATTTCCACTTCTTTCTCAACCGGTCCAGTTCCGCCTGCATGGCGAGGGCCACGTTGCAGGCCCGGAAGGCATGGTCATCGGTGGGAATGGGAGCCCCGAAAAACGCGACAATGGCGTCCCCCTCGTACTTGTCGAGGGTTCCCCCTTCCGCCAGGAGGATATCGGTCATGCTGGTCAAATACTCGTTCAATAGCTCCACAAGCTGAGTGGGGGTCAACACCTCGGAAAAGGAGGAAAAACTTTGAATATCGGTAAAGAAGGCCGTCTTGATCCCCGACTCTCCCCCCAGCTGGGGTTTCTGTTTGCTTTCATACATCCTGTCAATCAACTCAGGTGATACGTACGTTCCGAAGGTATGCTTTAGAAACCGCTTGTCTTTTTCCGCCACCAGGAAATTGTAAAGGAAGATCCCCAGATAGGTGAGTCCCATGGTCATGGAAGGCCGCACGATCTCCCACATGACCAGTTTTCCCAGGAACTGACTGTAGGCAAAGACGACCCATCCCAGCATCCCCACCAGAGGAACGGGAAGGGAGACCAGAGGGCGCCGGGGAACGGCTACCACCACCCCGAGAACCACGCCGGAAAGGATAATGACCAGAAAATTGGCTCCCGCCCCTGTTCGCCTCACGAATTCATTTCGCATGAGGCTGTGGATGACGTTGGCGTGGATTTCCACACCTGCAAAGGTCTCCTGCACCGGGGTGTTACGAAGGTCCATGTGTCCCGGAAGGGAGGTCCCCACCAGGGCAATCTTATTCTCCCAGTATTCGGGAGGTAGCAGCTCCGGATCAAAGCAGTATACGTAGGGGAGGTAATAAAAGGTCTTGAACGGTCCGTAGTAGTTGACGAACATCCTCCCCTTGTCATCGATAGGGATTTCTCTGACCACTTCCCCCTGCCGGTTTCGCAGGGTGAGGATATGGGCTTCGAAGTCGTAATCGAGTCCATCCCGGGGGATGTCCAGGATATCCATGGCGGCCGCCATCGTGAGGGAGGGAAAGACGTGGCCGGGTCCTTCAAAGAAGATGGCGGTGGGAACCCGGCGAATGATGCCGTCGGGGTCGGGGGGGAAATTGGGGCTTCCCACCCCGGTGGCCGCCGTCAGCAGCTCCAGGTAGGTGTTGCCGATGCGCTGGGCAGTGGGGAGCCTTCGGGCCTGTTCAAGAGGGATATCGAGAATGTGGTCGCCGGCGTCGTATCCCTCCGGCTCCGCTTCCATGGCGTAGGCGAAAATGGAGCTGTCGGCCTGCTCAAAGACAGCGGCGTGATACACCTTGCCGCTCCGCCGTGTGGACCGGAGGAATCGATCCGGATCGTGGGAAATCAAGAACTGCCGGGCGGCATCGGTGAGGGTCTGATCATCCGGTGGACTCTCCTCGAGGAGGGCGTTCACCAGTCGGTAATCGTCCGAACTTTCGGGATCGAAGATCATGTCGAAGAGAAGGGCCCTGGGGTTCCCGGAGGTCACCACGTCAATCAACTGTCCATGGTAGGCGTAAGGCCAGTCCCTCAGCCGTCCCAGGGTTTCGATGGACGTCTGATCGATGTCAATGATCACCACGTCTTCAATGGAGGCTTCCTCGACGCCCGAGACCTTCCCTTTCATCCGGGCGTCGTAGGAGAGAAACTCGTACCCGTCAAGCATGGACCTCAGGAAGAATCCTTCCACGCGGGTACCCCACCCCACCAGGAGCCCCACCCCCAGGGCGATGAGAACGGCGATTCCTGCTCTCTTAACGAGGCCGGGCATCGGGCGTCAGCCCAGGAACCCCCTTACTCCTGGGCATCCAGCTCCTGATTCCATCTGACCCACTCCAGTTCGGCGTCGGCACCCCGGTCGAATTCAAACATGTGGTACTTTCCATCCTTGCGGATGTTGATCTGCATCCCTTCCACCAGGGTGATCCATTCCTCCAGGGTGACTTCATAAGGACCGGCCACCTGTTCGGGGGCCTTTACCTCTTCCACGGGGCCCAGCCTGAATCTGGGACCTTCTCCCCCTTTGGGCACCTGTTCCCGTCGCAACTCCTGAACGTTTTGAGCCCAGTTCACATCCACCTCCCCCTCGTAGACCAGGATGGAGCTTTCCTCCTCTCCCGCCACGGCCCGGTATGTAGTCCCCCGGATGGCCGCCACCGCCGTGGGGGTCCGGATGGCCACATTTTTCTTCTCTCCGAAAGCGGCCTTGGCACTCACCCAGATCTGCCCCTTCTTGAGATTGGCGGAGAAGTCCTTCTTCAACGGCGCCACATTCGCCTCGCTGAGAATGAGTTCTGCGTTTTCGCCGATACGGACCTTGCCCCCTCCCGTGAGGGTGATTTCCGCCCGCGATTTCGCCTGCGTCTGAACACCGTCCTGGACGAAAACGGGGTGTCTCACCTTTGCCCGCTGCCACTCGTCGTCACCAGCCGGACGCACCTGAACCACCCCCAGGGGCAGGGTAATCTTCCCGAATTCCCGGGCGGGCGGGGATAGGGAAATGGTGGAAGTGGCCACCACGATAGTGAACACCGCCAACATGGATTTTCGCCTCATCGTCACTGTCCCTCCCTTACGGAATAAGTTATGAAACATCCCATGTTAATACACGGAATAATGAAGGGTGGGACTGTCGTTGGGGAGGGTTATAGGCCATCACGGCTCTTGCTCGTGACGCGTTACCGTCATCAGGGGCCGGCCCGTACCGCCCCGGCGGTGCATCACGATTTCCGCCATGATGCTGAGGGCTATCTCTTCGGGAGAGTCCCCCTTCAAATCGAGTCCCGCAGGAGCATGAAACCGCCGGAGCTGTTCCCCCGTCATCCCCGCCTTCACCAGGTAGTCCCGGATGAGGGCGGTCCTTTTCGAACTGGCCACAACCGCCACAAAGGGAACGCCCATCTTGAGAGCTTCACAGGTCACCTTGTGGTCGTCACGATGGTGCGTGGCCAGAACAAGATAGTCCATACGACCGGTCTCTTCGGACAGAACGTCGTCCCGCGTCTCCACCCGGAATCCCAGGAGCTCTCCCAGGGTCAAAAGGGTCTCCACCACCCTGCCGGTCCCCCGGATGATCATGACCGGTCGCTTGAGCTGCGGTTCCACAAGAATGGACATGGCTCCTCCACACGGTATGCCGCTGGTCAGGGTGTCGCTGTCCAGATCGATCGTCACCACCCTGGGCCTCCCGCTCCGGAAGGTGTCCTTGGCCATTTTCCCGATCCTTTCCTCGACGCACCCGGCGCCAATCCAACCTGAAATCCGGTTCCCTTCCCTGTCATAAATGACCCGGTTGCCCACCTTGCCGGAGGTCGATCCCTTCACCGCCACCACGGTGGCCAGGGCGAATTCCTCACCGGCCGACTTCAAATCCGCTGCAATCTGAAAGATATCCTTTCCGTTATCCATCTCCCCGCTCCCCGATCTGTCCCCCCAACTTCCGGTATTCAGAAACGGTGTCATAATCGAGAAGAATCTCCTCCGATGGCACGGAAACGGCCACAGTATCCTTCTGGTGGGTCCTCAAGATACCCTTGCACCCCCGGTCTCCCGTGACCCTCATCATGTGGGGAAAGAACCTCCGGGGAAAGATGACGGGATTCCCCTGCGTTCCCCGGAAGGTGGGATAGACGATATGGCGACCCCCCAACGACTCAAAACGGTCCCGGAGTAGCGTCAGGGTGCCGGCCGTCAGCCGGGGCATGTCGGCCGGAACGATACCCACCCCGTCACACCGCTTCCCAATCTTATTCACACCCGCCCGGATGGAGCTCGACATCCCCTCTTTCCACCGGCCGTTATGGACGGTTTCCACCGGGAGTTGCTCAAGAGCTTTTCGAATTCTGGACGCCTGGTACCCTGTGACAATCACCACAGGCCGAAACCGGGCCGCCATGACGTTCCGGCAGAGGGCCGCGATGACGGGTCCCCCCTCCCCCGGTTGGGGGAAAAGGAGTTTGTTCTCTCCTGCCGTGCGGGCGGATCCGCCGGCAGCCAGGATAACGGCAGCTACCCTCACCGGTCGATTTTCTTCAGGGCTGCCAGAACCCTTTCCGGCGTGATGGGCAGCTCCTTAATCCGGACGCCGATGGCATCGTACACCGCATTGGCAATGGCTCCGATGACGGGAAGGGTAGCACCTTCCCCCACCTCCTTGGCCCCGAAAGGTCCCCGCGGTTCATACGATTCCACAGTGGAGCTCTCAATGGGGGGAACATCCTTGGCCGTGGGGAGCAGGTAGTCGTGCAGATTGGGATTCAGGATTCGCCCCTTTCCATCAAATTTCACCCCTTCAAGAAGCGTTTCACCCAGCATCATGGCGATGGCCCCCTCCGCCTGACCTTCCACCCCGAGGGGATTGATGGGGGTACCCACATCGTGGGCATCGGTGAATTTCACCACACGGATCTGTCCCGTTTCCAGATCCACTTCCACCTCACAGACACAGGCGGTAAAGGAATAGGCGGGGGAGGTTCCTACGGTGGCCCCTTTGAAAGTTCCGCCGAGACCTTCAGGGGGGGCGTAGTGGCCCCGCCCCACCACCGGTCCGTTCACGGCAAAGCAGCGGGCCGCCACTTCATGCCAGGCGACACCGTTATCCGGATGATCCTTCTCAAACACCCGGTTCTCCCGCACCTCCAACCGCCGGGCCGGAACCCCCATCATTTCCGACGCCACGGTCAGAAGCTGTTTCCGGATATCTTCCCCGGCCATCTTGCAGGCGTTGCCTCCCATGAGCGTGACCCGGGAGGAGTAGGATCCGAATCCCAGGGGGGTGGTGTCGGTGTCGGCGTAGACCACCTTGATTCTGTCGTACGTGATGCCCATGGCCTCCGCGGCAATCTGGGAAAGAACCGTCGCCGAACCCTGTCCGATATCCGTTTCCCCCGTGTATAGAATCGCCGTATGCCCATCCTCGCTCACCTTAATGGTGGCATTGGAATGGGGAAAGCTGGAACGGTAGATGGGGTAGCCCGCACCGCTGACAAACCCTCCGCACCCCACGCCGATCCCCTTTCCAAAGGGGAGTTTTCCCTTTTTCGCATCCCAGCCGCTCCGTTTCCGGACCGCCTCCAGGCACGCCTTGAGTTCGCACGATCCAATATCGAGGTCGTTGATGGTCCGGGTGTTGGGTTCCATGGCGTTCTTCAGTCTCACGTCAATGGGATCGAGCCCCAGTTTGACGGCCATATCGGTGAGCAGGCTTTCGAAGGCAAACCGGGGGTGGGGACAGCCGTGACCCCGCATGGCTCCGCAGGCAGGAAGGTTGGTGTTCACCCGGAATCCGTCATACTTGAAGTTGGGAATCTTATACAGGGTGGGGATCATGGCGCCGGAATAGTAGGCGGCAATGACCCCGAAGGAGCTGTATGCCCCCCCTTCCAGGATCGATTTCTGCTGGACGGCCGTGATGGTGCCGTCCTCTTTCATCCCCATTTTCAGATCAATGATCTGGAGATGTCTTCCCCTGCCGTGGCGGAACATTTCCGGCCGGCTGTACCGCATCTTCACGGGCCGGCCCGTTCTCCTGGCCAGCAGGGCAGCGCAAATCTCCAGAGGATTGACCTCCGCCTTTCCGCCAAAACCGCCACCGCAGTGGGTGCCAATCACGCGGATGTCCCCCTGGGGCATATCGAGAAGGCGGGCCAGCTGATAGCGGACGTAATGGACCACCTGCGTGGAGGTGTAAACGGTGAGCCGCCCCTCCGGGTCCCATTGGGCCACAGCGCAATGAGGTTCCAGGGGGTTCTGGTATGTGCGGTTTCCTTTGTAGGTATCCGACATCACGAGATCGGCTTCCTGGAACCCTTTTTCCACATCCCCGAAGTGCCATTCCACGCGGGTATTGATATTGTTGGGATACCGCTCCAGAATGAGAGGAGCCCCCTCTTTCATGGCTTCCACGGGATCGAACACGGCGGGGAGTTCCTCATACCGGAGATCGATGAGATCGAGAGCCCGGGTACAGGTCTCTTCATCCACGGCCGCCACCGCCGCCACTTCATCCCCCACGTAACAGACCTTGTCCGTGGCCAGAATATGTTCATCGTAGCGGGCCGGACTCACGCCGTAAAGGGTACCGGGAACATCCTTTCCCGTGAGAACGGCTTTGACACCGGGGAGCTCACGGACCCTTTTTGTCTCGATTTTCCGGATACGGGCATGGGCCACCGGACTGGTCAAAATCTTTCCGTACAGCATATTGGGCAACCTGATGTCATCGGTAAAGAGGGCGGCGCCCGTCACCTTTTCCCGGGCATCCTTCCGGGCCACCGGATGCCCCACCACCGAATAAGGCGATCCTTCTTCGTGGACAGGTGAACGGACCTTTTGGTACCGCTGCCAGTTGGAAATGGCCTTCACAATCTTGGCATAGCCCGTACAGCGGCACAGGGTGCCGGCCAGGGCCTCCCGGATTTCCGCATCCGAAGGGGTGGGATTTCTGTCGATGAGGGCCTTTGCCGTTAAGACCATCCCCGGGGTGCAGAACCCGCACTGAATGGCACCCTCTTCGACGAAAGCTCGCTGAAGGGGATGAAGCTCCCCGGTGGAAGCCAGACCCTCGATGGTAACAATGTCCCGGTTTTCAGCCTCCACCGCCAGCATAAGACAGGAATTGGCCGGCTCCCCGTCCACCAGTACCGTGCAGGCGCCGCAGTCCCCCACGGCACAACCGATCTTGGTGCCGGTGAGGTTGAGATCTTCCCTCAGGACCTGCGCCAGGGTGGCCGCCGGTGCCACCAGGAGGATATGACGGTCGCCGTTCACCGTTAACTCAACCACGCAACCGCCTCGGTCCCGTGTGGTCCTCTTCATCCCGCCAGACACCCTTTGATGGCCCTTCTTGTCAGAACGGCCACGAGCTCTCTGCGGAACCCTTCGGTTCCCCTCACATCGGTAATGGGCCGGGCTTCCCGTTTCGCCTGTTCAGCCGCCCCGGCAATCACGTCATCGGTGATGACCTTCCCCTCAAGAAAACAGCCGGCCTTCACCGCCACAAGGGGAGTGGGCGCCACCGCTCCCAGGACAACTCTCCCTTCCCGGCACCGGCCGTTGTCCAGATGAAGATAGACCGCCACCGAAGCTACCGCCAGGGCATTGGAAGCCCGCCTCCGGAATTTCTCATACCGGGCCGCTCCCCCAGGGGGCTTCAGAGGAACGAGAATCCGGGTGACGATCTCGTCGTGGCGGCGAACCGTCTCGCGGTTACCCAGAAAGAAATCCTTCAACGCCAACCGGCGCGTTCCCCGGGAAGATGCCAGCTCCACATCCGCACCCAGGGCGATGAGAATGACGGGAAAGTCCCCGCAGGCCACGGCACTGCAGATGTTTCCCCCCACCGTTGCCCGGGTTCGAACCTGAGGGGAGGCGAACATCTCCACCATGCCGGTGAGTTCCGGAAAGGTTTTCCGCAAGAGGGGGGACTCTTCCACCCTCCGGGCGGTGCACCCCGCCCCGATGGAAACTCCTGACTCCACCTCTTCAATCCGCGACAGTTCCTCCAGCCGGCTCAACGAAATGACGTGCCTGGCCCGCCGGATGCCCGCGTCCATATCCACGAGAAGATCGGTCCCCCCGGCCACCACCTGCGCCTCCTCCAGTCCCGCCATCAGAGAGCACGCCTCCTTGAGATTGCCCGGTCGATGGTATTCGAAATCCCTTACAGGCATAGGCCCCTCATGGCCCTTCTCTACGCTCCTGTGAACCGGGGAGGTTTTCTCCCCACACTTTCCAGCCCCACAAGGGCATCCTGGGTGGAAAAAATCTCTTCCAAATTGTCCAGTTCCGACAGCGGTCCCTCCTGTTGGTCGATAAGCCTTTCCGCGATTTTCAGGGCCCGGGGCGCCTTCGATCGAACCTGCTTCACCAGGGACCCCCACGGTGTTGAAGGGAACGCCCCCGTCAGGAGATCATCCACAGAGTGTTCGTTGAAGAACGCTTCAATCTGCCGCCATTTTTTCGGCCTGCCGGCCCCATTCTTTTTGAGTGTCACCTTCCCATCCAGACACAGGGGCACGTCCTCCCACCGGATTATGCCGTCGATCAGTCCCATTTCCAGCGCTTCGGGAGCGGAAACCGTTTGACCCGTAAAGATGAGAAATTTTGTGAGTCCGGAGCCAATTCGCTTCACCGTCCGCTGGGTTCCCCCTAAGCCGGGATAGATTCCCAGTCCCGTCTCGGGAAAGGCAAACCGGGCCCCGGGGAGAGCCACAACAATGTCCGCCGTCAGGGCCAGTTCCAGGCCTCCGCCCAGGGCAAAGCCGTTAATCACGGCAACCACCTTCTTGCCCGATTCGTCAATGCGTTGAAACAGGGACTGTCCCTTCCGGGTGAATTCTACAATCCCGGAAAGGGTGCCGGCACGGATGTGGCGGATAAAGAATTTGACGTCGGCACCGGCAACAAAGGCCTTCCCGTATCCGGTGATAACAATGGTGTGAATCTGGCTGTCCCTCTCCAGCCTGGCAAAGGCCTCATCCAGCTGATCCATGACGGTGGGATTCAGGGCGTTCAGATCCTCCAACCGGTTGAGAAACACGACCCCGGTTCCGTCCCTTTTCTCCCACGATACGAAGGTCTGCGTCCACCGGCTGGCGGTGAGGGATGACGGAACGGTCAACGGGGGCGAATGGGCATTCGCCAGGTGGCGGACCAGACGGCGAACGGTCCTTCCCCCGTAGCTCTCAAACAGTTCGGCAGGTCCCCGGCTCCACCGGAGTCCAATCCTGGCTCCCTGATTGAGATCGCGGGCCGTGCAGACCTTCTCATCCAGCAACTGTCCGCAGGCAAAAAAAACGGCCCCCAACAGCCGGTCCGCAATTGCCTGTCGGAGCGACGGATCCCCAGGGCGGTCCTCCTCGATCTTCCAGGGCTTTCCTTCCGCACCCTTACGCTCCAGGGAGGCCGTCGGACGGTAGAAGGGGCCCAAAGCTTCCCCCAGGGTACGGCTCGCCTGCCACGCGATGGAGATCCCCGTTGCATTCATGAGGGCAAAGGGACCCATCCCGCAGCCGAAAGTTTCGCAGGCCACCCTGTCCATAAGACCCGTTTCGGCCAATCCTTCGTCATACAGCCGCGCCGCTTCGTTCAACCAGGGAACAAAGAACCGGTTCACCACAAACCCCGGCGAGTCGGGGCAGACGATAGGATCCTTTCCACACCGGCGCATGAACCAGACGGTATTCCGGAAAACCGAATCGCCCGTATCGCCGCCCCGGACCACCTCCACCAGACGGTTCTTGGCGGCGTGATAGAAAAAGTGAAGTCCGAGGAACCGTTCGGGACGGCGTACCGACTTCGCAAGGAGAGACACCGAAAAGGAGGACGTATTGGTGGCCACCACCGAATCCTTCGATACCGTTTCCCCCACCCTGGCCAGAACCTCCCGTTTCAGATCCAGATCCTCAAAGACGGCCTCAATAACGAGCTGGCAGCCAGCCGTGTCACGGAGGTTCACCGTCGGTTTGATGCGACCGACAATGTCAGCCGCCTCTTTCTCCGAAAACAGTCCCCGGCTGACCCCCTCGTCAATGGTCTCCCCGATCCGCCTCAATCCCCTTTCCAGAAAGGGCTCCTCCGTATCCACCATCACCACCGTCATTCCCTCCTGGGCAAATTTCTGGGCCAGAGCCGAACCCATGGTTCCGGCTCCCACGATGCCCACGGTATCGATATCTGCCACAGCTTTTATCTGTTCTTCCACCTGGGGGACCGTTTCTGTAAGAAGGCCTCTATCCCCTCGCTGGCGTCGTGGGTGGACATGAGCTTTTCTATGTAGAACTTCTCGATGTTCTCCAGCTGATTTCTCAGGAGACGATGGAATTCCCACCTGGCAGCCTGGACGCCGTACCTCAACGAGGATGCGCTTTTGGGGAGGATCTGTTTTTCCACCCACCGCTGTACCCCCGATTCCATCTCCTTGCGATCCTCAAACACCCGTGTGACCAGACCCATGGAGGCCATCTCCTCCGCTGTAAACCCCCGGCCGGTCAGGATGACCTCATCGGCCCGTGTCTGACCGATCTTCAATGGAAGAATGAGGGAAGCGGGCGGGGGAAAGAGCCCTAAGTTCATTTCAGGCTGTCCGAGCCGGGCCGTCCGGTCGGCAAAGAGGAAATTGCACATGAGGACCAGTTCCAGCCCCCCACCCAGGCACTGTCCCGACACCAAGGCCAGGGACGGGATGGCCAGATCCGCCAGGGTGATAAAGAGCCGGTGAAACCGTTTCAGCATCTCCTTCGCTTCCTCGCGGCGGTGCTCAGGGACGCTCGCCCCGAAGGAAAAATGATCGCCCGAGCCTGTCAGCTCGATAAGCTTGATATCGCGATTCTCCCGCAGAGTGTCGAGGGCCCCCTGCAGTCCTTCCATCATGGAGCTGTCGAGGATATTCCCCCTGGGACGGTTGAGGATCAGCCGGACCACCTGGCCGTCGTTCAGAACTTCCCGCACGATAGGACCGGCCACGGTATATCACCTCGGCATGATGGCGTCAATCAATTCATCGTCCCACGGATGACCCTCTGCCAGCATGCGCCGGAGTTTGGCGTAATCCACCACCCGGTTGTCCTTGGGCCCTTCGTGAAAGGCCCGGAATCCCGCCTTCCCCTCCGTCATCATGTTCAGGGCCAGCCAGTCCCGGTTGGTCTGCTGGTTCCGGTCCCAGTGCTCCAGTTTCTTTTTTCTGAGGCTGTTCAGAGTCTTGTGGAGGCAGTCGGGCATGGTGGCCAGGAGCTTGCTGCTGAGGGCCTCAACGGCACGGTCAAGAGGTTCAAGATCGATGGTCCCCTCTTCCAGCATCTTTTTCCCCTCTTCCAGGACCTTCCCGGTCTTACGCCTTCCGTAGACCAGTTCCCCGGAATCGTCCAGCCAGCGGTCGGTAACCACCAGGGGATTTCTCACAAACTTTCCGCCCACTTTCAGGACGGGAACGGCCTGGGAAACGAGCCCCAGGGCGAGGGCCTCGTAGGCACTCCACAGTTCACACAGGGTGCAGCTCTGCATGGCCCGCTCAATGCCCACGTAGAGGTGAAGGAAGTCTGTGCTCCCGCCGTCGGGGGCGCTTCCGTGCTTGGGGCCGGCCTGACCGAAAACGGCCAGATCGCTGGCCACCGAAAAATCGCAGGCCATCCCCATTTCCTGTCCTCCGGCGATCCGCATGCCGTTGACACGGCAGATGACGGGCTTATCGCAGTGAAGGATGGATGTGATCATATCGTTGAACAGGCGCATGTACTGCTGGTATTCCAGGGGCCGGCCCGCGTAATATTCGGCGTATTCCGTGACATTCCCGCCCGTGCAAAACGCCTTGTCGCCTACGGCCGACAGCACCACGGTCACCACAGAGCGATCCATGGAAGCCTTCCGGAACGCCAGAATGATTTCCTTCACGGCCCGGGTGGTATACGAATTATACTGCCGGGGATTGTTCAGAAATATCCAGGCGTTGTGAAGACCCTCCACGGGCTTTCCGTCAGAATCGAGACAGGGACGCAATTCGTAGAGAATCTCTGAAAAATCGACATCCACCAGATTGTGGTTCATGAGATCAACATTCATGGCTATTACTCACTCGGTTATGGGTTATCCGTTTCTCCACTACTCCCTCTCACCCCCTCTCCGTCTTTTCACCGGTATCCGGCACGAGCACGGGCCTTTTCACGATTCTGTCCCGGGGATCTTCCGGCGGTGTCACCAGCCGCTGGAAAATGGTGTTGATCTCCGACAGAGGGTACGGTTCCGTAAACGGTCCTATGATCACTTTTTCCTGTGCCACCAGATCGAGCACCTCGGGATAGAGTTCCGGCTTACAGCCCCAGGTTCCGATTGCAGCGGCGTCGAAGGCCATGAGGTTGCTCAGCCGGATTTCGACTTTATCCAGGGTGAATCCTACAATGGAGAGGGTTCCGGCAACCCCGGTGAGGGCAAAGGCCAGTTCCTGTCCGTTTTTCGTACCGGATACTTCATAGATTTTCCAGTCGTGGCCGGGAGCCCCCATCTGTTCGGCCAGGACTTTCACCCGTTTTTTCACTTCCCTCACATCGAGGTCCCGGTTATTCACCGTCGCCGTTATCCCGATTTTCTTAAGGCGGTCCAGCCGTTCCTGGGAAATGTCGACGGCCACAACCTTTCCCCCCATACTCCGGGCCAGCTGGGCGGCATAGACTCCCACGCCCCCCACGCCGATGACCACCGCAAGGTCTCCGGGGCGAAGCCCGCTTTTGATCACCACCTGGTAGGGAGTGGAGACGGCGTCGGAAACCACGGCCACGTCCGCGAGGGAATGCTTCGCGAGAATCTCTTCGGGAACGGGACAGAGGAACCGGGCGGGAACCACCACGTGGGTGGCAAAGCCGCCGTGAAAGTCGTTTCCGGGCATCACCTGGTTCGAACAGATGTTGCTTCGTCCGCTCCGGCACAGATCGCACTCCCCGCAGGGGAGAACCGCCGGAACGATGACCGGTTTCCCCTTAAGGGGGGAAGGACCTTCCACCACCGTTCCGCTGATTTCGTGACCCAGGATAAGAGGGGGACCGTGCCGGGTGGGAACCCCGTGGTGCCAGAAACTCACGTCGGTGTGACAGACGCCACACCCGGCCACTTCCACCAGGGCCCGATCCTCCGGGAGTTCGGGAAAGGGAAAGGAGACCCTTTCCAGGGGCCGGTCGGGAGCGACCATTTGATATCCCGTGATCCGTCTCACGATCCATTCTCCAGGTTCGTATTCTCCACCACAACGGCCGTTCCCTGTCCTCCCCCCACGCAGGCCGACGCGATGCCGTACCGCTCTCCCCGCCGGCCCAGTTCCAGCGCCAGGGTCAGTATAAGGCGGGTCCCCGTGGCCGCCAGGGGATGACCGATGGCAATGGCACCGCCGTGCACATTGAGGCGGTTCCGGTCCAGGTTCAG
The DNA here is from genome assembly GCA_046861835.1 of Fidelibacterota bacterium. Classification (GTDB taxonomy): domain Bacteria; phylum Fidelibacterota; class Marinisomatia; order Marinisomatales; family S15-B10; genus JBHIAI01. The sequence continues at coordinate 2,259 of JBHIEY010000014.1, read as the reverse complement.
TTCCCGCTCCACCGCAATAATCTGCGCGGCAAAGGCCTCGTTGATTTCAAACAGATCAATCGTGTCCAGGGAGAGTCCCGATACTTCCAGCACCTTACGGATGGCGGGGACGGGACCGATACCCATATAGCGGGGATCCACCCCAGTGGATGCCGAGGCCACTATCCGGGCCAGGGGGGTGAGCCCTCTTGCCTCGATGACGTCGCCCGAGGCCACCACTGCCGCCGCCGCCCCGTCCACAATGGCGCTGGAATTCCCCGCCGTTTGAATCCCGTCGGTGTCAAACACGGCGGGGAGCTGGGCAAGCTTATCCATGTCTGTCTCCCGGGGACCTTCATCCCGTTCCAGCTTCGCCTGGGGAGGGTTGGTCCTGTAGGACCTGGGCGTGAAACCGTCCATTTCCAGGACTCCCGATGCCACCGCCACCATCTCCTCCGATAGTACGCCGTTGTTGCTTGACGCCAGGGCCAGCCGGTGGGAACGGAGGGCGTACGTATCGGCCTCCTCTCGCGTGATACCGTATTTGCGGGCCAGATTCTCCGCCGTCTGACCCATGGAGAGCTCCACCGCCGGATCCTTCAGCCCCTCCCACAACATGTCTCCGAATTCCAGCTGTCCCAGGCGGTATCCCAGCCGGTTTCCGAAGGATGAGGTGGGGGCCCGCGTCATGTTCTCGCTCCCCCCCGCCAGAACGATTCCCGCCTTTCCAAGAACGATCTGTTCCCCCGCAGACACAATGGCCTCGAAACCGGAGGCACAGATGCGCTGCACCATCATGGCGGGAACGGACGGGGGGATGCCGCAGTAAAGCCCTATGTGGCGGGGGAGATAGATGGCGTCAAAACCGGCCTGGATAATGTTGGCAAAAACAACATGATCGATCTCCCCGGGATCAACTCCAGATCGCCCGATCGCCTCGCGGGCGGCCAGAATGCCCAGGTCCGTGGGGGATACGGTTCCCAGGGTGCCGCAAAATTTGCCAAAAGGGGTACGGGCCCCTCCCAACAGGTAGACGTTTTCGTAGTGGGCCGAATAGCCCCGGTCGTGGGAAGATTCAGGCATCCCGGGCCAGGATGGCCGCTCCCTGGGCGACCGCATACAGGGGGTGGGGAAAAACGGTGACATCCACACCCAGCTTCTCCCCCAGGAGATCCCCCAGATACCCGTGATAGGCGATAACTCCACCGCACAGAAACACGGGCAGACCCGTGGGAACGGGCAACTTGCATATCCGGTTCACAATGGAGAGATATATACCCCGGGCCATGTCTTCAATGGGAACGCCGTCAAACTTCCACCCCAGGATTTCCGTTTTGGCAAAGACGGTGCAGAAGCTGTTCATGACCCTTTCCGACGACGATTTCCGGGCAAGATCGCTCATCTCCTCAACGTCCATTTCTGCCTTTTCGGCAATCTCCGTAATGAAGGCACCCGTCCCTGCAGAACACTTGTCGTTCATGGTGAATCTTTCCACCTCCCCCCGGGGACCGCTCTGAATAATCTTGATGTCCTCCCCTCCGATATCGATAATCGTCTTGGGAAACGGATGGACGCCGGACACACCCACGGAGGCACAGATGAGTTCCGTTTTCTTGAGGGTTCCGTTCAGGATGTTCCGGCCGTACCCCGTGCTGCAGGTTCCCGCAACACCGAACCGGCTGTGAATCTCCTCGAGAACTTCCTGAAAGGTTTCCCGCCGGCGGGTCAGGGTGGGGATAACCCTGCGGTAGCGAGCCTTGCCTTTGGAGTCCACCACCACAAACTTGGTGTAGACCGAACCAAGGTCGACGCCGAGATAATATCCGTTCGTCCCGCTTTTCATCGCGTCAACGGGTCCTCCTCCGCTCGAGCAGGCGGATCAGCGCCGTGACGGAGGCGTTGAAGGGTGTGGCAACACCGTGCTTCCGGCCGTACTCCACGATTTTGCCGTTAAGATGGTCGATTTCCGTGGGAAGGCCCTTTTCCACATCCACCAGCATGGAGGGACGGTGGCGGCCCCCCTTCTTCATATAGTCGATGGCCCGGTCCCGGAATCCCGCCGGGAGGCGGATTCCTTCCCTTCCGGCGACCTCAACGCACTCATCCACAATGGCTGTCACCACCTCCAGCCCCGAATCGGTTTCCATGACATCCTGCATCGTCAGCCCGCTCAGGGCCGATACGGGACAGAGGGCAGCATTCATGATAGCTTTTTCCCACACGTGGTCCCGGATGCGATCGGAGATCTCGGTCTCAAGTCGTGCGGAATTGAGCACCTCG
>JBHIEY010000275.1:0-1669 GCA_046861835.1 Fidelibacterota bacterium | reverse complement strand
CTCCCCCAGGAGTCTCCGGCACGTTTCCTTCACCATGGCGAAGGCCTCGGGCATGATTCCGTCCAGCACCTCCTGCTCCGCCTTGAAAATCGAATCGGCGGCCTCCTCCCGGCTCAGCTCGTTCTCCCGGGCAATCCGTTCGGCTTCTTCCCGGGTGACTCTCACCATCTCCTTGAATTCTTCGGTGCGGACCCGGAGGTCGTCGTCCGACTTGTCCTTGAGCGAACGGGCAATGGAATTGATTTCGTCCACCAGGGGCATCAACCGGCGGATTTCCCGCTCGGACTTTGTCCCGAACAACCTTTCTACGACACTTGCCATGCCTGATAAGACCTCACCATTCCCAGAGCATTTCCTACACGCCCACCAGAATACGCCGGGCGTGAAATGAAGAGACGCCGGCGGCGGCTATCTTTTCCGACGCCTTCTGCACGTCGTAGTCGACCCGGACAATCTCCAGCAGGTCTTTCTCGCTATCCATGACCGCGTAACAGGCCCGGGGATCCCGGTCCCGGGGCTGACCTACGCTGCCTACGTTTATGATGAACCTCTGCTTAGGTTCCAGCACGACCTCCCCCTCCCGGCTCCGGGTTTCTCCCCCCTTCTCGGGATAGACCCCCGGAACGTGGGAATGGCCAACGAAACAGATCCGTTCGGAGAAGTTATCAAAGTGGACCGCTGCATCAAACCAGTTTGTAATGTACTGCCACCGGGCGGGATCTCCCGGGGCACTGTGAACGAAAAGCATGTCGCCTTCCGAATGGGTCATAGGGAGACCTTCAAGATAGTCCCTCTGTTGGGCCGAAAGGCGGTCCATGGTCCACCGGGCGGACTTCTGGGCCTCCGGATTCATATGCCAGATGGGGTCCCTCCCCACCACCGTGGCGTCGTGGTTTCCCATAATGCACACCGGGGCCAATTCCTTCACCCTTTCCAGGCAGTAGTTAAAATCGACGCCGTAGTTCACAATATCACCGAGACAGATGATCCTGTCAACAGGGCGTTTTTCCAGGGATCGGATCACGGAATCGAGGGCTTCCCTGTTGGCGTGAATATCCGAAATCACCGCCAGCACCATGCTACTCAACGGGCTGGGTGAGGGTGTCCAGGGAGTGATAGAGGGAATCGAGAACGCCGTTTATGAAGGCACTGCTTTCTTCGGTGGAATATTTCTTTGCGATTTCCACCCCTTCCGTGATGGAAACCTTGGGGGGGATATCCTCCAGGTAGACCATTTCCACCATCATCATCTGCAGGATCAGCCGGTCAATGAGAGCCACACGGTCGTAGTCCCAGTTTTTCAACCGGCGGGTGATTTCTTCCCGCGTCCAGTCCCGGTGTTTGACGGTTTCCGTGAACAGCCGCTTCACATACTCTTCCGTTTCCGGCGTTATGGTATAGGACCGCTTGAGGTTTTCCAGGATGGTGTCGAGGCTGTCGGCCGTGAATTCTTGGGCGTAGAGGGCCTGGAGAACGAGCTCCCGCCCCAGCCGGCGGGATTTCACGGTGTGTCCCACTCAGAACCCCCCTACGGGATAGATCCATCCGTAGGGATCCTCCCGCCTTTCTCTCTGGATTCCCGTCAGGATGTCGTACAGTTCCCGGGTGACGGGGCCCGCCTGCTCGGCAATCACCCGGTGGTCCTGATCGGTGGTGATTTCACCGATGG
>JBHIEY010000109.1:0-6228 GCA_046861835.1 Fidelibacterota bacterium | reverse complement strand
AAAAGGAGGCCCTGGTACGAAGGGGGCCAGATGCCGCTTCAGCGGAGGGTGCCCAAACGGGGCTTCAGCAATATCCCTTTCAAAACTACCTACCAGGTGGTCAATCTTTGCGATATCCGTTCCCTGGGTGTCTCCGAACTCGACCCTTCCGTCATGAAAGAGAAGGGGCTGATCAAGTCCGCTTCCCGACCTGTCAAGATTCTGGCCCGGGGAGATATCGACACGGCCGTCACCGTTCGGGCGGACGCTTTCAGCCGCTCTGCCGCGGAAAAAATTGAAAAGGCTGGCGGGAAGGCTGTTGTCACATGATTGAGAAGCTCAGAAATATTTTCAACATCCCCGAGTTGAGAAAGCGTATCCTTTTCACCGTTTCCCTCCTGGTGGTGGTCAGGGTGGGAGCCCATATTCCCATTCCGGGAGTGAACAGTGAGGCCCTGGGAGTTGCCATTCAAAATTTCCAGAACACGCTCTTCGGGTTGTACGACCTCTTCGCAGGAGGGGCATTTCAAAAGGCAACCCTGTTTGCCCTCGGGATCATGCCGTATATCTCTGCGTCCATCATCATGCAGCTCATGGGTGTGGTCGTGCCGTATTTTCAGAGATTGCAGAAGGAAGGGGAACAGGGCCGGAAGAAAATCACCCAGCTCACCCGTTACGGTACGGTCTTCATTTCGACACTGCAGGCCTACGGGGTGGCCATTTTTCTGGAAAGCATGGAATCGACCGCCGGTGGTGTGAGCATGATGGTGGTTCCAAGTCCCGGCCTGGGATTTCGGCTTACGACGGTTATTTCGCTGGTAACCGGAACCATATTTATCATGTGGTTAGGGGAGCAGATTACGGAAAGGGGCATCGGGAACGGGATTTCCCTCATCATCATGATCGGCATCATTGCCAGGCTGCCCAACGTGGTGATCAGCGAAGTTTCCCTCATCCAGGAGGAAGTGAGGGGTCCCCTCACGGAAATCGTCCTGCTGGGAATCATGTTTGTCATTGTGGGGTTCGTGGTTCTGTTAACCCAGGGAATGAGAAAGATCCCCGTTCAGTACGCCAAGCGGGTCGTTGGACGCAAAGTGTACGGAGGCCAGTCCACCCACATACCGATGCGGGTCAATACCGCAGGGGTAATGCCCATTATTTTTGCCCAGTCGATCATGTTTCTGCCCAGCACCGTCGCCACGTTCTTCCGCGACAGCGACTTCATCCAGGGGGTGATGAGGGTGTTTTCGTTCGATCACTGGTTCTACTGGCTGCTGTTCGGGCTGATCATCGTATTTTTCACCTATTTTTACACCGCCATTGCATTCAACCCTGTTGAGGTGGCGGAAAACATGAGAAAGTACGGAGGGTTTATTCCCGGCGTCCGGCCTGGAAAGAAAACGTCCGAGTTTATCGATAACATCCTGACGAGGGTAACGCTGCCGGGGTCCATCTTCCTGGCCTTCATTGCCATTTTTCCCTACATCCTTATGAACACCATGCATGTGGGGTATGATCTGGCCTCTTTTTTTGGAGGAACCAGTCTTCTGATTATTGTGGGCGTGGCTCTCGATACATTGCAGCAGATTGAATCCCATCTGTTGATGCGTCACTACGACGGTTTTCTGAAGCGAGGCAAAATCCGGGGACGGCGGAGGTTTTAGGAGATACGATGGTTTCCGTTCGAAGCGAAAGAGAGATTGATCTGATCCGGGAGAGCAGCTGGATCGTCTATGAAACTCTCCAGCGAGTGATCGAAGAGGTACGTCCCGGTGTCACGGGTAAGGAACTGGACAGGATGGCCGAGGAACTTATTCTTGCCCGGGGTGCCGTTCCCGCCTTCAAGGGATACATGGGGTACAGTTCCACCCTCTGCATTTCCATCAACGACGAGATTGTCCACGGCATTCCTGATGACCGCCCCTTTGCTGAAGGCGATATTGTGAGTATTGACTGCGGAGTCGTGAAAAACGGGTACTACGGTGACAGCGCCCGGACCCTTGCCGTGGGGGAAATCGCTCCCGAAGTGAAGAAGCTTCTGGAGGTCACGGAACAGGCTCTTTATCTGGGTATCCGGCAGGCGAGGGTGGGCAACCATGTTTCCGACATCGGCCATGCCGTTCAGACCCATGTGGAGCGTTGGGGGTTCAGCGTGGTGAGGGAACTGGTGGGACACGGGATTGGTGTTCAGCTTCACGAAGAACCGCAGATTCCCAATTACGGCCCCCGAGGCCACGGCATCATCCTGAAGGAGGGGATGTGCCTGGCCATCGAGCCCATGGTCAATCTGGGAGACAGTCATATTTTCACCAAGCCGGATGGTTGGACGGTCTGCACGCAGGATGGAAAACCGTCAGCCCATTTTGAGCACACGGTGGTGGTGACGCCCGAGGGGGGGCGGATTCTCAGTGATGGAACGGTGGAAAGGAGTATTGAAGGAGATGGCTAAAGAAAAACCGATAACCATTGACGGCACCATCAAAGAGGCTCTTCCCAACGCCATGTTCCGGGTGGAGGTGGAGATCAGCGGCAAGTCCCATGAGGTCCTGGCCCATGTCGCCGGAAAGATGAGAATGCACTTTATCAAGATTCTCCCCGGGGACGTGGTGACCCTGGAGATTTCCCCCTATGACCTGAGCCGCGGGCGCATCGTTTACCGGCACAAGTGAGATCTTAAGGTTCATGAAGGTACGTTCGTCTGTTCGAAAGATTTGTGACAAATGTAAGATCATCCGGAGGAAGGGTGTTGTGCGGGTGATCTGCACGAACCCGAAACACAAGCAGAGGCAGGGATAATCATGGTTCGGATTGCCGGAGTCGATTTGCCCAACGACAAGAAGGTCGAGTTTGCCCTGTGCTATATCTATGGCATCGGCCAGACCACCTCCGCGGAAATCCTTGAAGAGGCCGGAGTGGACGGAAACGTCCGGGTTCAGGATCTCAAAGACACTCAGGTAACGGCCATCCGGGAGGCGGTGAACAAGAGAAAGGTGGAGGGAGAGTTACGAACGGAATTTACCATGAATATCAAGCGCCTCATGGACATCGGTGCCTATCGGGGTCTCAGGCACCGCAGGGGCCTGCCCGTGAGGGGACAGCGAACCCGCACCAACGCCAGAACCCGCAAGGGGAGAAAGCGGACGGTGGGATTGGGGAAACGGAAGGTGGGTAAGAAAGGTTAAAGGGGAGGTTGATGGCCCAGCCAAAGCGCAAGCGCAAGAAGAAAAAGGGCGATGTTCCCGAGGAAGGGATCGCCCATATCAAGGCGACGTTTAACAATACCATTGTGACGCTTACGGACATGCAGGGACGCGTCATTTCGTGGGCCAGTGCCGGTTCGGCCGGATTCAAGGGGTCCCGTAAGAGCACCCCCTTTGCAGCCCAGCGGGCTGCCGAAAAGGCCGCCAGGGAGGCCATGGATCTCGGTTTGAAGACGGTGGAAGTCCGGGTAAAGGGACCCGGATCGGGCCGGGAGCCGGCCATCCGCACCCTGGGCGTGGTGGGTCTAACGGTTTCGGCCATCAAGGATGTCACACCCATTCCCCACAACGGATGCCGGCCTCCCAAGCGGCGTCGGGTGTAACCGAGGAGGAACCCAGCAGAATGGCACGATATCGCGGACCCAAGGCGAAAATTGCACGACGGTTCGGGGAGAATGTCTTCGGTAATCCGAAAATCGGAAAGGTCCTGGAGCGAAAGAACTACCCCGCCGGTCAGCACGGCCAATCGCGCCGCCCCCGCCTCTCCAACTACGGGATACAGCTTCTGGAGAAGCAGAAAATGAAGTATGCCTACGGTCTCCTGGAGCGGCAGTTCCGCAAGACCTTCCGCCGGGCGGAAAGGATGAAGGGGGAAACGGGCGTGAATCTGCTGCAGCTTCTAGAGAGGCGTCTGGATAATGTGGTTTACCGTCTCGGATTTGCCCCGACGCGGGCTGCCGCCCGTCAGCTGGTGAATCACAAACATTTTCTTGTGAACGGTCGGTCGGTGAACATTCCTTCCTATGTCGTAGGAGAGGGAGATGAGATACGGGTAAGGGACAGGAGTCGAAAACTCGGAATTATTCATGAATCGGTGAAGCAGATCTCCGGGGATCTTGACCTCCCGTGGCTTTCCCTGGACAAGGCCACCCTGACCGGAAAGGTCCTGAAAATCCCCGACCGCGAAGATCTCGATTCCACGTTTAACGTGCAACTCGTTGTGGAACTGTTCTCAAAATAGTGGGCGGGGACGGCTGGCATTCCTTCTCCCTCGGGGAGAAGGTCCCGTGAGGGGAACGAGATTTTGTGAAGGAATTAACGATACCGTACACCAGAGGAGGTATTACGAATGACAAGAAACGGCGAGTTAACTTTTCAAATTGACGAAAAGTCGCTGTCGGATACGTACGGCGTATTCTATCTGGAGCCTCTGGAGAGGGGCTTTGGTATTACGGTGGGCAATGCCATTCGCCGGGTGTTGATGACCAGCGTGCCCGGTGCCGCCGTCATCTCCGTGAAGATCGATGGCGTTCTTCACGAATTTGCCACGATCGACGGGGTGAAGGAGGAAATGGCAGAGATTATCCAGAACCTGAAACGGATCCGCTTCAAACTGAGGGAATCCAAGCCTGACCGGGTGCAGTTGAGTTTCAACTCCAAGGGGACATTTACGGGGAAGGACATTGATGAGGCCTCCGAACAGTTTGTCGTGATGAATCCCGACCAGCACATCGCCACCCTGAGTGGGAACGCCAACTTTACCATCGAGCTCCAGATCGGTGTGGGAAAGGGCTACGTGGACGCGGATGAGCACCAGAGGATTGACTCTCCCATCGGAACTATTTACATCGACTCCATTTTCAATCCCGTGACCCGGGTGAACTACGATGTGGAGCCCGTCTCTTCCGCCAAGGACAGTCTCGAACGCCTGGTTCTGGAGGTTCACACCGACGGAACCACCTCGCCCCGGGATGCCGTGAACTACTCCGCTACCCTTCTCATTGACCATTTCAAGCGGTTTCTCATTTCCGATGCGGAGCCCGTTCTGGAGGTTACCCAGGAGATTGACGACGAAATCCTCAGGATCCGGGATCTTCTCAATCGATCCATTGACGAGATGGAACTCTCTGTGAGAAGTCATAACTGTCTCCAGGCGGCCGGCATCGAGCGTATTGCCGATCTCGTGTCCAAAGAGGAAAGCGAAATGCTGAAGTACAAGAACTTCGGCAGGAAATCGCTGTCTGAGCTGGTGGAAAAGCTGGGAGACATGGGTCTCTCCTTCGGCATGGACGTGGGAAAATACATGTTGGATGCCGAGCAGTAATGGGGCCGGCATGAGACACGCAAAACGGGGAAGCAAGCTGGGAAGGACGGCGAGTCACCGGAAGGCAATGCTGGCCAACCTTGCTTCATCGCTCATCCGGCACAAGAAAATCCAGACCACCCATGCCAAGGCGAGGGCAACCCGCCGGTTCGTTGAACCGCTGATTACGCGGGCCCGGCGCGGGTCCCTCCATGACCGGCGGCAGGTCCTGAAAAAGATACCCCGGCCCGATGTGGTGAAAGTGCTCTTTGATGAAATCGGTCCCCATTACAAAGAGAGGGCTGGAGGCTATACCCGAATTGTCAAGCTCGGATTTCGAGGTAACGACTCGGCCCCCGTGTCCCAGCTGGAACTGGTGGACTTTGCCCAGGAGAAAAAAACGTCGAAGGCCGAAGAGCAGAAAAAGGGTTCCCGGTCAAAGAAGGGATCCCCTGAGAAAGGGTCCGGCCCCGAGACTGGAAGGAAAGAGGACTGATTTGGGAAGCCGGCTTTGATTCCATGATCGGACGAGGGAGGGCAACGAAATGGGTTGCCTTTTTTCTTTTTCTGGTCGTGGTAAGAATTCCGGGGCAGACCCCTCCGGCCTTCTCATTCAGGGGACTGTGGATCGTCAGAAGCTCCATGACCTCCAGGGAGGATATCGACGCTTCCCTCACGTTTGCCCGCTCCAATCATTTTAATCACGTGTTCGTCCAGGTCCGCGGCCGCGGGGACAGCTACTACAACAGCCGGATCGTCCCCAGGGCAGAAGGGATTGAAGACCCTTCCCTTGATCCTCTCGGATATGCCGTCAGGAGGGGGCACGAATTGGGGCTCAAAGTTCACGCCTGGCTCAACGTCTACTATGTCTGGTCCTCCGACCGGCCGCCGCGAGACCCCTCGCACGTGATTCTTCGTCATCCCGACTGGCTCGATAGACCGGCCCCGGGCCACTAACAACCTGCC
>JBHIEY010000108.1:0-6366 GCA_046861835.1 Fidelibacterota bacterium | reverse complement strand
TAAGGGTGAACGACATTGCGGACGTCGTAGCCGGGCACCTTGAGCCGGAACAAAAAGGTTGAATGTCCAGTGAATTGGTTTTACCTTAGACCAAGCTGGGGTTTTGTACGGCTATTATCATAAGGAGGACAGACGATGAACACCAGAATACCAACCATTGTCTTACTGGGCGTCTCTTTGCTGTGGATCTTTAGTGCCTGCGACCTTGGAAAGAAGGAAGAAGAGGAGGCTCCCGGAGCCATCGTGGGCAAATGGGATCTGTCGGCACTGTCGGCCAACTACTTGAGGGACGTGGCTCTTCCGGCCGACTACCCAGCGGACACCACCTTCGCCCTGACGGCCAGCTGGAACTATTCCGCAGCCGTTCTGGGGAGTGCGAATGCGGCCGATCAGACCCTGAAGGTATTCTCGGATGGAGACGTCGTGCTGGACACCACCGTCGTATTCGATGAAGCCGGCCTGGCGGCCGCCGGTATCGCTCTCACCGCAGAGTTCAGGGACGACAACATATACACGGCCACGGGGACCTATCCCACCCTGAGGGTGGCGGAGACCTGCTCCACCTATCTGACCATCCCACAGATCACCGATCAGGGAACCTACACCATCACCTACAACGCAGACGAGACGGGCGGAACATTGGCCATTGCCCCCGATCCCACCCTGGGAGAACAGGTTCTTCCTCCGTTTGACGATGCCCAGGTGACCTTCACCGATAACGGCAATACCATGGGGCTTGTCTTTCTGGACAGGGACTCCCACGATGAGCGCTACGCCGAAGTGAAAGACACATGGAGTGAAGAGGACGACCGTGTCACCATGGGGGTTGCCACCGCACCGGTGGATCCCACCACGGGGGCATTCTCAACGACGGGAGAACAGGCCAAGAGCGGTTATCTGATGAGTACGGAACTTGCTCCCTGGGGTTATTACCTCACCTTCTACGGTTTCGCCATCCAGTACGAGACGGCTGTCCTTGCCGCCGCCGGGACGCTCACCGATCTGGATGGGGATGGGGACGTGGACGTCACCGATTGCATCATGTACATGGCGGGCAATCAATCGGGGGTGAGCCAGCTTCAGATTCCCTACTCGGTTCTGGTTTCCGCCCTCGGCGTTCCCACCGATGACAGTGGCACGGATTTTGATCCCACGAACGCCGGTGCGGGCGGTAAGATGACATACGTGATCAACAATCTCTGTCTGCCGGTGAACGAACTGATCGAATTTGACGCCACGCTGTCCAAGCAACCGTAACAGACAATTTGCCAGCGGAAACGGGGCCGGGGAAGGATTTCCCCGGCCTCGTTTCCACCTGGGACGGATGCGGTCCTTCCTGAAACAGCTTCTTCCCGTGATCGTTGCCATCCTCGCCCCGGTGCGACCTCTGGCGGGACAGGGGACCGCCGTCACCGGGGTGGTAAGAGACGCCGACACGGGGATACCGCTGGTGGGGGCCAACGTCGTTATCACGGGTCCCGGCCTCACGACGGGGGCCGCGGCGGACGAGAACGGACGGTACCGCATCCCCTCCGTGCCCCCCGGTGAGTACTCCCTTACCGCCACCTATATTGGCTATGATTCCCATACCGCCCGTGTGCTCGTCACTGCCGGTGAAAGAGAGAAGATCGTGGATATGGAATTGCCCGTATCCGCCATCGAACTCCAAGAGTTCGTGGTGACGGCCCGGCGGGGAAAGCAGGAGAAGATTACCGATGCACCGGCGGCCATATCCATCATCCCCGAAACCAAGATTCGCCAGGGGAATAATCCCAATCTGGGGGACTATCTCAAGAATGTTAAGGGGGTGGACTTTACGGCGTCGGGGATAGACAGCTATAATCTCAGTGCCCGGGGATTCAACACCAGTTTCAGCTCCCGGCTTCTCACCCTGACCGATCTGAGAATGGCCAACGTACCGTCACTGAGGCTTATCGCCTACAACGTCATCCCGACGACATCCGACGACGTGAAACAGATTGAGGTGGTTCTGGGACCCTCCTCGGCCCTTTACGGACCCAACGCCCACAGCGGTGTCCTGAACATCATCACGAAGCGACCGGCCGATTCAAAGGGAACGGTGGGAAGCATCACCGCGGGCACCCGCAGCTACCGTCAGGCCCAGGTTAGACATGCCGGTGTGATAGGCAAGCTGGGATACAAGATATCGTATGTGGACCTGGCCGCCCATGACTGGGAATGGATCGATGAGGAGGAAAAGAAAGCCCATCTGGGTCCCGCCCTGGACTACGCCGAAGAATTTGACTGCTGGGACTGGAACCGGTACGACCTCGGGGTCGACACGGACTGCAATGGAGAGGTCGATACCGTCCTGACGTCCATACCCGACCGGAACGAGGACGGAATTCCCGATACGGCCGATTTCGACGTCAAGAACCGGCGGCTCGACCTGAGATTGGATTACAATTTTTCCCGGGACCATTTCATCAGCGGAAACTTCGGCCGGGCCTGGGCAAAAAACATCAATATCACGGGAATCGGCAGGTATCTGGCCGATGGATGGATCTACCGCTATTTTCAGTTGCGCTATGTAAACAAGAACCTTTTCGCCCAGGCCTACCTGAATACCAGCCAGGCCGGCAATACGCGAAACCTCAGGACCGGCGAAAAAATCTTCGATGAATCCAAGTTCTTCCACTTCCAGCTCCAGCATTCCCTCGACTTGCCCCAGATGCGCGACGCCAGATTCATCTGGGGAATGGACTATCAGAGAACCATGCCGGAAACCTTTGGCACCATCCTTCCGGATGGGACCGGAGGGAAGAAACCGAAAAGTTACGGAAGGGATGGGGAAGACAATGACGGGGACGGCCAAATAGACGAACTGGACGAACTGATCGTCACCAACGAGTACGGCATCTATGTACAGGCTCAGGCAGACCTGGTGGGCGATTTTGAACTCATTGCCTCCGGAAGGCTCGATCTCCACAGTCATCAGATTGACGAGAAACGCGGCCTGAGGTTTCTGGAGGACCCCCTGACGGGGGGAACGGTGAAGTACCGGCCCCAATGGTCCCCCAAACTTGGGATTCTCTACAAACCGGCAGACAATCAGACCTTCCGGCTCACCACCGCCCGGGCCTTCAATACGCCCTCGTCCCAGGGCCTTTTCCTCGACATTTTGGTGGGATTGTTTCCCCCTTTCGGGGTGAGGGCGAGAGGGAATGCCACCGGGTTTCACTACACCCGAAATCCCGACGGACAGCTCATGATGTATGACGTCCGGGCTGGCTCGGCTTCGGAGTTCGCTCTGGCTGCCGTTCCCCCCTCCGCGGTCCTCTACATCCCCCCCGTTCTCGGGAGACCGGCCCAGTTTGTCGATCCGGAAGATTACACGGAAATCGATCCCGTCACATCGGAAATCGTCTGGACCCACGAGTTCGGATACAGCGGACTCATTTTCGATCGCATGCGGGCCACCTTTGACCTTTACGCCAGCCAGTACAGCGACTTTGTGAGCGACCTTACCTGGGTGACACCGGTGGTCCTGGATACGACCGAGGGATTGGACAATGCAAAGGTCCTTGGCGTGATCATGACCACCGAATATGACGGCATCATAGACGGGGGAGACGGCATCCCCGGCTCAGATGACGACACGACGGACTTCGAAAACCCTTCCGAATTGACCCTCACCAATATCAATTACGGGCGCGTAAATATCTGGGGATTTGATATGAGCGTGTATGCCTTTCTCACCCGGAATCTTACGGCCGAAATAAACGCTTCCTATCTCAGCCGGAAGCACTTCTACAACCCACTGACAAAAGATTACGATCCCATCAACGCCCCCGCCTTCAAGATCACCGGATCCCTCAACTACTCCAGTTCCAAACGGTACTGGGGAGGAATCGGATTCCGCTATATTCCCACCTTCGACTGGTCGGCCGGCGTTTACTTTGGAACCATAAAGGAGTACTTTGTCGTGGACGTCAATCTGGGCTACAGGTTAAATAGTATGTTCACCCTCCAGTTGAACGGGTCCAACGTTTTCAATGACCTTCACCGGGAGATCATCGGGGGCCCGGAGCTGGGCCGTCACGTCACCGCCAAACTGTCCGCCTCCCTGTAGTTTCCCCTTTCCGGAACCTTCCGTACCTGATGTAAATTCTCTCCTGCCCGGTAACGAGGCCTCCATGAAGAAGAGACCCACATCCCGCACCCTTCTGGCCATTGCCGCTTCCCTTCTGGCGGTGACGTTTGTGGGAGAACTGGTGGGAGGCATCGCCTTTGGAAGCCTGAGTCTGGTTTCCGATTCCTTTCACGTGATTTCCGACCTCATGTCCATCCTCATTGCCTTTGTTTCCCTTGCCATTGCCCAGAGAAGGGAACCGACGCAGCAAATGGCCTTTGGATACCACCGCCTGGAAGTCATCAGCGCCCTGTTCAACGGCCTGTTGTTGAGTGTCATTGCCGCCTTCATTTTCAGGGAGGCGTGGTCAAGATTTAAGAATCCGGGGACCATCGACACGACGGGAGCCCTCATCGTGGCGGGTCTGGGACTGGCTGTGAACGTGACGGTGGCGGTTCTGCTTCACCGGTCCCCGGCCTCTCCCCGGTCGGACATCAACATCCGGGCCGCCTATCTCCACGTCCTGGGCGACATTCTGGCCTCCGTTTCGGTCGTGACGGGAATGGTGGCCATTAAGGTATTCCACCGGCCCGCCATTGACCCGGCCGTCAGCGCCTTTATCGCCGTTTTGATCATGGTGGGGGCAGGACGGGTTCTCTACAAGAGCGCGGAAATCCTGTTGCACAAATCGCCCCAGGATATCGACCGGGTCCGTACACGGGTGCTGAAAATCGGTGGGGTGAAAGATTTTGTGAACGTGCGCCTGTGGCAGGTCTGTTCCCACCTCACCGTGGGAACGGCTCATGTGGTGGTGTCCGTGAAATCGCTGGAGGAAACGGAGTCCATCAAACGAAAAATCAAGTCCATCATCCAGGATGAATTCGATGTGCGGGACATTACCCTGGAGTGCGAGACCACCGACATGTCCGCACGGCATCCCCACACCTTCAGGCACGAACACCCCTGACGGTTTTCCTACCCGCCGCCTCCCATCCGGCTCCGCACCAACTTGATTCCCGTGGTCACCAGGGCCAGGGCCCCCAGAGCGGCGACCAGGGTCGCCCCCGTGGGAAAATCCAACCGGTAGGAAAGATCGAGTCCAAGGATGGTGCCCGCCACCACCAGGGCCAGGGTGACGGCCACAACCACGGACTCTTTTCTCGACAGGGCAATGGCGGCCACCGGAGGGATGATGATAAAGGAAAACACGGGGATCACGCCACCCACTTCAATGGCAAATACGATGGCAATCCCTATGGAAAGATAGAAGAAGATATTCCACATCTGGAAGGAGCGCCCCCCCTCCAGCTGGTGGTTTTCGTACTCATGGGTGATCCGGAAGATTCGCCTGTAGGCCAGCCCGTGAAGAAGACCCAGAATCCCGAAAACGATCCCCATTCTCACGAGATCATGCCGCGTGACACCGAGAAGATTCCCGAAGAAAACCTCCTGGATGTCGGCTTCTCCATGGGGGGTCTTTGAGATAAACAGGACGGTGAGCGCCGATGAGACGGCATAAAAGATGCCGATGATGGCTTCCAGCTTCAGTCGCTTGTCCTTCACCCGGATGAATGACAACGCCACCGCTCCCGCCAGGGTAAACAGAAACGAAACACTCATCTCACTCCATCCCATAAACCCGGCGAAGGCGACACCGAGATAGGAGATCTGACCGATAGCCAGGTCGACAAACACAATTCCCCGCCCCACCACATGTATGCCCAAATAGGCCAGGACAAGGCCCATGATCAGTGAAGCACTCAGGGCGTATACCATAAAGGTCAGATCGAACATGTCAAACACCGTTATTCCGTCCTCTCCGGCAACGCCAGGCGTTCTGCCTGCTCAAAGGCTTCCGCCAGTTTCCTGATATTATAGTCGAACAGGGCAAAATAGGAATTGACTCCCTGTATCCCTCCCACCGACGGGGTAAGTTCCACGAGAAATCCTCCCACCTCATTGGCAATCCGTTGGGCGACTTTGGGCGAGTAGTAGGGAGAGATGATCACCACCCCGATGTTCTCGTTTTTCATTTTTTCCACGATTCTCATGACGTGCCTGGGGCTGGGTGGGATACCCGGCTTCGGTTCCACAAATCCGGCTATCGTGATACCGAAACGGTTCTCAAAGTAGGGCCAGCTGTTGTGGAACGCGATGATTTTTGTTCCGCGATAGGGACTCACAATCTCCATCCACCCCTTCAGGGCACTGTCCAGGTCGTCAATGAACGCCTCTGTATTGGCCCGGAAATAGGAAGCGTCATCAGGGGAAAT
>JBHIEY010000274.1:0-1716 GCA_046861835.1 Fidelibacterota bacterium | reverse complement strand
GTCCAGATGGCGGGCGATTCCCAGCTTGTTCTGAACAAAATCCGAAACCGTCACCGCCCCGTTCCGGTGAGGATACTTCTTTTCCCAGTAACGGATATTGGCGTACTCGTTCAGTCCCTCATCCATCCATGCGTGATCCCGCTCGTTGGATCCCAGAATACCGTAGAACCAGTTGTGACCCACCTCGTGCATGATGACGAATTCCAGCAGATCCTCGGAGCCACCGCTCGAAATTACCGTAATATTGGGGTATTCCATCCCCCCTCCTGCCGACAGATCTCCGTCAACAGCGGTAATATGATCATAGGGATAATCTCCAAAGAACCGGCTGTACCAGAGGCCCGCGTCGTGAATGTATTCCAGGGAGCGATCCCACAGCTTGGCGTTCTTGGGAAGGTACATACTCCAGAGGGTTACCTTCCGGGTGGAGTCGCTCAACCACAGTTCACCCTTTCGAACGATCCAGTGGGGATCGGCAAACCATGCAAAATCGTGCACCTTGTCCTGGTGGAAGTGGAGGGTCTTAAAGGGGATGTTGCTCCGTGGTTCACGGCGCGATTTCCTTCGCTCTTTTCTGGCGGCTTTTTTCAGCTCTCTAACCGTTTTCTTGAAGGATTTCCTGTCCAGGGCATGGAGGGAATCGCCCTCTGCCGCCAGAGAATCGAGCCACGCATATTCGTCTTCCCCGTCCACCAGGGTTCCCGTGGCCATCACGCGGTATTCCCGGGGAAGAGTGATATAGACATCGAAGGTGCCGAATTCGCTGTAGAATTCCCCCTGGTCCAGATACGGCATGGGGTGCCACCCCTCCCTGTCGTAAACGGCGGGCTTGGGATACCACTGGGTGATCTCATAGTGTCTTCCGGTGTGCCCCAGACGGGAGAACACCTCGGGCAGTTTGACGAAGAACGGAGTCTCCACGGTGATCGTCTGCCCCGGGGGAAGGGGACGGGGAAGGGTTACCTTTGCCACGTCAATCCACCGGGGATGGAACTCCCACGGTGCCGGCTCTCCGTCGACGGTGAAGTTGAGACTGTCTATGAAACCTCTCTCTTTCTCCGGGGAGAAATAGAAACGGGTGGAATAGTGCTTGACCTTCTGTCTGGCAAACGCCGTTTCGGTGTTGCGATAGGCATTTGGCCATAGATGAAACCAGAGATACGTCAGTGTGTCCGGCGACCGATTGGTATAATCGATTTTTTCATGACCCGACAACGTATGGAGAGAATCGTTAAGGGTCACCCGGATTTCATACGCAACGTCCTGTTGCCAGTAATCAGATCCCGGCAGAGGGAAGGTAGTCAGGGCCAGGATCGACAGGACCCGGACCGGAGGGATAAGGTGATGAACGATTCTCACGGACGGAACGTGCCAACACATGGGCCGCAATCCACCCGAAAGTTACCACCGCCAGGCCGGGATTGAAAGGTGGATAAAAAGGACTATTTCAGGAGTACGACTTTTTGAACGGCGGCGGTCCGGGAACCGCGGAGGACCACCAGATAGATGCCCGAGCCGAGCCTGCCCGAGGAGTGGCGGGATGGACTCCAGCGGTAGCGATGGACTCCCGGCGCCAGCCACCCCGAAAAGAGGGTGTCTACCCACCGTCCGGAGATGTCCACCACATCCAGCTCCACACCCTGCCCCTCGGGAATATGTACTTCGACGGTCACCGACGGGTTGAAAGGATTGGGATACACCCGGTGAATGGAAAAC
>JBHIEY010000107.1:0-6393 GCA_046861835.1 Fidelibacterota bacterium | reverse complement strand
ACTTGGCTTCTGGGAAGATGCTCGGTGCTTTCGGGTTGACCGAACCCGAGGCGGGAAGTGATGCCGGAGCCACCCGGACCACCGCCGTTCTGGATGGTGACGAGTGGGTCATCAACGGCGGAAAAATCTTCACGACGAATGCAGGGGTGGCGGGCCTCATCACCATCACCGCCGTGGCCGTGATCGACAATCAACGGGAGGGGATCGGGGCCTTCGTTATTGAAACGGACACCCCGGG
Organism: Fidelibacterota bacterium; assembly: GCA_046861835.1. Taxonomy (GTDB): domain Bacteria; phylum Fidelibacterota; class Marinisomatia; order Marinisomatales; family S15-B10; genus JBHIAI01. The sequence goes on along the minus strand of JBHIEY010000107.1, from coordinate 6,155 downwards.
CCTCAAAATCGGTCCCCCCGAAAAGAAAATGGGGTGGAAAGCCTCGGATACTCGCCAGATATTCTTTGAAGATCTCCGGATTCCCCGGGGAAACCTTTTGGGGGAACCGGCGGAAGGGTTCAAAACGTTCCTGCGAACTCTCACGGGTGGTCGGATTTCCCTGGCAGCCCTCTCCGTAGGGACGGCGGAAGGGGCCTACGAGGCCGCCCTGAAATACTCCCGGGAACGGGAGGCTTTCGGCAAACCCATTCACCGGTTTCAGGCGGTGGGATTCAAGCTGGCGGATATGGCCACTCAGATCGAGGCGTCAAAACTTCTGGTGTATGAGGCGGCCAGGCTGTATGACATGAAACGGAGTGCCGTCAAAGAGGCGGCCATGGCCAAATTGTTCGCGTCGGAGACGGCCATGCGGGTGACCACCGACGCCATCCAGGTGTTCGGAGGATACGGCTATATTAAGGACTACCCGGCGGAAAGGTACTTCCGTGACGCCAAAGTGCTCACCATTGGGGAGGGAACCAGCGAGATTCAACGCCTCATCATCCTGAGAGAACTCGTCTCTTCCCTCGAAGAGACGGTCCCGTCTTGACCCGAATAGTCGATGTTCCCTGCTAACCTGTTTTCCATGGACAAGAAAAAGCGGGACAGGCTTACCCGCATTTCCATTCTGGTGGGACTCACCATCATCCTCTCCCTCTTTTTTCCCGGGGGAAAATCGCTGGAATACAACTATGAGTTGAATGACATCACCCGTGACGAAATCGTGGCCGAGTTCGATTTCCCCATTCTCAAGGAAGAGGCAAAACTGGAAGCCGATATCCGGGAGGCCATTTCGAACGAACCCTATCTCTTCAAGCGGAATCGACAGGTCGTCGATCAGCAGGTGGAAGCCATCGGCCGCTTCATCGCATCATTGAATGCGGTGCGCCAGGCCCAGGAGAAAGTGGACGCCTCCCGCAGGTTCCTGATGGAAAACCGCTACGGCGACCGGAGGGAGAGAGCCCTCTCCCGGTTCCAGCAGGACAGCCTGGCCCTGGAACTCCAAAAGGAGGCATTCCGGACGGACTATCCCTTCTTCGATTTGTCCCAGTCACCCTGGGTTAACCTCATTCAGGATTCAGAAGTCGACGGAAAAGGTGTCGATCTTGCGGAGCTGAAATCGGTGGTCATCACCGTCTGCCAGAACCGGTGGAAGGAAGGGATCCTGGACATTGACAAGGAAGAGATCGAAAGCGCCCAGATCGCCGTACTGGAAGACGATGTTCCCGAAATCCGGGAGATTGACCCCTTCAACGACCTCCAGGAGGCGTGGGGGGCCAAGACCGTGGATGACATCGCACAGGTCTACCCGGAAGATGGGGGGATCCTGAGGGGGGCGGCCTATAAGATCGTTGTGGAATTCATGAAGCCCAATGTGATCTTCGACCGGGAAACCACGGAAAGGCGCCAGCAGGCCGCGGTGGCCCGGGTTCCCCGGTATCGGGGCTTTGTCATGAAGAATGAGCGGATAGTGGACGCCAATACCCGCATCACTCCGGAAATCCTTCTGAAACTGAAATCGTATGCCCGGGAATTGGACAAGCGGGAAAAGGCCGAAAAGGGCCTGGCGGTGGTCCTGGCGTGGCTGAGCCGCCTGGTGCTGGCAGGGGTGATTCTCTCCTTCTTTTTTTCATTCTTGAGAACCTACCGGGGGGCCCTTTTTGAAAACAACCAGATGCTTCTCCTGTTTGGATCGATGTTCCTTGTGATTGCGGGGATTGGTTATCTGCTCGTCTCCCTGGATCTTTCCGAATATCTCATCCCGACGACCGTCCTCGCCATGGTCATTACCGTACTGTTTGACGCCCGGATTGCCGTCATGGCGGCGGTGACCCTGGCCATCTTCCTGGCGTTCGTCATCGGAGGTAAGCTCGATTATGCCATTATCTCCCTCTTCACCAGCGTGGCCGCCATCTATGCCGTCCGGAATCTGAGAAAGCGGGCCCAGCTCTTCTCCGCCATTCTCTACATCCTCGTCAGCGGGTTCATCGCCATCACCGCCCTCGGTATCCTCAAACGGTCCGAATGGTCCGATCTCCGGCCCGAATTCCTCTTCCTGGCCATCAGCGGTATGCTGGCACCGTTTCTCACCTACGGCCTGAGTGCCCTTTTTGAAATGATTTTCGACGTGACTTCCGATCTCACCCTTCTGGAGCTTACCGATTTCAACCATCCCCTGCTGAAGCGGTTGTCCCGGGAAGCCAACGGGACCTTCAACCACTGTGTTGTGGTGGGCAACCTGGCCGAGTCGTGCGCCATGGCCCTGGATGCCAACCCTCTCCTGTGCCGGGTGGGAGCGTACTACCACGACATAGGAAAACTGACCCGTCCCGAGTACTTCATCGAAAACCAGTTCCGGGGACAAAACAGACACGACAACCTCTCCCCCACCCTCTCGGCCCGGATTATCGCGAGCCATGTAAAAGATGGGATCAAACTGGCCAGGGAGTACCGGCTCCCTTCCGCCGTCACCGACTTCGTCCCCATGCACCACGGAACCTCGAGAATTGAGTATTTCTACCAGAAAGCTGTGGAGCAGGCCGACGGAGACGCCTCGGGAATCAACGAAAGCGATTTCCGGTACCCCGGCCCCAAACCCAATACCAAGGAAACGGGCATTCTCATGATCTGCGAGGCGGTGGAAGCGGCTGTGCGGTCCATCAAGAACCCCAACCTTCACCGGATAGAAGCCATGGTGGACCGGGTTATCGAAAAGCGACTGAAAGAAGGGCAGCTGGACGAATGTCCCCTCACCATGGGCGATCTGGCCAGGATGAAGGGCAACATAAGGGGAGGGGATGGACTCCTTCCCGTTCTCAGAGGCATCTATCACCTTCGGATTGAATATCCGGGACAGAAAGAACCTGGCCCTTCCCGAAAATCCCCGTGATTACCGTTCATTCAGAGGCGGTGGACACAGGAGTTCGGATTCGCCCGGCCACCGTGAGTCGCTACGTCACAAAGGTTCTCTCCCGGCACGGGGTCGGGGAAGCCACGGTGACGGTCATATTCGCCCCCGACGACATGGTGCGAAAACTGAAGGCGACATACCTCCACCAGGACACCACCACCGACGTCTTAGCCTTTCGACTGGATGACCGTGACGGGGAAACGGCGGCGACGAAACCGCACCACCTCGAAGGAGAAATATACATCAGTCCCGCCAGGGCCAGAGTAAACGCCCGGACCTACGGCGTTACCCTCGGGAACGAGCTGGGCCGTCTCATCTTCCACGGGTGCCTTCATCTTCTGGGATATGAGGACGATACCCCTTCCTCCCGGGCCCGGATGCATGCCATGGAGGACGCCCTCCTGGAGGAGGTCTCTCCCGAAGATCTCTTAGCGTCATGATCATCGCCGACATTGCCATTTTTGTTCTCCTTCTGGCGGCCTCCGCCTTCTTTTCCGGGTCCGAGGCCGCATTCTTTTCCCTCAGGGACTCCAGGCTTTCCACGCCCGCCGCGAACGAATCCGTCCTGCAGCTTCTCGAAAGGCCTCGACGATTACTCATCACCATCCTCACAGGTAACACCATCATCAACACATCGATGGCTTTTCTCGCCGCCGTGATCACCACCGATGTGGCCGAACGGGCGGGGGCCAATCTCCCTGTGCTGGTGGCTGTGGAAACGGTGGTGGTTACTGTGGTCATCCTTCTGGTGAGCGAAATCACCCCCAAAGTCCTGGCCATCCGCAATTCAGAAGACTATGCCAGACGCGTGGCGCTCCCCATAAGGATTGTCAGTTTCATCCTCTACCCCCTGGCGGCTCTTTTATACAATGTCACCCATTTTCTCACCGGCTGGATACCGTGGAGAAAGGAAACCCTTTTTGACTCCCCGGCAGAATTGCAGGCCCTGGCGGACCTGGGGGCCGACACGGGAACCCTCAAGGATCAGGAAAGGGAAATGATAAAGTCGGTTTTCGATTACGGCGAAACGGCGGTGAGAGAAATCATGGTGCCCCGGATTGATGTGGTGGGGATGGATGTTGCCACCCCCGTGGAAAAGGCCATCGAAATCGTTCGAACGTCCCACTTTTCCAAGTTTCCCGTCTTCCGGGGTGATATCGACTCCATTGAAGGAATCCTCTACGCCAAGGATTTGCTCCCTTACCTCAATGGACGGGACAACACCGTCGAAATCCTTTCCCTTTGCCGCAAACCCCTGTTCGTTCCCGAATCGAAACAGATTGACGACCTCCTGAGGGATTTCCAGAAAGGGAAGGAGACCATTGCCATTGTGGTGGATGAGTTCGGAGGGACATCAGGGCTCGTGACCCTGGAGGATATCGTGGAAGAAGTGGTGGGGGAAATCCGGGATGAATTTGACCGCGAGGTCCCCCGGGTGGTGTCCAGCGGGAAGCACCGGTGGCTCGTGGACGCCAAGATTTCCATTAACGACCTTGAGGCATCCATCCCTGTGGCATTCCCGGAAGACCGGGAATACGATTCCCTGGGAGGATTCCTTCTGGAACAGTTTGGCGATATTCCGTCCGCCGGAGAAAGTGTGGACGTTTCCGGCTATAGGTTTGAAGTGAAAACGGTATCGGAAAACAGAATCATTAACGTCGTCATTACAAAGCGGTGAACAAGACCATGAGTTCAGGCAAACAATTCGACGAGCTGGTTTCCATAGTGAAGCAGCTCCGCGGGGACAACGGGTGTCCCTGGGACAGAAAACAGACGCACGGATCCCTCCTTCCCTATTTCCTGGAAGAGGCTTACGAAGTCATGGAAACGGTGGATCAACAGGACTGGAACACCCTGGAGGAGGAATTGGGCGATATTCTGCTTCATGTTGTGTTTCAGACCCGGATTGCCGAGGAGAACGGGGAATTCGGCCTCGAATCGGTTCTGGAGACGGTCAACCGGAAGCTCGTTCAGCGCCACCCCCACGTTTTCGGAGAGGCTTCCGCCAGCGGGCCCTTTCATGCCAAGGTGAACTGGGAAGCGGCCAAGCAGCAGGAGAAGGGTCGTTCATCGCGGCTGGAGGGAGTCCCCAAAACGCTCCCCGCCCTGGTGAGGGCCCTCCGGCTTCAGCAGAAAGCCTCCTACGCCGGATTCGACTGGGAAAGAATCGACCAGGTGTGGGAAAAGGTCCAGGAGGAATTAGAGGAACTCAAAGATGCCCACGCCAGGGGAACGCGGGAAGATATCGAAGAGGAAGTGGGGGATCTCCTGTTTGCCCTCGTCAACGTCTGCCGTTTTCTGGATATCTCCCCGGAGGACGCCCTCCGCAAGTCCAACGAAAAATTCACGCGCCGGTTTCAAGAGATGGAAAAGGAATTAAAGAAACAGGGACGGTCGCTGGAACAGGCGGAACTGGAGACCATGGACAGGATCTGGAACCGGATTAAGGGCGCCGACAAGCAGTGAGGGTTAGGGGTTAGGAGCAGAACGTGAGACGCTGGACGTTAGACATTTCGGTTACGCATCACGCCTTACGCATTGCGAATCACTCATCATGTTGGAGCTTTACGCTTCGACGATTTTCAGATAGACCTTCCGGGTCCGCGGGCCGTCAAAATCGGCCAGAAAGATTCCCTGCCACGTTCCCAGGACGAGCTGTCCTTTTTCGATGAAGACCGTCTCCGAAGACCCCACCATGCTCGTTTTGATATGACTGTCGGCATTCCCTTCCCGGTGCCGATAGGCCGCCCCCTGGGGCACCAACGTTGCCAATTGACCCTTGATGTCCTCAGCCACGGCGGGGTCGGCGCTCTCGTTTATGGTGATTCCGCAGGTGGTGTGAGGCACATAAAGAACGATCATTCCCTCCTCGACTCCGGAGGCGGAGACTTCCTGCTGCACCCGGGAGGTAATATCCACGAAGTCGGCCCGGAAGCGGGTCGAAACGGATAATGACATCATGGTTCATGCCTCCTGTGAATAAGGCCTCTGTTTATCCCAGTCCCACGTCCAGGATCATCATCAGGGTAAATCCCGTCATGGCTCCCACGGTGGCCAAGTCCGTATTGCCTTCGTACTGGGATTCCGGTATCACTTCTTCCACCACCACGTAGATCATGGCGCCGGCGGCGAACGCCAGGGCGTAGGGGAGAATGGCCCGGGCGCTCAGAACGATGGCAGCCCCCAGAACGCCTGCCACAGGTTC
>JBHIEY010000273.1:0-1719 GCA_046861835.1 Fidelibacterota bacterium | reverse complement strand
TGGCGCAACACCAGGTTCGTCCCCCTGGAGACCTTCCGGTTTACGGACCGTAGCCTGGAACTGAGCCTCGACTATGCCGTCAGCAGACAGGTTTCGGCCCGGGCGGCAGGGAGCATGGGCCGCGTGCACTACAGAGACTTTCCTGCCTACTTTCTCTCCAGAGACAGTCTCCTGGTCCCGCTGGATGATTCCCAGCAGGACGAGTTCTTCAGGGGCCTTATCCACCTTCGTTACCGTGGAAGGATGGTTCTGGGGGTGCAGGCATCCGTCCAGACCGTCAGCTCCAACAGCGTTGTGGGGGAATTCGACATGGTGATATACCGGGCCTATCTGTCGGGACGAAGCGGCCGATTCAATTTCTTTCACCTGGTTTACCAGCGGGTCGACAAGCGGTACCGGTACCCCGGTTTCCGGGTGGAGAGCGGCTACAGGGATCCTGAGGAAAAGATTCAAAACCAGACCCACTTCCGGTGGGAGAGAACCGTGGCCCCCAATGCCGCCGTGTTCCTCCAGATTAGCCTCCTGCAGAACGAGACCATCTGGAATCAACTGTACTACAACAAAGTCCTGGCGGAACTGGGAATAGTATCAGATTTCTGAAGAATCTTTCAGAATTCTGAATCCCGGGCCCGGCTTCTGGAATCCCTCTCGACCGTCCTCCGGACACATGAGCCCCTGGCACGCCTTTTGAAATGTAATGGCGGTGTACGCAGACGGATACCTATGTGGAGGAGGATATGCCATGAAATTCCCATTACCGGATTCCCGGAGATCCCTGTGGGTCTCCCTTATCATTGGATGGATGCCCGCCATGGTGGCCGCTCAGCTGATTTCCATGAAGACCGTTCCCGTTGCCACGGGGGACCAGTTTCTGGTCTTTCCCTCGAGAAACCTGGCCATGGGCGGGATATCCATTGCCCTGGAAGACTCCCTTATGGATCCCTTTGTCAACCCTTCAAAGGGGGGCCTCTTGAGAGGAAACAACCTGATCCTCTCTCCGGCGTATTATCGCATTTCGGACGAAAGCGGCAGCGCAAAGACGCTTCCCCTGGGAACCCTGTACGGTTCCGATCACTGGTTCTGGGGTCTTTCTCTCTCCCTTCAGGAGATTGAAACTCCTCTTCGACCAGGTGGCGTGGGAACGATCTTGGGCCGGGATCGGCTTCTCGGGGATACAAGGCTGAGCAATTTCTACGTATTCGCCATTGCGGGGCAACGTCTGAAGGCCTCCAACGTTTCCGTGGGCGCCAGCATATTCTGGGCGGACCTCAATGCCCTTCAGGGGGTCACCCTTCTCTATCCCGGAAGCGATGGAGTCGAACAGTTCGGTTACATGGTGGATTACCGGCTGGGGGCGGTGAAGAACCTTGAATCGGGGGGGACGGTCGAATTCCTGGTTCTTCTTAACCGTCTCAACATGACTCATAACGTAACATACATTACCTCAGGATGGGAGTGGTGGACCGTCCGGAAGGAGAAGAATCTGGACCAGACCGATACGTGGGGTGTTCATTTTCGGTACGTTCGGCCCCCGGCGGAAGCCAAGTGGCGAACGGGGCTCATCTTCACGGCCAACCGGAAAACCCACCCCAAGATACCCAACTACGAGCTCATGAACATTCCCCGGGACCCGGGGGACTCCTGGGCCTACAATGTCGGTCTGGGACTGTCCCTGCGGGACGGTGAGGCAACCGTCGGCCTCGATTTGATTTATGAACC
>JBHIEY010000272.1:0-1740 GCA_046861835.1 Fidelibacterota bacterium | reverse complement strand
AGGACGGAGATCATGAAAGCGGTAAGGATTCACGAATTCGGGGGACCTGATGTTCTGAAATGGGAAGAGGTTCCCGAGCCCCCGTGTCCCCGGGACGGGGTGTGTGTCAGAGTCCGGGCGGCCTCCATCAACCACTTGGATCTCTGGGTCCGCAGCGGGAATTCGGACGTTGCCCTGCCGCACATCATGGGGAGTGACGCAAGCGGGACGGTGATCGAGGTGGGGGAAGAGGTGAAGGGGTGGCAGCCCGGGGATGAGGTGATGATTCAACCGGGTACCTACTGCGGGTCATGCCGCTTCTGCCGCGAGCACCGGGAGAACTACTGCATAAACTTCGGCATTCTGGGTCGAACACGGGACGGTACCCAGTGTGAGATCGTGGCTCTGGAACCCCGGTACCTGGAGAGAAAACCGCCGTCTATATCGTTCGAAGAAGCTGCCGCCTTCCCCCTGGTTTTCATCACGGCGTACCAGATGCTGATTCGCCGGGCCCGGGCAAAAAAAGGGGAGATCGTCTTGATTCTGGGGGCCAGCTCCGGTGTGGGGAGCGCCGCCGTGCAGATTGCCCGGGAGGCGGGATGCACCATTATTGCCACGGGTGGAAACACCGAGAAGCTGGAGTTGGCCAGAAACTTAGGTGCCCACCACGTGGTGAACCATCTCTCGGAGACAGTTCACCGGAGGGTCCGGGAGATCACGAAGGGGGCCGGAGCCGACGTAGTATTTGAACATGTAGGGGCGGCAACGTGGCCGTCCAGCCTCCGGTCTCTGGCCCGGGGGGGAAGGATCGTCACCTGCGGCGCCACGACAGGTGCCGAGGTTACCGTGAACCTCCGGCACCTTTACTGGAAGCAGCAATCCATTCTGGGATCCACCATGGGTGACGTTCGGACATTTAGAGAGGTTGCCGGGTGGCTGAAGGAGGGAAGGGTTTCTCCCGTTCTGGACCGGACCTTCCCCATGCGGAAAGCGGCGCAGGCCCACCGGTATGTGGAAGAAAGGCGCCAGCTTGGAAAGGTGGTACTGGTGCCCGATGGATAGGGAGTCCTCCGTCAAACAAAGTATTGTGGCGTTATGCCACCAACTGTATGAAAAGGGATTCGTGGTAGCCAATGACGGGAACGTCAGCATCCGTGAAGGGGCCGGAATCTATGTGACCGGTGCCGGCACCTACTTTGCCCGCATGGACGAATCGCAGGTGGTGAAGGTGAACGAGTCGGGGGAGATATCGTCCGGGGGGCCTTCCGGTGTGAGACCCACCTCGGAGATAGCGATGCACCTGGAAGTATACCGCCGGAGAAAAGAGATCCGGGCCGTGATTCACGCCCATTCCCCTTACGCCACCGCCTTTTCCATGGCGGGCAGGGAACGGATCGACTGCATGCTCACGGAAATGCGGTACACCCTCGGGAGTGTTCCCATTGCTCCATTTGCCCGGCCGGGAACGGAGGAGGTTCCCCTTTCCATCCGCGATCTGGTAAAGGATCACGACGCTCTCATTCTATCGAACCACGGGGTCGTCACCCTGGGCCGCTCCCTTGACGAGGCCTACTGGAATCTGGAAAGGGTGGAGCATTTTGCCAGGGTTTGCTACCTCGCCCTGACCCTGAAGAAAGGAAACCGGTCATGACGCTTGTTCGGGACGGCCTGGTGACACATCTTATGTGGAGGGGCGACGCCCTTCGTTATCTGGACCAGACTCTGCTGCCGGGTCAAGTCAGGTTCGAGGAGACGTCCGAT
>JBHIEY010000013.1:0-22790 GCA_046861835.1 Fidelibacterota bacterium | reverse complement strand
AGGGGTCGGGAATCAGGGTAAAGTTTTCGAAGGCAAAGGTTTTGGAATAATCGAGCTTGTCCTGAGCCTGGGGATCTGCCGGGGTGCCGTCGAATACACTTTCGACGATGTCCACTCCCTCGGATGCCAGAGCGATGTCATAGGAGTCGGTGGCGGAGCACATGGCGAACAGGAATCCCCCTCCAGCCACGTAGGCTTTGATGGCTCTGGCAACCGCTTTTTTCTCTTCGGAGACTGAAGGAAATCCCAGACGGTCAGCCAGGGCTTCGAATCTTTGCTGCTGTTCGATGTACCAGGCGTGATTGTGGTAGTTGCGGTAGAATTTTCCGTACTGACCGGTAAAGTCCTCATGGTGAAGGTGAAGCCAGTCGTATTTCTCTAAATGTCCCAGGAGTACTTCTTCATCCCAGAGGGTCTCATAGTCTACCTCGGCATAGGTAAGGGCCAGAGTGACGGCATCGTCCCACGGTTGGGCAGTGGGAGGGGTATAGATGGCGATCCTGGGGGCTTTTTCCAGCAGGATGGCCTCCATGTTATTGACGTCGATCTCACCGTAGATCCGGGCCACCTCTTCGTCGGGAATGACCTCGGCGGTCACCCCCCGGATCCGGCATTCCTGCAGTACGGCGGGGAAATTATCCATCATGAACGATCCACCCCGGTAGTTCAGGAGCCATTCCACATTGATTTCCTGTTTTAGAACCCAGTACGCCACACCGTAGGCTTTCAGGTGATCTTTCTGAGCCAGGTCCATGGGGATGAGGATTTTTTCCGCCCCCAGGCCCTGGACAAGCAACAGCAGGGGTATGAGCCACCGTGTCACCTATCCCTCCCTGCCGCTGGAAATGGCTCGAATCCGTTGCCGGACGGGTTCGGACAGGAGGCTCCCGGGGTAATCCTCCAGCACCGTAAGGTACCATTGGGCGGCCTGTTTGGCATCATTGAGGTGGTACTGGTAGATTTCCCCGATGGCCACCGTCGCCCGGTCACCGATGGGGGCATTTCTCAAGGACATAAACTCCTTTACTGCCCGGTCCCACTCTCTTAGAAGTACATCGATTTTCCCCCCTCTGAACAGGGCATACTGGGTGACGGGATCATGGGGATACCGGAGGGCCACCTCCTGAAGGACCCGCCGGGCTTCGGACAGTTTGGCCTGTTTCAGGAGTCTCTCCCCTTCCACATACATGAGGAAGGCGCTCCGGCCCTGGGGAGAGGCCCGCCCGTAGTTTTCATCAATGAATCCCTTCAATTCCAAGACGTCGTTCAGATAGGGGTTGGTGTCGTTCAGCTCCCCCATGAGGTCAGTCAGGTGGTAAAGGGCCGAGTCGATCTCTCCCGCCAGGAAAAGGGTTTGGCATTTCTTGAGACGGAGAGTGGTCTCCATTTCCCCCGGTTCCACCTCTGCCAATTTGACGTCAAGAAACCGGAGGGCACCGGGAAAATCGCCTTTGGCCATGAGAACATCGGCAATTCTTGACACTGTTTTGCGAGTCAGGTCCGGGGAGCGTGAAAGGGAGAGGGCCGACCGGTAGGAGGTGAGAGCGCCGTCAAAATCACGCGTGATGCGATACTTGATTTCTCCCAATCTGAAGTGGGCCTGGGGGGAGAGGGTGGTGGAGGGGAGGGTGACCAGTATGGAATCGTACAGGGCGAAGGTTTCTTCGAGAGGCTTCACTTGAATGGCGGGAAGTCCATGAAAGGGATCTTCAAAGAAGACGTTATGGGGAAAGTAGCCGGCCAGGGAACGATATTCCCGCGGGGGGATAATCTGTTTCTCGTAGGTCAGGGCAAGACCGTACAGGGCCTCTCCCGTCAGTTTGCGGTAGCGGTCAGCCCTGGGATTTTCGGGTTGAAGGGGAATGCCCCGGAGAATAACCCGGAAGGCCTCCAGGGCCAGGGCCAGCTCATTTTCTTTTCGCAGGTTGTTGGCAAATTGGAGCCATCTTTGGAAGGATTCATCCGTATTGAGACCCAGAGCCTCATGTTGGGCAAACGCGTCCTCATACCGGCCAACCTTGAAGAGCAGGTGCGTGTACAGGGTGCGAATCACCTTCTCATTCTCCGCCATCCGTTTCAGCAGTTCGGCCTCGATGCTTCCCTGGCTTTCGGGGTGATCGGACATTCTCAGCAACTGGGACGATACCGTTGCCATGCGATCGGGATGATGAATCACATAGGTAACATACTCGTGGGCGGCCTGGTCGAAACTCTCCCTTTGGGCGTAGACGTTGGCCAATTCCAGAGAAAAGAAGGAGGGATCGTTGAAGGCGGTTCGTCCCCGTTCGATGATACCGTTGAGAAAGTCGTCCATCTGATGTCTTATGGCCATATGCAGGACCAATCGATAGGCCGCTTGCGAGCGGGGATACCGGTGGAGAACTTCTTCCCACTGTTTGACCGCCCTGTCCGTTTCCCCCCTTTCCAGGTAGAGTTCCCCCAGTTCCACCTGACTCTGAAGATCGTTTGGAAACAGGGTCAGTCGATCGTTGATGAGGGTTTCCAGATCGTCGAATCTTTTCTGGCGCCGGTAAAGGGATTTGAGCTGGAGGTAGACCCGCGTGTTCCTGGGATTCCGGGTCAGCAGCTGGCGATAGATGGCTTCCGCCTCATCGAGCTGGTTCAGCCTTTCGAATCGCACTGCCTGATTGAAGTGCCGGTTTTCGTCGCCGGTCTGGGGACCAGGGAGGGCCTGTCCGAACGTCAGGCCAATGCCGGCGAGCCCCAGTACGAACAGCAGTTTACCGCTTCTGGTCATCAAGCTCAGGTGACTCCATGAGAGTGTTGAAGTAACGGCGCAACATTTCCTGGTATTCCCTCGGATATCCCGCCCTGAGGGCCAGGTTCAGGGCTTCCATGGCCAGATTCCGCCTCTGGCCGAGTTCGGGGGGAAGGCCGGAGGGTCCCTCCCGGGCGATGTCCCGGGCAACGGTGGACTTACGCTTTTCCGAGAAGTCCCTCTTCCGGATGGACCGCTGGGAGTCGAGCATCCGGGAGAGGATGCGCTGCTGACGTTCCACGGTTCGGCGATCGACGTTGCCGGCCCGAAAGTCCCGGATGACGTTATCCATATCCTCCGCTATCCCTTCGAGAGCTTCCCCGCCTTCCCTTCTTCCCCGCATTTCCCTGATGAGTTCACTGAGCGATTTTCTGATCCGTTCCTGGTCCCTGGTCAGTCGTCTCATGAGTTGTTCCTGGGCCAGGGCTTCCATCTGTCCCAGGGCCAGCTGGAGGGTCTGTTCGTTGATACCTTGCTGGGCGCCGGCGAGTTTTTGCATTCGTTCGAGGAACTGCTCCATCCCGGAGGCCATTCCGGACTGTTCCAGTTCGGTCATGGCGGCAACAGTCGCTATGGCCGCTTGATTCAGGGCCGCTACCGTTTCCTCCTGATTCCGGGCGGAGCCCTTTCCGTTTCGTTCTTCAAGGAGGCGGAGGGATTCGTTCATATGGGCCGTTGCCCGACCGATAGCCTTGCCCATTTCCGGTGTCACGGCAAACGTTTCCCGTGACAGTTGCACGAGGGCCCGGGTCAGCTGACCCAGCTGATCCCTCAACTGGTGCTGCCGGGCGGCGGTGATCCCCAGGCGAGGGCTGTTGCGGGGCAGATCGAGGGTCTCATCCCGGAGGGCTTCCTGCGTCTTGGAAATAAACAGGGTATTGTTGAGAACGTCCTGAAACTTTGCCATCATTTCCGTCACCGTTTCCTGTTGAAAGGCGTCCCGTATTTTGCCGAGCTCCTCACGCAGTTGCCTGAGATTGTCCCGGCCGGACCGGGACCGTTGGGTCCCTGCTTCCAGCCGGCCCTGGGTGAGCTGGCGGGATGCAACGTTGAGATCGCTGGAGGCCGATTCGGACAGCTCGGACTCGGCCAGGCGGGCGAGTTCTCCCGCCGGCATTCTTGCAAAAGGTTCCATGCTCCGGGAAGCCCGGTCCATGAGGTCGAGGATGTTTTCCAGCTCCTGTCTGTTGCGCCGCTGCTCCTCCGCAAGGGTGGAAATGTCATCACCCGATTCGGTCCGTTCCAGTTTGCGGACAAGAGACTCCTGGCGATGGACCAGGGCCTCCGTCCGGGAAACCAATTCGTCCATGCTTTGCTCTGCCCGGATCCGTTCGAAAATGTCGATGAAACGGTCCAGTTGCTCTTCAAGGAGGGCGGTATTCATGCGGAAATCTTTGAGCGCTTCCAGGAGCTGTTCGGCCGAAATATCCTCCATGGCTTTGCCCATCTTTTCCAGGGATTCCATGAGTTCCGGTGTCATGATTTCCTGAAGGAGGTCCTGAAGATGTCGAAACTTCTCCACCAGCTCTGGAGAGAAGAGGGTATGTTTTTCTGATTCGTCGATGATCTCCTGAACCTTCCGTTGCAGTTCGTCGATTCTGTCGAGTTTCTCCTTGAGATCGGACCGGGACCTTTTCAGAGTCTGTTCCTGTTCCCATTGGACCCGGTTTTCCTTGAGAAGTTCCAGTTCCACCTCCTCCAGTGTCCGGTCCAGTTCCTTCAGGTCCTCCGCCATTTCCCGGGTCTCTTCCAGAATGCCCTCCTGTCGAGATTCCGTCCGGGCGTAGAGGTCCGCCAGGGAGGGAAAACGGGCGATGAGGGTTTCCGAGATCGATTTCTTGGGTCCGGAGACGTCGTCATTATCATACACTTCGAAGTGGAAGCGGACCTCGTCTTCTGGCATGAGACCCAGGCTGCTCACGTCCCACAGGTAGAACAGGTCCTGCGACGTTTCGTCGGGATCAAAGGTGCCGATGCGTTCCATATGGACCTCATCCGGAGGACCCCGGTCGCCGGAAGGGGAAACGTTTTGAACCGCGTACTCGGGCTTTCGCGCCTCATAAACAATTTGGATGTCAGAGAAGCCAAAATCGTCTTCCACATGGAGGCGCACCGGGATGGAAAAGTCACTTCCCAGTTCAACAGGGGAGCTGGGATCGAGGACCTCGAGAAGGGGCCAGCTGTCTTCAATCACCACGAACCTGTACTGGATGGGATCGAGATTCCCGGTTCCCTTCAAATCGAAGATATGGGTCTCGAATGTTCCTTCCTCCTCTACGGTCATCTCTGCCCGGCCAACCCGGTCGTCCACCTCCATGGGAACGACCAATTCTTTGTCCGGATCTTGAGCCGTCCTGACGCTGAGATAAGCCCTTGACAGGGTCTTATCGGCCGTCAGATCCACCCTCAGGGCGGAACCTTTCAGGGCCCGGATCTCGGCGATATTCTCCCGCTGGGACATGGGCTCCATTCCCGCATAGGCCGGAGGATGGATGGTGACCACAAAATCGTGAATGCTCGGTCTGTCCAGAACGTGAATTTCGTAGGTGGGGGAAGAAATTTCATCCCACGGCTGCCAGAAATGGCGGGAGGGGACAAACCCGCGGTAGCGAATATTCTGGAGGACGCGGGGAAGGGTATGGACAAAACTGCCATCGTTCGAAGAGGGGACGGCGGTTACATGGGTTCCCTCGTCCCCGGTGACTTCAAGATAGATGGAATCGGGATATGCGCCCACCGCTTCCAGAACCACGGTGGCTGTGTCGCCGCCCATGAGGGAGAGATTCCCCGTTCGACTCACCAGTTCAAAGGGGAGGGGAACGGGAAAGCCGGTGCGGGGATAAATCCAATGTTTTGCCGCCTGGCTGAACCAGGGGAAAAAGGCAATCCACAGGACCATGGAGAGGGCGGAGGCCACCAGGGCCGCCTTTCTGAAAGCGGGAAGGCGGCGATTCGTAATCACGCGGGCCGGATTCAACCGCTCGAGTCGCGAAGCGATCTGGGTAACGAATTCCTGGGCCAGTTCCGGAGATGTGGGGTAGGGGGAAAAGACGGTTTCCTCCAGCTGGAGGGCGTTGGTGACCTGATCCCGCTTGTCAAAGCCCGTCTCTCCCACCTCTCCGGCAAGGCGGCTGAGGGAGTAGCGGGGGAGCCGGTTCCGGCGGATCATCAGGTAGACGACGACACCGGAGATCACGGTCAGGGGGGCCAGGGCGGCTACGGCCCGCCAGAATCCGTATCGCACAGAAACGGGAAACCAGAAAAGAGCCTCCAGAGAGACCAGAAGTACCGTTCCCACGGCCAGCACGAGAAGACCCATCCACCCCAGGATCTGCACGTCGCTAAGGAGTTTCCGGCGGCGGAAAGGAATCAGATGGGAAGCGATACGGGACATATTCGTTATTGTATTAAGGCGAAAAGGAATATGTTGGTTCCCATTTTGAGAGCCGCCAGCCTCTTTTCCGGTGGATCGTGGTGAACTTCCGGATCTTCCCATCCGTCCCCGAGATCGGTTTCGTAGGTGTAAAATACCATGAGACGTTCCCCGTCAAACAGTCCCAGACCCTGGGGGGGCTTCCCGTCGTGTTCATGAATCTTGGGAAGACCGCCAGGAAAATTGAAAAAGGTGTGGTAAATGGGGTGATCAAAGGGGAGTTCCACCCATTCCCTATCGGGGAAGACTCTCTTCATCTCCCGGCGGAATGACTTATCCATGCCGTAGTTGTCGTCGGCATGGAGAAACCCTCCTCCCAGAAGGTAGGCTCTCAGTCGAATGATTTCTTTTTCCGAGAAGCGGATGTTTCCGTGCCCTGTGAGGTAGAGGTAAGGAAAGGAAAAAAGGTCATCATCTTCCAGGGAGGCTCTGGCTTCCATGGGGGAAACGGCCACCTCGGTGTTCTTGGCGATAAAGGCCAGAAGGTTGGGAAGGGAACTGGGGTCACTGTACCAGTCGCCTCCCCCCGAATACTTCACCCGGCAGATGGTGAGGTCGGTGTTCCCTTTTTCACCCATGCCGGCCGACGTGAACAGGAGGACTCCTGCCATCGACACGGTAATGATCCGGGTCACTTCACCCCAGCGATTCATGGGTTGGCCGAAATCGCGAGCATACTCGGAAGAAGTTACAAAACGGGGAGTTTCCTCCCGTGGAAAAATTGCCTGGATCTGCGGCACACGGGACCCCGTGGGGGGTTTAGTCTTGGATAATTTGAACGGGTCAGGTATCTTGGCGCCTGATGGGGAACATAGATCAAGGCCGTCGCTTTCGGGGGCGATTGGTGCGGCTGGTAGTCTTTTCCCTGTTTGCTTCCTTTTGCCGGGCCGTGGATGGGGATGCGATTGAGTACCCGGGTGAAAATCAGGGAG
Source organism: Fidelibacterota bacterium (assembly GCA_046861835.1). GTDB lineage: Bacteria > Fidelibacterota > Marinisomatia > Marinisomatales > S15-B10 > JBHIAI01. The sequence goes on along the minus strand of JBHIEY010000013.1, from coordinate 15,646 downwards.
CTATGGCCCGGGTAGTGCGGTGGTTCGACGGTTATTTCCGCTCCATGGAGTTCCGGGAGCCCATTGTGACCATGCCGGTGGAAGGTCGCTACGGAATCGGGTTTTACGGATGGAGGGGGGGAAATCCGTTTGCCTTCGACTCGACTCTCATTTCCTATGAAGGGGATCCGGGGGAGGTGCTGGGAGAGATCGGTCTGTCGGGTCGAACGGCCTCCTTTATTGAATTCCAGGGTCTCCAGACAAATCTCTCCTATTTTCTTTTCGGGAAGAGTTACGTCGATATCCTGACGGGTCTGGGGTTTCGCTATTCTTCCATTTTCCCCTTTCCCGCCGTTGCCCTCACCAAACGTCTGGCTCTGGAGGGCCTTCCGGAGGTCCCTTCTTCCTGGCCGGACACTTCCAAGACGTTCAGTCCGGCGGTGCTGGAGGGCAACATCGTTACCTCTGTCATTCTTCAGTGGCGGCCCGCGTGGTTCGTTCATCTGCAGTATTCCTACGGGGCGAACCGGGCCCGGTTCTACCGGGACGATTCCATCAACCCCGTACCGTACGGCACGGGACGAACGGCCACGTACGCCGTCGGCATCAAGTTCATCCGGGAATCGGAAACGGCGGCCCGGTACGCCTGGGGTTTTGAGCTCAGGCATATGTATCAGAGGGTGGAGCGCATCCGGGACCCCGGTGAACAGACTCCGATTTCCGCCTTTCGGCTGCCCAATCTGGGACTCTTTTTCACTTTTGGTGCCTTTTACGGGGGCCGGCCCACGGTGGGAGATGAGGGAAAGGCCCTTTTCCTGAGACACGACTACATAGCCGCCAGACGGAAGTTCACACAGTTTGTGAATACGTATCCCCATCATGCGAGAATCAACAGGGCGAGGAAACTGTTGAGGCTGTCGACCGAGCGGATTCCCTTCCAACTCATGTCGCAGGGCGAGGAGCTTGAGGGACGGGGTAATCTTGATGCGGCTCTGGACAGGTACATCCAGGCCAAGCTGGCCGCCGATAAGGATCTCAGGCGCACCGTCAGCGGGGCCATAGAGCGTGTGGCCGAAAAATACGTTGTCCGGGCGGACAGTCTGTTCGCCCTCCGGGAGGATGACCTTGCTCTCGCGGCCCTCCGGAAGGCAGCCGGCGTATCGGAGACGGCCAGGGAATCCGGCCGGGTTCTGGAGGCTCGCATATACCTGGAACAGGGGAGGGATCTGGCATTCCGTGGCCTCTATTCGCTGGCCATGGAAAAATACGACCGGGCCATGGAAATATCCCCGTCGCTTAACGTTGACATCCGCCGGGCCCAATTAGAGGCGGCCGCCGGCATGCTTGGAGATGTCAACCGGGCATCGGACGAAGGATCCGTCAGGCTGGCTCTCCAGTCGCTGTACCGGGCCCGGGATATCCTCGGAAAGGGGGATCCGGAAATGAACCGCGTCATTTCCGGACTGGAAGAGCAGCTCACGCGTCTGGATCAGTGGCGGATCCAAAACCGGATAGGCGAGTACATGGATGCGGCCAGGGAGGAGATGGCCAGGAAAGATCTTCCCCGGGTCTCCAGGGGAATGGTGGTGGCTGAAGTGGAGGCTATCTTAGGAAAGCCGGACAGTGTGTTGGAGAGGGTGGACGACCAGAACCGGAACACTCAGCTCTGGATCTACGAACTGCCGGATGGAACGAAGAGACTTTTGTACTTTGAGGATTACGTCCTGTTCAGAATGGAACAGGAATAGGGTTGAGGTTAGATCTTCTCCAAGACGATAAGAATCAAGAAGACAAAAAAGCGACCGTAAAGTCTAAAGAAGGTGGGCGTTTTTTACCGCCCACATGACTTCTTTCGATATGACCTTCAGGGTGCCCGCCGCCGGCACCGCCACGAGCATCCCCACCGCTCCCATGAGGTTGGCTCCGATCAGGAGGGCGATGATAACCCCCAGGGGATGCATCCCCACACTTTTCCCCACCAGTTTCGGAGTGACGAAATTATTGTCGATCTGTTGAACCACGATAAACATGACGACAATGGACAGGATCACGGTCAGGAGATGACCGGCCTGTTCCCCATGCGTTCCCAGGTGGTTCATAATGGCGACAAGAATGGCGGGAACCATGCCCACGAAGGGACCCACCAGCGGTATCAGGTTGGCCAGTCCGGCAATGATGCCGATGAATACGATGAGGGACAGTTTCGCGTCCACCAGGACATTGAGCAGGAAAAGACCGATAATGGAAAGGACGGCCACGCTGGACGCGGCAAGGAGCTGTCCGTGGAGGTAACTGCTCACCTGCTTTTCAATGTTGCGAAGGAGCCGGATTCCCAATTCGAAATACTTGTTGGGAATGAGGCCCACAAGGGACCGCTTGAAATTGTGGTATTCGTAGAGGATTATGACAGTGAAGAGAAGCAGCATGAGAGTGAAAAAGATGAGGGAACCGACAGCTCCCGTGAGCTGGGAAAGCTTCTGAATCACCGCATTCACGTAACCGCTGATTTTCTCCGCTGAAATCGCGACCGACGTTCCCCCCTCCAGGTATTCCCGGATAAAGCCCTGGACAAAAGCAGGGGACCCGTCAACAATGGCGAGGCGCAGCTCTTGAAGTCCTTCCACCAACTGTTGTTGATCCATTTCCTGGGCTATATCCCGGGCTTCGTGGGAGAGCTGGCTGATGAAACTGAAAAGGAAAAGGACGATTACGGCCACGAGGGTAACCAGGGTTGACATGACGGCCAGTGCCCGGCTTTTCATTCTTCCCTCCAGCCAGTCCACAATGGGAAGCAGGATTGTTGTGAAAAGGAAGGCGAAGACCAGAACAAGAACGATGCTGGAAATATAGGGCCAGACGATAACCAAAAAGCCGACCCCTAAAAGGATCAGAGCCAGACGGTAGAATCGCTGAACCGGATCTTTCGGACTGCCGTTCACCCTTCCTGTTTGGCCTGGGCCGCCTCCAGAAGTTCGTTGGTTTTTCTCAGTCTCTCGCCAATAACCCTGGCCACGTTGAAGAGAATCTTAACCCCCAGATCCGGTTTTCGTTTCAGAATGGACGTCAGATCGGGTCGAAAGAATCCCAGCAGTTCGGAATGGTCCCGCGAGACGGCGTTGGCCGATCGGGGTTCCTGATCCAGAAGGGAAAGATCGCCGAAGAAGTCCCCTTCCATGAGAGACGCCACGAGATTGGATTTCCCCTCATCCGTCGCCGTGAGTATATCCACTTTCCCCTGAAGGATGATGTAAAGTCCCTCGCCGGGAGCATTTCTTCGAAAGACGTATTCGTCCGGTTTATAGGTGCGGTGATGGACCACCCGTTCAATTTCTGCCAGTTCTCTGTCATCCAGGCCGTCGAAGACGGGGACCTGCTTCAGGGCCAGCACTTCTTTGCTCTGATTCTTGTCCCTCCCCCGGAAAATGTTTTGCCAGACCGCGCTTTTCACCTTTGCCTCCTTCTGTTGAGACAGTGCCCGTGATCAAAATAGTTAACGCCTCGAGTTTAGTCAAGCCCTTTCACCGCCTGGACCCCCGGTCGCCCACGGAAAAAGAATTGATAATCACTGAGGGTCAATCTATTTTCCCGCCGTGACTTCCCGGGTCGTATCCCAGGTACTCGTGGTGGCCCTGCTCTTCCCCGTTTCCGGCCGGGCTCAGGTGGAGAGCATCGATGAGGATATTCAGTTCCACTCCCATGAACTGGACCGGCTTCGGGAGGAGATCAAGGATTTCGAAAGGCGAATCCGGGAGACTTCCCATCAGGAAAAGAGCACGGCACAAAAGGTGGACGAGCTGGATGAGGAAATCACGCTCGTGCGGAATCTGCTGTACCGGCTCAAGAAGGAGGAGCACGCCAAGAAGCGGGCCATTGAAGAGGCCAAAGAGGCGATAAGAGCGAGGGAGCGGGAATACGCCGCCCTTCAGGAACGGTACGCCCGCCGCGTGGTGGATGTGTACACGCGGGGGAAGTTATCCGAACTTGCCCTTCTTTTCGATTCTGAGTCGTGGCGCCAGGCGATCTACCGGTCCAAGTACCTGACCATCATCTCGAACTACGACAGGATCCTTGCGGGAGAGATACGGTCCGCTCTCAAGGAGATAGGGGCCCGGCGGTTATCCCTTGAGAAGGACCTGAAGGACCTGGAGAAAATCGACCGGGAACGGACGGCCAGGAAGGTCTGGCTGGAGAGGAACCGCCGGCTGAGAAACCGGGAGCTTGTCCAGCTCAAGAAAGACCGCCAGAATTTGACCGAAGCGCTCCAGGCCCGCCGTTCGGCGGTGCAGGAGCTGGAAAAAATCATTCTCCGCCTGGAGCGAGAGAGGGCGGCCCGGCTTGCCGAAATGGAAAGGCGGCGGCGTGAGGAAGAAGTGGCGGCGGCATCCGACTTTGTTTCCCTGAAAGGCCGGCTCCCGTGGCCCGTGGAAGGACCGATTGTCTCCCGGTTCGGTAGCCAGAGAAATCCGACCCTGAAAACGGTCACCGAAAACCCGGGCATCGACATCCGGGGTGAGGAGGGGAGCGAGGTCCGGGCCGTTTTCAACGGTACGGTCACGACCGTGACCTATATCCGGGGATACGGAAACACCATCATCATCGATCATGGAGGCGGTTTCTACACCGTGTATACCCATGTGACGGACGTGGAAGTGGGAGAGAATACCCATGTGAGAGCTCAAGAGGTGATCGCCCACGTTGGGGATTCGGGATCCCTTGACGGGGCCAAACTCCATTTTGAAGTCTGGGGCAACCGCCAGAAGCTCAACCCGGAAGCGTGGCTTGTAAAGAAGGGGTAACCATGAATCATCCATCGGCTTACAATTACCTTCGTCGATGAGAAAACGGGATTACCACGTCCCGCCAGGGCGGGACGTGTAATGACACCACTTGTGAGAGTTTGTGAAACAAGGCAGCGAGTCAACCCATGTTTGAAAACCTGGCACCCCAGGAAAAGGTGTGGCGGCGACTCCTTGCGGCCTACCGGAACGGCCGCGTGGCGGGTGCTTACCTATTCCACGGTCCCCCGGGGACCGGAAAAGAGGGGTATGCCATCCTGTTCAGTGCGCTGATGAACTGCCACACTCCAAAGGATGGACCCTGCGGAAACTGTCCTTCGTGTGCAAAATTCAAGACGCTGCAGGCCCCGAACGTTACCCTTCTGGTTCCCTTTCCGAGGAACAGGGATATCGTCAAGGAAGATCGTCCTTTGAAGGCCCTGTCCGACAGGACACTGGCTCTTCTGACGGAATTGATGGCAACCAAGGGACGGGATCCCTATACCAAAATCTCACTGCCGAGAGCCACCACCATACTGTTAAACTCCGTCCGGGAGCTGAGGGAGAAAATCTATCTGAAAGCAGTGGAAAGGGGGCGTAAATTCGTCCTGATTTTTGATGCCCACATGCTCATGACCCAGCAGGGGGAATCGGCGAATGCCCTGTTGAAGATTGTGGAAGAACCCCCCGGCGATACGACCTTCATTCTCACGACGGAACACCCGGAGCGGCTGGCGGAAACCATCCGCTCCCGGTGTCACGGCGTCTATTTTCCGGCCGTCGGGGAGGAGGCACTTGTCTCCTATCTGACGGGCCGCTTGAATCTGGAGGATTCCAGGGCACGACTCATAGCCCACCTGTCCCAGGGGAATGTCCGCCTGGCCAGGATGCTTGCGGAGGAAAACCTGGATGACCTGGATTCGGGCATCCAAAACCTGGTTGCGTGGTTGACCCGGGAGTCCGGAGAGGGGTACCGGAATTTCATCACCCATGCCCTCTCCACTTACCGGACGGATCCCCAGGTCCTGTCGCTCCACTTTCAACTCTTGAGTTACGTTTTCAGGGATGCATACCTTATGCGAACGTTAGACGGCCGGGCCCGCCTCATTCTGGCCAAACTAAGAGACGACATTCAGGAGCTTTGCACCCGTTTTCCCCGGGCCGACTTTGCCGGGGTCGTGTCTGCCATCGAATTGTGCATGGATTCCCTGGGCCGGAATTATCAACCCAACTTAGTCTTTATGAACTTGCTTCTGGATATTCGCCAGAGTCTGCGCGGGGCGACAGAGATGGAGTCATGACCAAGTTCTATATCACCACACCCATCTACTATGTGAATGACGAGCCCCATCTGGGGCACGCCTACACCACCATTCTGGCCGACGTTCTGGCCCGGTATCACCGGGAAGCCGGGGAAGAGGTCTTCTTTCTCACAGGCACGGATGAGCACGGTCAGAAAGTCTTTCAGGCGGCCCGCAAGCGGGGGGTTTCCCCCAAGGAGCACTGCGATGAAATGGTGGTCCGTTTCAAGGGGCTGTGGGAGAAGCTCCATATCCGGTACGACCATTTCATTCGCACCACCGATCCGGATCACCAGGAGGTAGTCCGGACCGTTCTTCAACGAATCCATGACGGGGGAGACATCTATTTTGATGAGTATTCAGGTCGCTACTGTGTGGGGTGCGAACGGTTCTACACGGACAAGGAGCTTGTGGACGGGAAATGTCCCCAGCACCGGCGGAAACTGGAGGTGATTACGGAAAAGAACTACTTTTTCAAGATGAGCCGCTATCAGGACAGGCTGGTTCAATATATCCGGGACCACCCCGGGTTCATACAGCCCGAATTCCGCCGGAACGAAGTTCTCGGATTCCTGCGTCAGCCTCTGGAAGATCTGTGCATTTCCCGGCCCAAGTCCCGCCTCCCCTGGGGGATTGAGCTTCCTTTTGATCCGGACTATGTGACCTACGTCTGGTTTGACGCTCTCCTAAATTATGTCAGTGCGGTGGGGGCAACCCGGGATGACGAGAGGTTCAGGAAATGGTGGCCTGCCGACACCCACCTGATCGGCAAGGATATTCTCACCACCCATGCCGTTTACTGGCCCACCTTTCTGTTTGCCGCCGGGCTCCCTCTTCCTCATGCCATGTTTGCCCACGGCTGGTGGCTGAGTGAGGACTTCAAGATGTCCAAGTCCCTGGGCAATGTGGTCAAGCCCCTCGATCTCATCGAAGAGTGCGGTGTCGATTCTGTCCGGTACTTTCTCATGCGGGACATGGTACTGGGCCAGGACAGCAGTTTTTCCCTTGAGGGATTTGCCCGCCGGTACAACAGCGATCTTGCCAATGATCTGGGAAACCTGGTGGGGCGGGTGGTGACGCTGATTCGCCGCCATTTTGACGGAAGAATTCCCGTTCCGGGATCCCCCGGTGAGACGGAGACGGGGCTCAGGGCATACGGGGAGAGAATTCCCGGCAAGGTGATGGAAAAAATAGCGGCCATGCGTGTCAACGAGGCGGTGGAAGAAACGCTGCAGTTCGTCCGGGCCATTAACCGGTACATGGAAAAGAGTGAGCCGTGGAAGCTGGTGACCTCTCAGAAAGACCGGGCGGGAACCGTCCTGTATTTTGCCTGCGAATCGTTGAGAATCGCTCTGGAGCTTTTGCACCCCATCATGCCGGAAAAAGTGGAGAAGATTCTCACGACAATCGGAGCCCTGGATCCCGGTGAACGTTACCGGGGGAATCTGGCGGATGGGTCGTGGGGAAGGCTCTTGAGCGAGAGGGAACTGGGGACCTTTGAAGTCCCGTTTCCGCGGATTGAACTTCAGTCGGCTGTCCGCCGGCCGGCAGAAGAGGAGGGAAAAATGCCCGAAGGAATCATCACCATTGAAGAGTTTCAAAAGATCCGGCTCAGGACTGCCCGGATAACGGAAGCGGAAAAGGTCAAAGGGGCGGACACGCTCCTCGCCCTTCACATTGACCTGGGCGACGAGTCTCGCCAGATCGTGGCGGGTATCGCTCCCCATTACGATCCCGGTGAACTTGTGGGGAAGGTGATCGTGGTGGTCACCAACCTCAAGCCTGTGACCATCCGGGGAGTGGAGTCCAACGGCATGCTCCTGGCGGCCACAGGGGACGGTTCGGTGGTCTTGGTGACCGTGGATGATCCCTCCGTTGGGGCCGGGGTGCCTATTTCCTGACGGGGACTGAGGTCTCTTTCAGGAAGAGGGGTCCGGTGTTTGTGGACAGCCATACCCACCTTTTCCATCCCGATCTTGTCTCCCGGCTGAATGGCGTCATGGGGCGGGCCCGTTCCGCCGGTGTGGAGAAGATGATTTGTGTGGGGACCGATCTTTCCAGTTCCGAGAAGTCACTCTCCATCGCTTCCCGCTACGTCGATGTGTTTGCGTCGGTGGGGGTGCATCCCCATGACGCCGGGGATGCTCCTTCCGGGTATCTCGAGCGTCTCCGGGATCTCGCGGCTCATCCCATGGCGGTGGCCCTGGGGGAGATAGGGCTCGATTTTTTTCGTCCTCTCTCCCCGCGCGGCAGGCAGAAGGAAGTCTTTGCCCGGCAGCTTGAGCTGGCCGCCGAGCTGGACCTGCCGGTCATTGTTCACTGCCGGAACGCCACCAACGAGGTGCTGGACGTGGTTGAATCTTCCGGATGTTCCCGGGGCGTGATTCACTGCTTTTCCGGCACCCCGGATGTGGCAAAACGATTCATGTCGCTGGGGTTCTTGATATCTTTTACGGGTAACGTCACCTTTCCTCCGACGGGAGGGAAGCACCGCCATTGGCCCGACGATCTTCTGAGAGAGGTTCCTCTGGAGTCGGTCATGTTGGAAACGGATTCCCCCTTTCTGGCCCCGGTTCCCGTCCGGGGAAGAGTCAATGAGCCCGCTCATATTCCCCATATCGCCGGCGCCGTTGCCCGGGCGAAGGGAATAACCGCGGAGGAAGTGGGCGATGTCACCTCTGCCACGGCCCGCCGGTTTTTCGGTCTTCCGGAGTGACGCGGGCTACGCGAAAGAGGTGGGGTCAACATTTTCTCCGGGACACGAATCTCCTGAACAAGGTGGTCAGAATCATCGGACCGCAGCCTACCGATTCCATCCTGGAGATCGGACCGGGGGAGGGGGCCCTCACCGAAGTGCTTGCTCCCCGGGTCAGGGAGCTGGTGGGCGTTGAAATCGATAGAGCTCTATTCGAGTCGCTGGTTGCCCAGCCGGGGTTGAAGGGGTGCACCTTTATCCTGGGGGACGTCCTGGAGATCGATTTGTCCGCTCTTCCCTTTACGGGGTTTCCCGTGAGGGTGGTGGGCAATATCCCCTACAGCATCACATCACCCCTGATTTTCCGCTTTCTGGACGATCCCGGAAGGTGGAGTGACATCCACTTCATGGTCCAGCAGGAAGTGGCCGACCGCCTGACGGCGGTCCCCGGGACCCGGGCCTATGGGCGCCTCACGGTCATGGTTCAATCGGCAGGAGACGTGAAGGAGGAATTAAAGGTGCCCCCGGAGGTCTTTGTGCCCCGGCCGAGGGTCCGGTCGGCGGTGGTGTCCATTCGACCGCACGGGAAATTCGCGTGGAACCGCCGCGGCCGCCAGGCGTTTCGTCTCCTGGTCAGAAGAGCCTTTTCGCAGAGACGTAAGATGCTGAAGAACTCTCTGGACATGTACCCGTGGGAAGAAATCACGGATTTTGATTTCAGCCGCCGGCCGGAATCGGTTTCGGTCGAGGAATTCGTGAAACTGTCCCGGCGGTTTCTCGAGGGGGGATTGGAGCCGGGCGGCGGTGGAACCCGGAGGTGAGGAGACGGGAAAAACCCACAGGAAAAGTTGGGACGCGGCCTTGAAGAATTGACGAAAGGGACGTAAATTTACATACTTTTATGCGGCGGCCACTAACTGGACGAGAAAAAAGAGCAAGAGGGGGTGGTGAATGCCCAGTGATGCCAACAGGAGTTTGAGCCGGTACCTCGAGGAGATCGGCAAGTATGAGCCCCTGGAGCCTCAGAAGGAGATTGAACTGGCCCAGAGGGTCAAGAAGGGGGACCAGGAGGCGTTAAAGGAGCTGACTGAGGCGAACCTGCGCTTCGTCGTTTCCGTGGCGAAGGACTATCAGGGTCAGGGACTTCCCCTTACCGATCTGATCAACGAGGGCAACCTCGGTCTTATCAAGGCCGCCGAGAGGTTCGATGAGACCCGGGGTTTCAAATTCATCTCGTATGCAGTCTGGTGGATCCGCCAGTCCATCCTGCAGGCTCTGGCGGAGCATTCCCGGATCGTCCGGTTGCCGCTGAACCGGGTGGGAACCATCAGCAAGATCACCAAGGCGGCTGAGGACCTGGAGTCCGAATACGAGCGTCCTCCCAATGAGGACGAAATCGCCAAACAGTTGGACATGCAGGCGGAAGAGGTCACCGATGCCGTCCGGATTTCAAGGCGGCATCATTCCCTGAACGCCCCCTTCCGTGACGGCGACAGGAATTCTCTCATGGATGTCATCGAGGATGACAATCAGCGGCCGCCCGACAGTTCGCTGATGAGTGAATCCCTGAAAGAGGAAATACGGGCCTGTCTCGATTCCCTCAAAGAGAGGGAACGGGACGTGATTAAGATGTACTTTGGCATTGACCGGGACTATGCTCTCACTCTCAACGAGATCGGTGAGGAGTTCAACCTCACCCGCGAGCGGGTTCGCCAGATCAAGGAGAAAGCCATCCGGCGTCTCCGGCACAAATCCCGCAGCAAGAGTCTCAAAACCTATCTGGGTTAGGGTCGATCCATAGGATCTCCACTGAAGGAAGGGAGGTGGCGAAACTGGTTCAGGTGACGGTTCGAAAAGGGGAAGATCTCAACCGGGCCCTCAAGCGCTTCAAGAAGAAGTATGAGAAGGCCGGTATTCTGCGCGATATCCGGAGAAAGTCTTTTTACCTGAAGCCCAGCGCGGCAAGACGGATGAGGAATGGAAAGCCCAGAAGGTGATGGCTCCGTTTCCCCTGCGGTTTTCCGCCGCTGACGGGACGGGATGACCCGTTCGTCCGCCAGCCAGCGGATCTCTTTTCTCACCCCTTCAGGTTCTTAAGTCCGTTTCACCCTCTCCCATCAGGCAGCGATGCCCGCGGCAAGGCATTGAGAATAGTCCTCCTCCTTCATCATGTTGATTGAAAGTATTTCCGGTGTCCGGGGAATTTTCCCCTCCGATCTGGATGCCGCGGTGGCCGTCCGGTACGCCCGGGCTTTTCTCCGGTTTTGTCCGGGGGAAAAAATCATGATTGGACGGGACACGCGGCCGTCGGGCGCCGAGCTTGTTTCGGCCATTACGGCGGGTCTGGAATCGGTGGGCGCGTCCGTCCGGGACTGCGGGATCTGTCCCACTCCCACCTTTCAGTTCGCCGTGGAAGATACCGACGCTCACGGGGGGATCATGGTCACCGCCAGCCACAACCCGGCGGAATGGAATGGACTGAAGTTCGTGGGTGCCGACGGATGTTTTCTCACCGCTGGAGAGTTCGGACAACTGCTTCACGGGCTGAGAACGGAGGGTGACACCGGCAAGGCGGCTCCGGGAAGTTACTCCAGGTTTGACCGGGCGGGCTTCCGCCACATTCACCGGATTCTCTCCCTGGGCTGGCTCGACGTGGAGAGGATACGCCAGAGGAACTTCTCCGTCGCGGTGGATGCCGTCAATGGTGCCGCCGGTGACATTCTTCCCCTGCTCCTGGAAAAACTCGGGTGCACGGTGGTTCGAATCCACTGTGATCTGTCGGGGCGGTTTGCGAGACATCCAGAACCTCTGCCCGAACATCTGGAGGCTCTGCAAGAAACGGTAAGACATCGCCGGTGCGATGTGGGATTTGCCGTCGATCCCGATGGTGACAGACTGGCCATCGTGGACGAGTCGGGCCGGCCCCTCGGGGAGGAATACACGCTGGTGTTCGCCGTGGATGAGGTTCTTTCCGGCGCCGACGTTCCTCCCGTTGTGGTCACCAACCTGTCCACCACCCGGGCGGTCGACGATGTCTCCCGTCGCTATGGTGCCGCCGTCCACCGGACGGCCGTGGGTGAAATCCACGTGGTGGAGGCGATGAAGCACCACGCCGCCTCCATCGGGGGAGAAGGGAATGGAGGCGTCATTCTCAAGGACGTCCATCTGGGCCGGGATTCCCTGGTGGCTGCCGCCCTCGTTCTGGGCAGAATGGCAAGATCGGAGAGGCCGGTAGGAAAGATTTTCGACTCGTTTCCCAGCTATGTCATGGTAAAGGAAAGAGTCCCCACCGGAGAGAGCAAGCCTGCTGAGTTTCTGGGTGCGGTGGCCGCAGCGTTTCCCCGGGCGACCCAGGATAGGGGCGACGGTTTGAAACTTATGTGGTCTGACCGGTGGGTCCATATCCGCCCGTCCAACACCGAGCCCATCATTCGGATCTATGCCGAATCGAAAACGGAGGAAGAGGCCCGGGAGTTGGTGAAGCGGGTAAAGGAGATCTTGTTAGCGTATGGCTGACGTCGAGAAAATCGCCTCCCTTATTGATCACACGCTGCTAAGACCGGATGCCACGCGGGACGCACTTCGCCGGCTCTGCCGGGAGGCAAGAACCCACGGTTTCGCCTCCGTCTGCGTGAATCCCGTTCACGTCACTTTCTGCCGCCGGGAGCTGGAGGGATCGTCCATTCCCGTTTGTACCGTCATCGGCTTTCCTTTAGGAGCCACGACGACACCCGTGAAGGTGGCGGAAACCCTCCAGGCTCTGGACGACGGAGCCCGGGAATTCGACATGGTCATGAACCTTGGTGCCCTCAAAGACGGCGATCTTGACGTGGTGGAGTCCGACATTCGCCAGGTGGTCGAGGCAGCCGGCGGCCATGTGGTCAAAGTCATTATTGAGACCTCCCTTCTCACCCGGGACGAGAAAATTACGGCCTGCCGCCTGGCCCAGAAGGCGGGGGCCCATTTCGTCAAGACGTCCACCGGTTTTTCCCCCGGGGGGGCCACCGTGGAAGACGTGGCGCTCATGCGAAAGGTGGTGGGAAACCGTATGGGGGTGAAGGCCTCGGGGGGGATCAAGACCCTGCAGCAGGCCACGGCCATGATACAGGCCGGTGCGACGCGTATTGGAGCCAGTGCGGGCGTGGCCATCGTTTCACAGGCCCATGACAACTGACCTGCCGGGAAATCGGAAGCCAAGGGGAGCGACGAACCCGCGTTGACCTTCCAGTCTTTGCGCTGCAGGGACATTTGGAGGGTGGTCCCCGGGCGGAGCAGCGGTTCGCCGCGGCCGGACGGAGTATGACTAACATTTTTTGACGGCGGAGTGTAAATTCCATTCGTGATAAGATCTCTCAAGAATATCCTGCGAAACCCTTTTTTTCGAGTTGTCGCGGGGATCTATCTGGTCATGGTCCTGGGAGGATGGGCCATCAGCCACGTGGAGGGGGTGAGGGAAATAACCCAGGGGGTCAACCCCTTCTGGTGGGCCATCGTTACCATGACCACCGTGGGGTATGGGGATTACACTCCCCAGACGATGGTGGGCCGGCTCCTGGCCATCTTTGTCATGTACGGCGGCATTCTCCTAACGGCCATGCTCACCGCCACCATTTCATCCATATTCGTGGCCAGAAGAATCCGGGAGGACAAGGGATTGGAAAAATTAACCATTGAGGGACACATTCTTCTCTGCGGGTGGAACCGAAGTACGGATCGTCTCTTGGATTCGCTTCAGAATCTCGCCGGCGGGCGGGAAATGGATATTGTGCTGATTAACGATGAACATGAGGATACGATTGCAGGGATTCGAAACAAGTACCGAGGCCTGAACTTCAAATTCGTCCGGGGGGACTTCACCCGGGAGCCGATTCTGGAACGGGCCAATGTGAAAGGAGCGAGTGCGGCCATCATACTGCCCAGCGATTCCGCAGAAGGGGGCCGCCATCCCGACGAGAAAACCATATTCGCCACCCTCACTATCAAGACGCTGGCCCCCAAGGTTCGCGTTATCGCCTACATTACGGAGAGAGAAAACCTCACCCATATTCGCCGGGCGAATGTGGACGAAGTCATCCTGAGCGATGATTTCGGTGCCTACATGGTGGCCTCCCATGTGATGGACCCCGGTGTTCCGCAGACCGTGGAAGCCCTGATGGACGCCGGCACGCGGGGTCTGTTCCGGAGGGTCGACATTCCTCCCGATTTCGTGGGGAAAAAGTGCGGGGAACTGATCGACTACTTTCGTGACCGGAAGGGGTGGATTCTCGTGAGCATCTTTTCCGAGGAGGAACACATCGGGATCGGGGAGATTCTGTCGTCGGACACTTCCGCATTGGATGCCTTCATTGAACGGAAGCTGAAGGCGGCGGGACACACGCTGGGGGAGGAAAGCAAGATGGCCGTCGTTGTCAATCCCGAAAGGGATTATGTTATCAGGGAGAACGAAAAGGCCATTGTGATCATGTAGCTCGGGGAGAGACTCATGGGGAAGGGAAAGGACGCATTGAAAAGTCTGGGCAAGTATCGCCTCTTTGAGGATCTCGACGAAGGACACCTGGAGAAATTCAGAAAGGTGATAAAGGTGCGCGACTACCCCGCCCAACAGGTCATTTTTCATGAAGGAGAGGTGGGGGATTCCCTCTATCTTCTTCTGGAGGGAAAGGTGGAAATCAATCAGGCCCTGACCCTTCAATTGAGCCGGGGTTCCTATGATACGCGGGAGAAGGCCATCATCAATCTCACGAGCGACATGTTCCCCGTCTTCGGAGAAATGTCACTCCTTGGAAACGACGACAAGCGGACGGCCACCGTGAAAGCCACCACCGGTTGCAAGATGGGCGTGAATAAGAAAGACGAATTCTTTGCGATCTGCAATTCAGACCCCGAACTCGGCTTCAAGGTCATGAGGAACGTCGCCTCGATTGTCACGGATAACCTCATTAAGGCCAACCAGAACGTGTTGAAGCTGACCACCGCCTTCAGTTTGATCCTCGAGAAGTGACGGGCGGTTTTTCCAATCCTAAGCAGCTGCCCAAGGTCTACGATCCCACCCAGGTTGAGACCCGCTGGTACGGCCACTGGCTGCGGCAGGGCTATTTTCACGCCCGGGTGAACAGGGACAGGAAACCCTACACCGTTCTTATCCCTCCCCCTAACGTTACCGGTAGCCTCACCATCGGGCACGTTCTGAACAACACGATCCAGGATATCCTGGTGAGGAAAGCCCGTATGGAGGGGAGGGAAGCCTGCTGGGTTCCCGGTACGGATCACGCCTCCATAGCCACCGAAACGCGTCTGAACCGGATCCTCGAGAAGGAAGGGGTGACCAAGGAAGAACTCGGACGGAAGCGGTTTCTTGAGTATGCCTGGCAGTGGAAACAAAAATACGGGTCCCTCATCGTCGAACAGCTGAAACGGCTGGGGTGTTCCTGCGACTGGGAGCGGGAGCGGTTCACTATGGACGACGGCTACAGCCGGGCCGTGATCACCGCGTTCGTCATGCTGTACAAGAAGGGGTACATCTACCGGGGCAAACGTCTCGTCAACTGGTGTCCAAAGACTCGATCGGCAATTTCCGATGAAGAGGTTATCTACCGGGAAGTAAAGGGCCATCTGTGGTACATCAGGTATCCGTTGAAGGACGGGGAGGGCGGGCTCGTGGTGGCCACCACCCGTCCTGAGACCATGTTAGGCGACACGGCCGTGGCCGTTCATCCCCAGGATTCTCGCTTCGCCCACCTCCATGGAAAAACGGCGGTTCTTCCCCTGGTGGGACGGGAGATACCGGTCATCGCCGACGAATATGTGGATCCCGCGTTTGGCACGGGATGTGTAAAAGTGACTCCGGCCCACGATCCCAACGATTTTGAAATCGCGAAACGCCACGGACTGGAACG
>JBHIEY010000106.1:0-6492 GCA_046861835.1 Fidelibacterota bacterium | reverse complement strand
GCCTCCGGGCCACCCCCTCTGCCGTCGTACTCTTTCCGGACGCTGCGGGACCGTCAATGGCGACGATCATGGCCGGTCCCCAATGACGGGAGGATCTGCCTGTGAAAAGGGTACAATCAAGAGTGTCCTGTGACTTTCAAAAAGCCAGAAAATTTAACCACCCCCCTCCCAATACCCAAGCACTATCCCCTCACCGCCCCCCGTACCACCCCCTGGTGTCCCATCAATTTTTCCACCTCCCCGGGGGTCAACTCCCTCCACTCCCCGGGATCCAGACCATCCACGCCGATACCGGCAAACGATTCCCTGTGAAGATGAAGAACCCGGTAACCGAGGGCCGAAATCATCCTGCGGATCTCCCGTTTTTTTCCGTGCGTGAGGTGCAACCTCACCCGGACGGACGATCTTTTCCCGTCGGCCTGAACTCCTCCCTCCTGACCCAGAACGATGGCACGTCCCGTCTCCGCGTGTCCGATGTCAACGCCGGCCTCAATTCTCTTGAGGTCCCTTCGCCCCATGGGCCTGTCCAGGGTTACCCTGTAGATTTTCTCCACCTCGAATTTCGGGTGGGTAAGACGGTAGGCCAGATCGCCGTCGTTGGTGAGCAGCAAAGCACCCGTGGTGTCCTTGTCGAGTCGACCCACGGGAAAGAGGCGCTCTCCGGGGTCCATCCGGTCCAGAACCGTGGGCCGGCCCCGCTCATCCCGGACGGTGGTGAGAACCCCCTTCGGTTTGTTCAGGACGATGAGGCTGACCCGGGCCGCGGGAGTTACCCGCTTCCCGTCAAAGGTTACCTCCTCTTCAGGGGAAATCTCCCGGAAGGGGTTGGTCACAGCCTCCCCATTCACCTCGACGCGGCCGGATCGGATTAGGGTCACACTCTTGCGACGGGAGGCCACACCGGCGGAAGCAAGGTATTTGTTGAGCCGCATCCCCTTAACCGGGCGGGTCAGGAGGAGAACCGGGGGAATCTCCTCTGCCGCCAGGGGCGGCCGAGACAAGGTCCGATATTTCCCTCAGTTTTGGAAGATCCGACAACGAGTCGATGCCGAAGGTCACCAAGAACGTGGGGGTGACGACATAAATGAGGGGCCGGCCCGGGCCCTTGGCCCGGCCCTTTATCCCGATGAGATCTTTTTCCAACAATGTCTTGATCACACTTCCGCTGTCCACACCCCTGATACTCTCAATTTCCGCCCGGCTGACGGGTCCCTTATACGCAACAACGGAGAGAGCCTCCAGGGCCGCCCGCGAAATGGACGACGCGGATGCCCGGGTCCTCATCCGCTGGATCCAGGGCTCAAATTCCGGCCGGGTGACCAGGCGATATCCGCCGGCGACCTTCTCAATGGCAAACGAGTGATCCTCCCGTTCATACCGTGCGTTGAGCTCCGATACCACGGTATCCAGACGGGGAGAATCGCCATCGAAAACCAGGTCAATACGGGCCTGTGTCAATACGTCCGGAGACGTAAACAGCAGGGCTTCAATGATCCGCTGTTCTTCCCTCGACACGCCCCGGCCCGCCTTCAGGCTTCCGCCATCTCGCCACCGGCAGGGGAGGTTCTCTCCACAACAAAATCGTCAAATACACCTTTCTGCCTCACCTTGACTTGACCGTCCCGGATGAGCTCCAACAGGGCCACGAAAGCCACAATGAGCTTCTGTCTTGAGTCAACCTGGGGAATGAGCTCGGAAAACCTGAAGAATTGCCGGTCCGCAAACTTCGACATCAGGACGGCCATCTGTTCCCTTACCGTCACCTGGTCCCTGGTAACATCATAAGTTACCGACGGTGGCAGCCGGTCCAGCATCTCCTTGAACACCTGGACAAGATCAAACAGGGATACGTCGCCAAGATAGAACAGCGGATCTCCCTTCATCTCATCCCCCGTCGCCAGGGGAGGCCTGGGAAACACCGCCCTTCGACCCTCCATTCTGCGGGCCAGTTCGTCGGCTCCCTCCCGGTACCGCTGGTACTCCAGGAGCTGAAAGGCGAGCTCCTTTCTCGGGTCTTCCACCTCCTCCTCATCCCCCTGGCCGGGCCGGGGCAGAAGCATCCTGGCCTTGATCCGCATGAGAGTGGCGGCCATGACAAGAAACTCTCCTGCAATGGCCACGTTCAGGGTCTCCATGGCCCGGAGATACGAAAGATATTCCCGTGTGATCCTGGCGATGGGGATATCCATGATGTCGATCTCGTCCCGGCGAACAAAGAAAAGAAGAAGATCCAAGGGACCGCTGAATGTGTCCAGTTGAACCCGGTAATCCATCAATCCCAGTAGTTCAACCCCACGTTTTCCCGGGCCTTCCTCAGGTATACCCGGGCCACCTCCCGGGCCTTTTCCGCCCCCTCCTTCAGAATCTTCACCACCCCTTCCCTGTCCTCGAAAAGGCACCGGCGCGTCTCACGGTAAGGTTCAAAAAAGTCCCAGATCACCTCAATGAGGTCACGCTTTACATCACTGTATCGAAGTCCCGGCTCCAGGAACCGGTTTTTCAATTCTTCTGTTCCGGAGGGATCAAGAAAAAGGGAGTATATCCGGAAAAGGGTGCTCCTTTCGGGATCTTTGGGCCGGTCCACCGGCGTGGGGTCGGTAACGATCCCCATGACGGAGCGGACTAACTCGTCCTTGCCACAGAAGATTTCAATGGTGTTGCCGTACGACTTGGACATTTTCTGCCCGTCCGTGCCCGGAATAACGGCTCTCGACTCCTCAATGAGAGGCTCGGGAACCACAAATGTTTCCCCGTAGGTAGCATTGAACCTGAGGGCAATGTCCCGGCTGATCTCCAGATGCTGCTTCTGGTCCTTCCCCACGGGAACCACCTCGCCCCCGAAAAGCAGGATATCGGCAGCCATCAGGACGGGATAACTGAAAAGGCCGTGACTGGAAGTGGCCCCCTTGGCAATCTTGTCCTTGTATGAATGAGCCCGTTCCAGAACGCCCACACCGGTGACGTTGCTGAGCAACCAGGTCAGCTCCGTCACTTCGGGGACGTCCGACTGGACCCAGAAAACCGACTTCCCGGGATCGAGCCCCAGAGCGAGAAAATCGCACGCCGCGTCAAGAGTATTCTTTCTGAGCCTCTGGCTGTCGGTTACGGACGTCAGGGCATGATAGTTCACCAGGAAGGTGAACAATTCATTGTCCCTCTGATATTCAATCATCCGCTTCATCATGCCAAAATAATTGCCCAGATGGAGATGGCCGGAGGGTTGAATTCCGCTCAATACCCGCTTTCCCTTCATGCTTCCGCCCTTGATCCGTCCGAAGGTTCCATGTAAAGATACGGCCGCCACCGTTCCTGCTCCTTCTTAACGAACTGGCGAATATAGTGAATTCTGCTGGGCTCCCGGGGACGCCTCAACAGCTTGAGTCCCGCCTCTTCCGGCGTCCGGTTCCCCTTCTTCCGGTTGCAGATATGGCAGCAGCATACGAGATTCTCCCAGCTGTCCCTCCCTCCACGCTCCTTGGGGATGACGTGGTCAACGGTCATGGGGACGCTTCGACGTCCACAGTACTGACACTGATGCCGGTCCCGTTTCAGAATGTTCTTCCGGGACAGAACGATGTCATTTCCCTTGACCCTTACATATTTGTGAAGCTTGATCACACTGGGAAGGAGCCAGGTGGTACTGGGCGAGTGAACGGCATCCCGGTAGCTCTCCACCACCTCCACCTTCCCCAGATAGATCATGCAGATGGCCCGCTTGGCCGTACAGATTAACAGGGGCTGATAGTTTTGATTGAGAACCAGCACCTCCCGGTTCAGTATGCCGTTTCCAAATCGCTTGAGAGTCTTCAACGACAGACCCTTTCAATACTCTTTGCCCGGTCCAAACCGCGGCGTAAACGGTCGTTGTAGTCCCGGGAGTTTCTGTCGAATGACTCGACTTTCACAAAGCCGGAACAGTGAACGAAACGGTCGCCTCCCAGAAAGACGGCCACATGATCCACTTCGTCTCCTTCCAGAGAAAAGAAGATGAGATCTCCCTCTTTGG
Organism: Fidelibacterota bacterium; assembly: GCA_046861835.1. Classification (GTDB taxonomy): domain Bacteria; phylum Fidelibacterota; class Marinisomatia; order Marinisomatales; family S15-B10; genus JBHIAI01. The sequence goes on along the minus strand of JBHIEY010000106.1, from coordinate 2,486 downwards.
CATCCCCGAGATCAACGGCCACTAAGTGCGGATCTTCCGCCTGGTCCCGGGCGTCCCGCGGCAGCGGAACAACCGACTTCATCACCGTTTGAGCAAACCCGGAACAGTCGAATCCTTTGGGGGATTTCCCGCCCCACAGGTACTGAACGCCCAGGAACCGCAGAGCCAGGCGGGTCACATACTTCCTCACATCCCCGGACACCCGCGGCGCCTGGCGGGCCACAGTCCACCCACTCTCCCCATCAGGAAGCAATACCCGGGTCCACTCTCTCTTGCGGTCAAGCACAACAAGTTCGTCTCCGTAAACCAGATCCCGGAGAACGGGAGAGGACGGTGTCCTTTCCTCATGAACCTGCCCGAACAGGTCATCCACGACACACGACCCTCCGGAGGCAATTCCTTCTGAAAACTGTCCGTTGGCCCCGGTGAGAAAGAACCGGTGAATCCATCCCTCATATCCGTCCCACTGGCGGATCCGGATCCAGTTCGTTTCTGCCTCCAGCTCCACTACCTTCTCCCCCATGAGCGCCTGGGTAACCACCTCGGAGGCGAAACCGGGACGGGCATGGACGTTGGCCACCGAAACGTTCACGCAATAGCCGCCCCCGGCCGTGTTGCGCATGGTCGTATCCATAACAAAATCAGATGAATTTATTTTCACCCCCGTCGCAAGTCAAGGCAAAACCCCCCGTCTCCCGTCAGAGAACTTTCAGATCCGGGGCAAGACTGTGGCGACGGGCCCGAGGCGGCCCGGCAGCGGGTCGGGTGCAACGTGGGTTATGCCGTCCTTTCCGGAGGGTCCTGTATGACCTGATAGAAACTGAGGCGGTTCCCGTACGGATCGTGGAAATCGAAGTAGCGAACGACGCCGGAAACCGTGTGGATTGGCGAAGGGTCGATGCCAAGTTCACGGACCCGCTCATATTCCGCCTCGATGTCGCCGACACCGATACGAACCACGAACGCGGAACGAACCTCCTGCTCAGATGCCAGGAGCTGCAACCACGTGTGGGGGACGACCTCGAACTCCCTTACCCCCGGAGCCGGATCGAGTACCGGCCGGCTGCCGAACACGGCACGGTACCATTCGGTCGCCTCCCAAAGGTCTGCAACGGGCAAACCCACAGTCAATGAGGAGATCCAATCGCCCATACCCTTCACCCCTCTCTATACTGTTGACTGCCTGAGGGGAAAAGTAACCGGTGTGAACTCAATTCGGAACAACTTTGATCAAGGAAAGAAATGGGGAATCACCAGAAGCGCCTGAATTCTGCCAACAGGTATTCCCGTCGGTCAATCTTCCATAGCAAATGATCCACTTCCTGAACCGGAAAACCCGGTTCGTCAGCAAGAGGTCTAAGCCTTCTCATATATCTCCTGTGGTCAGGGATGCTGAACACCCTCCTGTTCTCGTTGAACAGCTCCCTCCATACGCGGAAGTCAATGACGGCATACTCCTCTGGAAAGCAGAGGCCGAGGACAGCAGATGCTACGGGCTCCCCTACGCCGCGGAGCGAACAAAGGATAGCCCGACGAAGATCAAGCTCGTATTCACTGGCCGTCTGCATGGCGGCCCCTTTCACGGGTTGGGGCTGGCTGGCAGGACTCTGCCGGCCACCTTGCTCGTGGCGACCAACGATCGAATACCCCGCGGGTTCTGCTCTTTTATGTCCGTAACACCTGGGCGGCTTGTTGGGCCATGCCTGACTCGGTCAGAGCCTCCTCAAGTCGAATTCTTGACTCGCGACGAACCGGGAATGACGGGCTTGCCTCCAGCAGACATCTCATGCGCCCCTACATAGGGTCGATACCCGCTGGTGTCCTGGACGAGGTTGCCAGTCCATGGGACGTGAACCGTATAACAGTGATTCTTGCTACTTGCCATTGTTCGCTTAGGGTTCCCTTCCACATGGTGGCGTGACGGCCAAGCTCAGCCGACGCGAAACCGCGTAGCGGTTGAGCGGTCGGCTGGAGCGCCGTGTTATGCGCTGGTCGTGACTTCATACCTAACCTGGACGAAACCGTTGTCGGAGCTTGTTTCTGCTACCAGTCTAAGCGGAACCTCAATGCCGAGGGAGCCGAAAAGGGGGATACCTGCTCCGAGCAGTAACCGGAATACGTGTGATGGTGATTTCATGAATCAGACCCGCTTGCAGGAACCGCTGAATAGTTACTCCACCGTCAATGTACAAATGCTGCCTTCCCTCGGACTCAAGCATTGAGACTAACTCTGCCGGGGTTCCGGATTCGGCCCTGGCAGCTCCTTTCAAATGCGGTGGGATATCCAGTTCTCTGCTGGAAAGCACAACAACGGGAATTCCTTCGTAGGGCCACCTACCGAATGACAGCACCTTATCAAAGGTATTCCTCCCCATAACAAGTGCATCCACAGTAGAGATGAAGTCGTCGTAGCTCAACCCTTCTAGTGCTTTGTCAACCATATTTTGATGTATCACCCCCACCCTGGCCCTCCCCCGTCAAGGGGG
>JBHIEY010000271.1:0-1746 GCA_046861835.1 Fidelibacterota bacterium | reverse complement strand
AGGCTTCCTTTTCCATCTTCGACTGCCAACCGCCGGCCAGGGTCAGCGGTTGGGCCATGAGCTCCTGCACGAGCTCCAGGGCCGGCTGATAGAGGGAGGGGGGAACCTCCCGGGAGCCGTACACAGCGATGGGGCTTTGGTCCAATAACTCTACGTTTCCGATAGAGTACATGGTCAATGCTCAAGGTTGCAGGGTCGAATATTCAGTATATTACTTTCTTGCACCCTTTTCATCACCCGAGTAAAGTCGGGGGCCGGCAGGCTTTCCTCAGCCTCAGCCTTTTTTAATGGCGGCCTGGGCGGCGGCCAGCCGGGCAATGGGAACCCGGTAGGGGGAACAGCTGACGTAGTCCAGCCCCACCCGGTGACAGAATTCAATGGAGTCGGGATCCCCCCCGTGCTCGCCGCAGATCCCCACTTTGAGGTCCTTTCGAACAGAGCGTCCTCTTTCGACCCCCATCTCAACGAGCCGTCCCACTCCTGTCTGGTCAAGAGACTGGAAGGGATCGCCGGGGAGAATCTTCTGAGTCAGGTAGTCGGGCAGGAAGCTGCCGATATCGTCGCGGGAGAAACCAAAAGTTGTCTGGGTAAGATCGTTGGTGCCGAATGAGAAGAATTCGGCATCCCGGGCGATTTCATCGGCGGTCAGGGCGGCCCTGGGGACTTCAATCATGGTGCCCACCAGATACTCAAACGTCACCCCCCTTTCGTTCATGACCTTTTCAGCCTCCTTCCGGATAATGGCTTCCTGGTGTTTGAACTCCCGGGCGGTCCCTACCAGGGGGACCATCACTTCGGGCACGGCCTGCACCCCCTCACGAGAGAGCTCAACCGTCGCCTCGAAGATGGCCCTGGCCTGCATTTCGGTGATCTCCGGATAGGTAATGCCCAGGCGGCAGCCCCGGTGGCCCAGCATGGGGTTGACTTCATGAAGAGATTCTATCCGGGCCCGAAGCTTTGCGACGTCGACGTCCAGGTCGTGGGCCAGTTCCGAGATCTGCTCTTCCGCCAGGCTGACGAATTCGTGAAGGGGGGGATCCAGCAGTCGGATGGTAACGGGGAATCCGTCCATGGTTTTCAATAGGTCGTAGAAGTCCTGTCGCTGATACGGAAGGAGCTTCATGACAGCCTTTCGCCGTTCTTCTTCCGTTTCGGAGACGATCATTTCTCTCATGGCCGTGATCCGTTCGGGGTCAAAAAACATGTGTTCCGTCCGGCAGAGCCCTATCCCTTCGGCACCGAAGGTCCGGGCCTGTTGGGCGTCTTCTTTTCGATCGGCGTTCGCCCGGACACCCAGGGACCTGACGTTATCGGCCATGTCCATCAGCCGGGTGAAATAGGGATTGTGGAGGGGATCGGCAGGGATGAGAGGCAATTCCCCGGCATAGACATTGCCCCGGGTTCCGTTCAGGGTAATCCAGTCCCCCTCGTGGAGCGTCTGCCCGTTCGCCCGGACGGTCTTGTGTGTGCGGTCGATTTGAAGAGCTCCGCATCCCACGATGCAGCATTTCCCCCATCCCCTGGCCACGAGGGCGGCATGGCTGGTCATCCCCCCTCTGGCTGTGAGGATGGCCTGGGAGGCGTGCATCCCGTGAACATCCTCTGGGGAGGTTTCATTGCGAACCAGGATAACCTTCTTGCCGTTACTGGCCCACGCTTCTGCATCATCGGCCGTGAAGACGATCTGGCCCACGGCGCCGCCGGGGCCGGCGGACGCGCTCCAGGCGCGCCTCGCCGAGTACACCG
>JBHIEY010000270.1:0-1749 GCA_046861835.1 Fidelibacterota bacterium | reverse complement strand
GCTCGGGACAAAGCTTTACGCAAGTCCGGAAGGTGACGGTGCTGCGGTGAAGCAGAGTTTCCTGAGCCGCATCCCCGTTCAGGCCGGCCTCATGGGGCTTGTCGTCGCCTCATCTTTGCCCGGACGAAGCGAAGTGCCCGGAAAGGTACCTCACGATGTCCATGCCTCCCGGAGAGCCCTCAATCCCGAGCAGACAGTCGTCAATATCAACAATCTTACAGTCTGGGTCCGGGAAGATGGGTTTCATGATTGGACGGTTGAGGGGAGCTGGAACGGGACCTTTCCAAAAGGGACCGGGGGGATTGTTTTCTCGGAAGGGACCGTATGGGGCGGTCTCGTTTATGACGGCCTGACCCCCCAACTGCGCGTTGGGGGCGCGAAATACATGTCAGGAAATTCCGCGGGCAAGATTCTCACGGACGCCTCTGGACAGGTGACCGGTCCCGAAGATCCCGACGATCCTTCTGTCCGTCCCTATCGTGTCAGACCGGACTGGCCCGTGGCCGACCTGAGGGCGGACGCCGCTCACTTCTTCCTCGTCAAGCCTGAGGACGTTACCGGGAGCCAGATAGAAGAGATCCGGGCTCAGTATGAAATGGACTGGAACAGCTGGCCGGCGGAAAAGGGAGCTCCCTTTGACGATATTAATGGGGTTCCGGGATACCAGCCTTCCACCTGGAATGACACGCTCCTGCAATGGAACACCGACGGCGATATCCCGGGAATCCCGGGGGCGGACCAGACCCTCTGGGTCGTCTACAATGACCTGGACCCGGGAAAGGTGGATAACTTTTCAGGTTCGCTTCCGGTGGGTATGGAAGTGCAGGAAACCTACTGGGGCTACAGCCGGTACCACGATCTGGCAAATACCGTATTCAAGTGGATCCGGCTTATTTACAAAGGACGGGAGATGACGCCCGATACGGCCAGGATAGACCAACTCTATATCACACAGTGGTCTGACGTTGACAACGGTTACTATGCCGATGATTTTCTGGGTGCGGACACCACTCTCGACCTGGGATATGTCTACAACGCCTACGAAAGGGACCGGGTATGGGATTACTGGGATCTTGTCCCTCCCGCGGGGGGCTACTCCGTTCTTGCAGGGCCCAGGGTGGAATCATCCCAGCCCCTGGACTCAGCATGGTTCAGTTTCCGGTGGATCCCCGGTTTCCGGAATCTCCGAATGGGAACGTTCACGTTTGAGGGCACTAAAACATTTCCCGAACCCCCCACGGGCTACTATCGGACCCTGGCCGTGTACAACCTGATGCGGGGGTGTGAACCTCGTCCCTGGTATCCCGACTGCGACCCCTTAAGGGATCATCTGGGCAATCCCACCCGGATTGAACTCGCCGGAGACCCGGTAACGGGCACCGGTGATCTGGATGGTCGCCCCACCCCTGAGAACCCCATCCGTTTGGCTCCAGGAGATCGAAGACTCGTTTTGGCCACCGGTCCCCTCACCATGGCAAGGGGGGATACCCAGGAGGTGGTTCTCGCTCTCACGGGTGCCGCTGGAGCCGATCATCTCCTGTCCGTCGCCGCCCTGAGGGAGCGGGTGCGATCCGTAAGAGGGGCATGGAAGTCGAATTTCACCCGCTTACAGCCCGGAACACGGGTGACACCAGTGGATGTCCCTCACAATACGGAGGAAACGGGACCCTTCGATTTGATATTCCGTATCGACGACGATCCTTCCTGGGAAGGTGACATCACCGGAGCGAAGCTCCATTTCACGGTGGG
>JBHIEY010000012.1:0-22829 GCA_046861835.1 Fidelibacterota bacterium | reverse complement strand
CTCCGCAGGCGGATGGGTCGATTGAACGATGAAGACATCCTGACCCCGGATGTTTTCCTCGTATTTAACCCAGATCTCCCCATCACTGAACTGGCTGATTCTCACCCGTCCCAGGGAAATCCCCAGATGGCGGGCCACCGCCTCCGCAAACGGAAGATTTGACCGGCCGCTGAAAACCTTCATCCCGCTGTCCCTTTCGTCATCCCGTTTCTCCGCTGCCGGGCCAGGACTCGAACCTGGATTAACGGCTCCAAAGGCCGCTGTCCTGCCTTTAGACGACCCGGCACCTCCAAATTGACGACTGACCATGCAAAATTGCATGATTCTCCATGTAAACCCCGCTCCAGCTTTTCAATTCCCAATTGGCGGGGCTTTTGGGTGGGTGAGAAAGGTTTGGAAGGGGGAGGAAAAGGCCTTCAGAACACGGCGGGCCTGAATATCATCCCTGAAGATTCCAAACACAGTCGAGCCACTACCCGACAGACTGGCAAAAACCGCACCCATCTGCAATAACTGCCCCTTGATGGCGCCAATCTCTGGATATGCTGGAAATACCAGAGATTCAAAATCGTTCTCAAAAAACTCCCAGGAAGGTGGGGCCTTCAAATAGCGGGCGAAATTACCCCTGTTCCTCTCTCCGGACAAGGCCTTTCTGATCTGTGAATAAGCCCAGCGGGTCGATATCCGCACCGGAGGTACTACGAGAACAATGGCCCCCATGGGAGGGAGCACCGCGGGTTCAAGTTCATCGCCGGTCCCTTCGGCATACTGGGTACCCCCCCGGATAAAAAAAGGAACATCAGCGCCGAGGCGGGACGCGATTTTCTCGAGACGGTCCGGGGAGAGCCCGAGACGGTACAGTTCATTGAGCCCCTTGAGAACGGTCGCGGCATTGCTGGAACCGCCTCCCAGGCCCGTCCCCACGGGAATCCTCTTCTGTAGGTCGATTCTTGCGCCCCCCAGCCGGGGAAAGAGATCCTTCAATACCCGGTATGCCTTCACCGCAAGGTTTTCCTTTCCCCGGGGAATTTCCTCTCCGCTGGAGGTCAGCGTCCACCCGGAATCGGCCGGATCGAGAGTTATCCGGTCGGCCAGAGAGAGTTCCTGGTATACGGTCTGAAGCGTGTGGTAGCCGTCAGGACGCACACCGGTGATCCTGAGGCCCACATTGATTTTCCCGTGGGAAAGAAACTCAGGAATGGTCCGGACCCTGCGTTGAGGAACCGGGAAGGGACAGGGTGGCCACGGCTACGGCGGCTATCCCCCGACCCTCTCCGATAACTCCCAAGAAATCGGTGGTGGTGGCCTTGACGGAAATCTGGCGGTCATCGATGCCCAGGGCACCGGCCATGGCGGTTTTCATCGCCCCCACATGCGGCTCAATCCTCGGTTCCTGGAGAACCACCGTACAATCGACATGGACGAATCCAAAACCCCTCCGGCGGACTTCCTCGGCTACCCGGGTGAGGAATACCAGGCTGGAAATCCCCTTCCACCGCCTGTCCCCACTGGGGAAATGGGTTCCTATATCGCCCAGATTTGCCGCCCCCAGAACGGCATCCGCCACCGCATGGGACACGACGTCGCCGTCCGAATGCCCCACCGCTCCCTTTCCGTGAGGTATATTCGTCCCCCCCAGAATAAGGGGAACCCCTTTCTCAAGACGGTGGACGTCATATCCGATGCCGGCCCTAATCATCTCTCCTCCCTTCCCAGAGGGATAGGGCCAGATCCCAATCCTCGGGTGAAGTGATCTTGAGATTCAACGGACTCCCGGGTATAACCGCCACGCGGCCGCCGTTCCGCTCCACCAGCTGGGCTTCGTCCGTTGCCGTCCCTCCTGTGGAACCGGCCCGGTTGAACGCCGAAAGGAGGGAAGCGGTTCTGAACGCCTGGGGTGTCTGGGCCTGCCAGACCCCCCGCCGCTCCACGGTTTCGAGAATCACCCCCTCTTCCACCCTTTTTAGAGTGTCACTGGCCTGGACCGCGACGATGGCACCATCGTACGCTACGCATAGGCCCACCGTCTCTTCAATCCATGATGAGCGGACGAAGGGGCGAACGGCATCATGGATCACCACCACGTCACAGCTCCCTGCAATGACCTCGAGGCCGTTGCGGACGCTCTCCTGTCTTTCAAGACCTCCCGAAACGACACGAACCTCCTTTTGCCAGCGGTTTTTCCGGACCTCCTCCTCCATCCAGGGGAGAGCGTCTTCCGGAACCACGAGAACCACGGAATCGATCAGGTCGCACTCCAGAAAGGGGCGCGCGGTTACCAAGATGAGCGGTTCGTCTCCCAGGGGTTTGAATTGCTTCCTGTCAAAGGGAGACGAAGGGGATTTCCCCCCGGAAAACCTTGAGCTCTCTCCGGCCCCGGCGATGATTGCCCCCACCCTCACAGCTTCACGTCACCCCGCTAATATCCCCTGGAAGGATGAACGACAGTGGAAAAAAAGATTCGATGGTCACCCGGAAGGAAAGACGGGCCCGGCCGCGCGCCACTACAGGATGAGCATGGCGTCGCCATAGCTCAAGAAACGATATTGCTTCTTGACAGCCTCCCGGTAGGCCCGGAAGACGAATTCCCGGTCCGCAAACGCACATACCAGCATCAACAGGGTCGATTTCGGCTGGTGAAGATTGGTGATCAACGCATCCGTCATTTTGAACTTGTAGGGAGGATAGATGAACTTGTCCGTCCACCCCCGCTTGGCCGTCACCTGAAATCCGGACACCACCACTGTTTCCAGTGCCCTGACAGTGGATGTTCCCACGGCGAAGATTCGTTTGCCCTTGCTCCGGGTTTCGTTGATGGCAACGGCCGTTTCCGCCGGAACCTCAAAATACTCCGAATCCATCTGATGACGGGTCAGATCCTCCACCTGAACGGGACGGAACGTTCCCAGCCCGATGTGCAGCGTGATGGGAGCGACCCGGACCCCGTTGGCCTTGATCTTTTTCAGAAGGCCCTCCGTAAAATGCAGTCCCGCCGTGGAGGCGGCTACCGCCCCCCGTTTCTCGGCAAAAACGGTCTGATACCTCGCCTTGTCCCGGGGCTGCGCCTTCCTCTTGATGTAGGGGGGTAACGGGGAATGACCGATGCGATCGATGATCCTGTAAAAGTCGTCCCCTTCATATTCGAACCGGACCACCCGGCCCCCGGACACGGTATTGTCAATGACGTCACAGTGAACCTTCTCGGTGAAGTGAAGCTTGTTTCCTATCCGGACCTTCCGGGCCGGTTTCACCAGAACTTCCCACAGGTCATTCTCCAACTCCCGGAGCAAGAATACTTCCACCCTGGCATCGGTCCGGTCCTTCACCGCGAACAGACGGGCCGGGAAAACCTTGGTGGTGTTCACGATCAACAGATCGTTCTTCTTCAGGTAATCGACAATGTGGAAAAACCGGCGGTGTTCGATGGTTTCCGTATCCCGGTGAAGAACCATAAGACGGGAGTAATCGCGGCGCCGGGCCGGATACTGGGCAATCCGGGCTTTGGGCAGGTGATAGTCAAAATCGGTCAGCCTCAGTCTCACCCGTTTTTCCAACATCACAGCGGGATCGTCTCCTAAAAGAGGTTCCCCTGCCGTTCAGGCTTTTCCACGTGGAGATACGAAAAGGTCAAGTCCTGGGCAATCCGCCCCCGGGACGTACGCTGAATGAAGCCCTCTTTTATCAGGTAGGGTTCGTACACATCCTCAATGGTCTGGGGATCCTCTCCCAGGGCTACGCTCAACGAGTTGATCCCCACCGGTCCCCCCTGGAATTTCTCCACCAGGACCGTCAGGATCCGGCGGTCAAATTCGTCCAGGCCGTGGGAATCGATGCCTAACTTCTGGAGGGATTCGGAAGCCACTTTCCTCGAAATCTTCCCGTCCGCCTTCACTTCGGCATAGTCCTGAGTGCGACGCAAAATGCGATTGCATACCCGGGGGGTCCCCCGGGAACGCCGGGCAAGCTCCAAAGCTGCCTCCCGGTCAATCTCGATGCCCAAGATTTTGGCCGACCGCTGAATAATCTTGAACAGTGCCTCGTCGGTGTAGAAATCGACCCTTAGAACCACCCCAAACCGGTCCCGCATGGGGGAGGTGAGACTTCCCATCCGGGTGGTGGCGCCAATCAGGGTGAACTTCTCTAAATTGAGCCGCACACTCCGGGCACTGGGACCCCGGTCAATCATGATGTCGATGCGAAAATCCTCCATGGCACCGTAGAGGTACTCCTCCACCACATTGTTCATCCGGTGTATCTCATCAATGAACAGGACGTCCCGGGAACGCAAATTCGTCAGCAGACCCGCAAGATCCGCCGCCCGCTCCAGGACCGGCCCCGAGGTGTGCCGAAGGTTTACATCGAGCTCCCGGGCAATAATGTGGGCGAGGGTCGTCTTCCCAAGCCCCGGGGGACCAAACAACAGGACGTGATCCAATGCGTCGTTTCTTCTCCGGCACGCTTCGATATACAACTTCAGGTTCTCCACCACCTCCTCCTGACCGATGAATTCGTCAAAGGTGCCGGGGCGAAGGGTCTGCTCAACCGCCAGATCCTGTTCCTGGGGCTCGGGATCGGTAATATGGTGCTCAGTCACAGATCGGAAAGGGTGCCGGATCGCTATGAACAGGGTGATCGCGTACGGCTTTAAAGTAAAATGAAAACAACATCAAATTTAATCCCACATTCCATCCATTCCAAATAGATACTCTAAGTGCCGGAGATTGAAGCAATTAGAGTTCGGCAAGCCTGTCCGTCTTTGCCGCCATGATGAAGTCGTTCCGGTGCAAACCCCTGATCTTGTGCGTCCACCAGGTGACCGTCACCCTCCCCCACTCGGTGAGAAGGGCCGGATGGTGACCTTCCTCTTCGGCGATTTCCCCCACACGGTTGGTAAAGGCGAGAGCCTGGGCGAAATCGCGGAAAGAGAATACCCGTTCCAGCCTCTGAATCTCATCCCGTTCCACAACCTGCCACCCGGGAACCTGAGGAAGAAATTCCGCCATCTCTTCCTCCCCTACCGTGGGCTCACCCCTGCGGCAAGCCTCACACTTCATCCGTTCGAGTTTTTCCATGGCACACCCCCCATTAACCTGAATTTCTTACGTTGAAACCACTGGGAGCACAGAGAACGATGAGAGACAAAAACGTGTTTTCCACACGCGCGATAATACTCGACCCATAGATATCTGAAACCGGATGATATTCATGCTCTTCTCTTTCACCTCTGTATCCTCTGTGACCTCTGTGGTTACAAAACCAATCAGGTGAAGAGAAGCTTCAAGTAAAACCCCGGGCTGGCCAGTTTCTCCCGGGGCAGCTCATTCGTAATCATCCCGCCGATAGTCTCCCGCACCTCCCGGTGACGGGCGGCCTTGCCGATGACAAAGTTCAAGAGAAACTTGATCCTCCCTAACTGCTGAAGCCGGGTACTCAATTTCAATTCGGGTCCGATAGCCTCCCACAGTCGTCTGTCATACCGCGCCAGAAAGGGGGCACTGAAATCGTCCGATTCACGGGCTTCCGCCGCAACGTCCACCGCCACCCGGGCGGAATACATGGCGTTGCCTATCCCCTCACCGGTAAAGGGATCAATGAGACCCGCCGCATCCCCCAGAAGCATAAAGCCGTCCCCGACGATCTCCCTGTGCTTGCTCCCCACGGGGAGGTTCCACCCCACCGGCTCCTCCAGGGGCTCGGAACGGGAAAACCGCTCCGCAAAGGGGCCCCGGTGAATCGCCCACCGGAGGGCCTCCTTCAGGTTTACCTTCCTCCGCTTCATGATCTCATGGACCATCCCGATCCCCACGTTCGCCTGTCCGTTCTCCAAGGGGAAGATCCAGAAGTAGCCCGGAATAATCTCCTCCAGATAGTGCAATTCAATCTGATCGCTCAGTCCGTCAACGTTTCGGTAATAGCACCTCAGGGCCACCACCCAGTGCCGGGGATCGTGATCATACAGCCCCGTCTTTCTTGCCACAACGGAACGGAATCCGTCCGCCCCCAGAACGAGGCGGCTCCGGTATTCCTGGACCCCCTTTTCTCCTTTCCGGCTGCCCTGTATTCCGCGGACATGTCCGTTCTCCATCACAAGGTCCCGGACAGTGAACCCTTCCAAACAGGTTTCCACCCGCTTGCTCGCTTCCTGAAACAGGAAGTTGTCAAACACCTTCCGGCGAATGACGAATCCTTCTGGTCTGCCCGGACCATCCACGGCAATGTCGACGGAGGTGAGGTTTGGACTGCCGAACGTAATGGTTCGTACGGCGGCGCCCGGAAGATTTCTCACCTCCTCCAGAAGGCCGAGGTCCCGAAGAATTCCCACCGATTTCCCGGATAGGGCATCTCCGCAGACCTTGTCCCGGGGAAACTCATCCTTATCCACCAGAAGTGTTCTGAATCCCCTCCGGGAAGCGTACAGGGCCGCCGTCGCCCCGGCGGGGCCGCCACCCACCACAATGACGTCGTATTCCCTGTCGTCCCTTTTCATCATTTCAGGACAATTTCATCGTCGCCCACACGGATCTCCCTCTTGCTGTATCCGTGGGCCATCCGCAGATGATCGACGGCCCTGTCGAGATGCGGAGTGAAGAAACTGTCGCTCACCCCCGTTTCGCTCAATTCCATCCAGGAGGGATCTCCCGGATGAGTTCCCTCTTCAAGGCACGCCATACAGAACCAGAAGGCCTCCTCCCCCACCGTTTGAAGTTTGCAGACCGGCCGCTTCATCGGGGGGTGGAAGGAGATCCTCCCAGGCGTGCCTCCAGGCCGATTTCTACCCCCTTCAGAGCCCGGGAAACCGGACAGTTCTTTTTGGCGTCTTCAGCCAGACGCTGAAACGTCCCGTCATCAATCCCGGGCACGTCCGCCACGGTCACCGTCTCTATCCGCGTGATGGTGAATGCGTCTCCCACTTTCTCTATGTGCACCCTGTCTTCTGTGGATATGCGTTCGGCAGTGAAGCCCGCCTTTTCCAGTCCGGCAGCAAACGCCATGGAAAAACATCCCGCATGAGCCGCCGCGATGAGTTCCTCGGGATTGGTTCCCCTCCCCGTTTCGAAACGGGAGGAAAAAGAGTAACGGGCATCTACCACCGCCGTTTCGGTTTGAACCGACCCCTCGCCCCCCTTCAGCGTTCCCCTCCATACCGCTCGACCTGTTCTTACGGGCATCATGTCCTCCTTTCTACCGGGCCTCTATCAATTTTTCGGCCCTGGCAACCACCTCATCGAGGCTAAACCCAAACCTTTGCAGCACCACGGTGCCCGGGGCCGAGGCACCAAAACGGTTCAACCCCACAACATCCCCCTCCTGTCCAACGTACCGGTACCACCCCAAGGAGCTTCCCGCCTCCACCGCCAGCCTGGGAATCCCCCCCGGCAGCACCGACGCCCGGTATTCAGCGGGCTGTTCCTCAAAGATCTCCCATGACGGCATGGAGACCACCGCGGCACCGGTGCGTCTCTCCCCCAGCGCTTTCTGGACATCGAGGGCCAGATGTACCTCCGATCCCGTAGCCAGAATCATCAGATCGGGACGAGCTCCTGGAGCAGCGGAAATGACATAGCCTCCCCGGGGAACCCCCGTTTCTATGGGGAAAGCCTCCGGGTCCAAAACGGGCACTTTCTGCCGGGTGAGGACCAAGGCCACCGGTCCCGGCCGCTGCAGTGCCACCTTCCAGGCCATGGCCGTTTCGTTGGCATCCGCCGGGCGGATAACGGTGAAGCCGGGAATGGCCCGCAAGGCCATGAGATGCTCAACGGGTTGATGAGTGGGACCGTCTTCCCCCAGCCCCACACTGTCGTGAGTGAATACGAAGATAGCGTGGACCTGCATGAGGGCCGCCAGCCGAAGGGCCGGTCTCATGTAGTCTGAGAATACCAGAAACGTTCCCGCATAGGGCACAATGCCGCCGTGAAGGGCGAGGCCGCTCGTGATGGCCCCCATGGCGTGCTCCCGTACGCCGTAGTGAACATTCGGGCCCCAGCGGCCGTCCAGGCCGAACTCCTCTTTCCCCTCGAGAACGGTCTTGTTGGAAGGTGCCAGATCGGCCGATCCTCCCACCAGGTTATCGAGCCTCTCCGCCAGACTGTTCAGAACCTTTCCCGAGGCGCTCCGGGTGGCCATCGGTCCATCGCCGGGCGGGAACGGAACCACGTTCGATTCCCACCCCCGGGGCAGCTTCCCTTCCATGATTTCGTCCAGACGCCCCGCTTCGGAGGGATGATCCCGGCGGTAGCCATCCACCAGATCGGCCCATGCCTGTTCGCTGCGCCTGCCTCTCTCCGCCGCTCTTCGGAAGTGTTCCAGGGCTTCCCGGGGAATATGAAACGGCGGTTCCAAAGGCCACCCCAGGGCTTCCTTCGTCTGCCGCGTGGCCTCTTCCCCCAGCGGCTCGCCGTGGGCCGATGCGGAATCCTGTTTGGGACTGCCAAAGCCAATATGGGTTCGAATCATAATGAGCGAGGGGCGGTTCCGTTCTTCCCTGGCTCTCCGGATGGCCCCGTCAATGGCGGCGAGATCGTTCCCGTCACCCACTTTCTGAACCTGCCACCCGTACGCTTCAAACCGCTTGCCCGCGTCCTCGGTAAACGCCAGGCGCGTATCCCCTTCAATGGTGACACGGTTGTCATCATACAGATAGATGATCTTCCCCAGTCCCCACTGGCCGGCCAGGGAGGCCGCTTCTGAAGAAACCCCTTCCATGAGGTCCCCATCGGACACCAGGCCGTAGGTGTAGTGATCAACCACGGGATAGCCATCCCGGTTGAACCGGCTGGCCAGGAATCGTTCGGCCATGGCCATGCCCACGCCGTTGGCAAATCCCTGCCCCAGGGGCCCCGTCGTCGTCTCCACCCCCGGCGCCAGGCCTCTTTCTGGATGACCGGGGGTCATGCTTCCCCACTGGCGGAAGCGCTTGATTTCCTCAAGGGGCAGACCGTAACCGAACACGTGCAGGAGGGCGTACAGCAGAGCAGAGCCGTGACCGGCAGAAAGGACAAACCTGTCACGGTTGAACCAGGAAGGATTGGCGGGATTGAACCGCAGGAAACGGTCCCACAACACATACGCCATGGGAGCCGCCCCCAGGGGCATCCCCGGATGTCCCGACCGGGCCGCCTGAACCGCATCGACGGCCAGAAAACGGAGGGTGTTCACGCACAACCTGTCCAGGCGGTCGTCTGCCAGTCTATGTTCTCCCGTTAAGGATGGTCCTCAGGAATCTCCCCGTATACGAATTCCGGTCCCTGGCTAAGTCTTCCGGGATCCCCTCGGCCACGATGGCGCCGCCGTCGTCACCCCCCTCGGGCCCCAGATCAATGATCCAGTCGGCCGTCTTTATGACATCCATGTTGTGCTCGATGACCACCACCGTGTTCCCCTTGTCCACCAGGCGGTTCAAAACATTCAGAAGCATTCTCACATCGTCAAAATGGAGGCCGGTGGTGGGTTCATCCAGAATATAAAATGTCCGCCCCGTCCCGATTCTTGAAAGCTCCCGGGAAAGCTTGACCCTCTGGGCCTCACCGCCGGATAAGGTGGTGGCCTGCTGCCCCAGTCGAATGTACCCCAGCCCCACATCGTGAAGGGTCCCCAGTCTCCGTTTAATCTGAGGAAAGTTCCGGAAAAAGACCAGGGCTTCTTCCACGGTCATGTTCAGGACGTCGGAAATGGTTCTTCCCTTATAGGTGATCTCCAGGGTCTCCCGGTTGTACCGGGACCCCTTGCACTCCTCACACCTCACGTAAACATCGGGCAGAAAATGCATCTCGATCTTGATAATCCCGTCTCCCTGGCAGGCCTCGCACCGTCCCCCTTTCACGTTAAAGGAGAATCGCCCCGGCTTATATCCCCGCATTCTCGATTCCGTCAACCGGGCAAAGAGATCCCGGATGTGGGTAAAGACCCCCGTGTAGGTGGCGGGGTTGGACCGGGGCGTCCGGCCGATGGGGGACTGGTCAATATCCACCACCTTATCGAGGTACGCCATCCCCTCAATCCCTTCATACGGCAGGGGCTGAATTCTTGCGTCATGCAGTTCCCGGGCTAAGATGGGGTAGAGGGTCTCGTTCACCAGGGTGCTCTTTCCGGAGCCCGACACCCCCGTGACACAGATGAATTTTCCCAGGGGAAACTCCACATCCACCGATTTCAGATTGTTCCCAGCAGCACCGAAAATTTTCAATACCTTGCCCGATCCCTCCCGCCTCGACCGGGGAATGGCGATCTTCTTCTTTCCCGACAGATAGAGACCCGTGATGGAGTCCCGGTACCCGGCCAGAGCCTCCGGCGTCCCCTCGAAGACCACCCGGCCTCCCGCGTCCCCTGCGCCCGGACCCAGATCCACCACATGATCGGCCGATTCAATGGTCTCCCGGTCGTGCTCCACCACCAGTACCGTGTTGCCTAAATCCCTCAACCTCTCCAGCGTGGCAATCAACCGCTTGTTGTCCCGCAGGTGAAGCCCGATAGAGGGCTCGTCCAGAATGTAAAGGACACCCACCAGCTGGGAACCGATCTGGGTGGCCAGGCGAATCCGCTGGGCTTCTCCCCCCGAAAGGGTGGAGGCCGACCGGTCCAGGGTCAAATAATCGAGCCCCACGTTCATCAGGAATTGAAGGCGGTCTCTCACTTCCTTCAACACCTGCCGGCCCACCTGTTTCTGCATCACCGTCAGCTTGAGGGTCTTGAAGAACTCCGCCACCTCCTTGATGGACAGCCGGGACAGTTCCCCGATGGAGATGTCCCCTAACTTCACCGCCAGGCTCTCCTTTCGCAGCCGCGCACCACCGCAGTCCGGACAGGGACGCATGCTCATGAACCGCTGAATCCACTCCCGGATCCCCGGGGAACGGGTCTGATGATACCGCCTTTCCAGGTTCCGGACGACACCCTCAAAACCGCCCGAATATTCCCCCGAAAAGCGGTCAGACTTGTATCGCAGCCGGATCCGGTCACCCCCTGTTCCCCACAACAATACCTCCCTGGCCCGGGAAGGAAGACGGTACCAGGGGGTCGTGAAATCAAATCCGTAATGGGTGGCCAGACTCTTCAAAATCGCGCTGTACCAGCTCCCCCGGGGCTGCTCACCTAAAGGGACGATGGCGCCCTGGATGAGCGATTTCCGCTTGTCGGGTACGATGAGGTTGGGGTCAATCTCCATCCGGGAACCGAGTCCATCACAGGTCCTGCAGGCACCGTAGGGGGAGTTGAACGAAAACATGCGGGGGGAAAGTTCTTCAATACTGTTTCCGCACCGGGGGCAGGCAAACATTTCACTGAAAATGTGCTCCTCACCGGGGAGACGGTTCACCACGACCAGACCGGAACCGATCTTCAGGGCCAGTTCCACGGATTCCGTCAGACGCTCCTTCACATCCCCGTCAAGAATAATCCGGTCCACCACCACCTCGATATCGTGCTTCTTGTCCCTGTGAAGGATGATCTTTCCCGACAGATCGCGGATTCTTCCGTCCACCCGCACACGGACAAACCCCTCACGGCCCAGCTCTTTGAACAATTCCTTGTACTGCCCCTTCCGGCCACGGACCACGGGAGCCAGAACCTGGAGTTTCGACTCTGAAGGAAAGGCGAGAACCGTGTCCACGATCTGCTGGACCGTCTGCCTCCGGATGGGATCGCCGCAGTCCCAGCAGTACGGCGTTCCGATGCGGGCGTACAGGACCCTCAGGTAATCGTGTATTTCCGTGACAGTGCCCACGGTGGACCGGGGATTCCGGGAGGTCGCCTTCTGCTCAATGGAAATGGCCGGAGAGAGCCCCTCAATATATTCCACGTCGGGCTTCTCCATCCGGCTCAAGAACTGCCGGGCGTACGCCGACAGGGATTCCACGTACCGGCGCTGACCTTCGGCATAAATGGTGTCAAAGGCCAGGGACGATTTCCCCGATCCCGACAGGCCGGTGATCACCACGAAGCGGTTCCGGGGAATCTCTACGTCGATGTTCTTGAGATTATGTTCCCGGGCCCCCCGGACAACGATTTTTTCGTTGGTGGCGTTCATTTTCGGGCCATCGTGTAAGTTATTCCCCCACTCACACCTTTCAAAAGGGAATTTGAAAAATCCCCCCTTAACCGGTTCCCGGACCCCCTATCCCCCGGTTGCATTTCCTGCCTGTTTGTTTTAGACTTAGAGAAGATTCATGGGAGCGGTGAGACTTCTCTTCACGGTTATCCTCCTTTCTGTTGTGCCGGCCGGTGGACAACAGAGGGCCCTCATCGTGCAACCGCAGGGAATCGCCCTGAGAAAGTACGACGCGGCCTTCGAACGGTTTCGTGAAGTGGGTCTTTCTTTCGCTTCAAACTCTTCGTACGACGAGACTGAATCAGGACGGGACACCACCGTCACCACTCGAACTATCTCCTCATCTCGACTTTCCCTTTCAACCGACTGGGGGAGAAAACTGCTGGAGGCCGGCGGCGACGACCCCGTGTGGGGTCTCTATGCCAAATATGGGCTTAGCGTCTCCCCAACCTATGGCTTTTGGAAGAACTCAAGGAATAGCCAACGTTATGGCGATTATGGATTCACCACCGTTTACTACGGTGCAGCACTTGGGGTTCATGGCTCCCTGGAACTCCGCTATCGCCTGACCAAACGGCTCTATGCTCACAACGAACTCGACCTGGTATTTATCTCCGTTTCAGTCCAAAGAAAGACGACAAAATGGGAAAGCGACAGTAGGAGTGATCAAGGATGGACCTACGCCATTCGGGGAAGCGTGAGCGGCCAGAAAGTCTCTTTATCATCTCTTGGTCTCATCTACTATTTCTAACCCGGCATGCGCCACCTGATCGTTCTTGCCTTCGTGTTGCTCCCCTTAGGTGAGGTCCTTCCCCAGACAAACGTTTTGTCCGTCAGCCGGGAAGAAGTGGCCTATCGTAGATACAACCAGGCCAAGGGAACATTCTGGGGGATCGGTCTATCGTTTTACTCGTCTGTGGAAATCCGGTGGACCGACGGGAAGCCGACCCTCGCCATTAACCCACCAGACTCAAGGCAACCGTTCCGGCCAGGGGGCTATTTGGCCTCCGCCGGAAAACAGACATTCGTCTCAGACAAATGGAGCCTGTGGTGGATCCTCTCCTTCCTGGTCGATCCCGGGTCTTCGTTGATCGTCACAAGAACCAGCTCATTGGTAAGAAGCACGCTACGTTCCCAATCACAACGTATCCAACTCGGCCTTCAGCTGTCAGCCTCGCTGGAATTGACCTATTCTGTCAACCGGCGACTGTCACTTTTCGGGAGGATCAGAGTTCTCTCTCTGGGCACCTATGGGGCCTATTCGATTTCCCGTGAGTCTGAAGAAACAGATAACGCAGCCACAAGAGAATGGCAGTATCGCTACTATGCGTACGGCTCTCCCACCTCCCTTTCCGTGGGATCACTGGGGTTGAGATACCGGTTTTAGTGGGGATGTTTCTTCCCGGGGACGCCCTACGGGCCGGGTGCAAAGACGAAACTACGGCGAATCCCTCCTTCTGGCGGGAATCACCTCCATGACCATCTCCTCCCCTTCACGGATCACCGTAAGGGGAACAGGCTCGTCCGCCTTGGCCTCCTGAAG
Source organism: Fidelibacterota bacterium (assembly GCA_046861835.1). Taxonomy (GTDB): domain Bacteria; phylum Fidelibacterota; class Marinisomatia; order Marinisomatales; family S15-B10; genus JBHIAI01. Next base: position 9,243 of record JBHIEY010000012.1, on the reverse strand, counting down.
GGCAAACATGAAATCGTAAATGTTCTTCACCTCCCGGGATCCAAACTTCACAATGATGTCGCCTCCCCGGAGACCCCCCTCATAGGCGGGACCTCCCTCCCGGACCCCCGCCAGTTTCATCCCTTCCACCTCCGTGGCACTGTAGTCGGGAATGGTCCCCAAATAGACCGGAAAGCCCCCCCGGACAGGCTCGGCCTCCTCCACTCTGACAAACTCGGGCGCCTCCGTTCTCGTCGCCACCTGCTGAACCACGTCGCGGACCAGCCGGACAATCCGCTCTTCCCCCGGGGCATTGATCTTCTCCCAATCGTCCGATGGACGGCTGTAATCCTCATGAATCCCGGTGAAGAAAAAAAGCACCGGGATGTTTTTCAGGTAGAATGACTGGTGGTCGCTGGCACCGTAGCCCGGTTCGTCAAAGTTGGGAACCAGCCCAAAGGATCCCGCTCTGGCTCCCACCAGCTCCTTCCAGAGGGATGACGTTCCGGCACCCCCCACCACCAGGGTTGAATCCTTCATTCTGCCGATCATGTCCATATTCACCATGGCCACAATCTTCTCCAGAGGGACCGGGGAATGGTTGACGAAATACGACGACCCCAGCAATCCGAGCTCCTCCGCTCCGAAGGCGGCAAAAATGAGACTCCGCCGGGCGGGGTGGCTCGCGAACCATTCCGCCAGTTCCAGGAGCCCCGCCGTGCCTGAAGCGTTGTCGTCTGCACCGTTGTGTATGGCCACCGTATCGGGTGATAAGGATCCCTCTCCTCCCCACCCCAGGTGGTCGTAATGCGCCCCCACAATGACATACTCCCCCGATAACACCGGATCGGTCCCCTCCACCATCCCCACCACGTTCCAGGTTCTGAGCTCTATCTTCTTAAGAGACGTTTTCAAGAGAACCGTGACGGGAAGCTCAAACGAGAGGGGCTGCCGCGTCCCGTTTATTTCGTTCTGCACCTCCGCCAGATCCCTCCCCGCCAGACTCAGAAGCTCACTCGCCTTCCGCTGAGTCAGCGTCACCACCGGAATTCCCGAATCCATGGTCCCCTGATGGCGGGATAAGCCCTTGAGATATTCCGGATCCGGATCCTCCTCGGGTCCCATTACCAGGATGACTCCCGCCGCCCCCTTTTCCCGGGCGGTTATCGCCTTGAATCTGGGTGCTGCATAGGAACCGAACTCTCCGTGGGGATTCGTACCGTCGGGACTGTAAAAAAGGACCATGACCACCTTGCCCTCCACGTCCACCGTTGCGTAGTCGTCATACCCCAGATCCTCCGCCTCAATACCGTAGCCGGTGAAAACCAGCCCCCCTTCAACTTCCCCGGAAGCGGAGAACCCAAGGGGACGAAACTCTTTCCCCAGGCGGAGGGAAACCTCCCTGCCGTCCGTAACGATCCGGAGCGTGTTCCCTCTGCCCAGCTCCACCCCTGCCGTGAACGTAAAGGGGGATTTCACAGAATAGGATCCCTTTCCCATCGGTTCCAGGCCGTAAGAGCGAAAGGCCCGGGTGAGATACCGGACCGCTTTTCTGTCTCCCCGGGTCCCGGCCCTGCGGCCTTCCAGTTCATCGGAGGCCAGGAATTTGATGTGGTCCATGATCTCTCCGGAGGTGATCTCCACCTCCCCGGGAGAACGCGAACCTTCCCCTTTTCCTTCCGCCTGCCCGGTCAACATGATTGCCGCGAAGAAACACACCGTCCATGATATTCGTTTCATGATAGTTGCTCTCCCGAATGTTCTACGGCCTTGTGCATCAGTTCGGGAAGATCCGAAATGAGTCCATCCACACCCAACCTCAGCAGCCACTCGAGGGCTGGGAGGTTGTTCACCGTCCATACGTTCACCCGCATTCCCCGGCGCCGGGCCCAGCGGATAAGATCCCGGGTCACCAGGTGGACCTCCGGATGGAAAAAATCGGGATGGACCAGATTGACAAACCGGGGCTTTCTCAGCACTTTGGGAACCAGATCCCTGTCCGTCCATATGTAGGCGGTAGGGATGCGGCGGTCCAGCCATCTGACAGTTCCTATGACCAGGGGATGGAAGCTGGAGACCATGACCCGGTTATGCAGATTGCCCTTGCGGATGATCCTCACCACCTCCCGGGCAGCCCTCAAATCGAATCCGATGGCCTTGATCTCGATATCGATGATTCGATCACCGGGAATGGCATTCAGGACCTCTTCCAGCAGGGGGAGCCTGGACGGGGAAAACTGAGGAAACTTCACCGCCGCATCCACCGTCTGAAGTTCCCGGTATGTCATCCGGTGGATATATCCGGTGCCGCTGGTTTCCCTCTCCAGATCGTGATTGTGGGAACAGACGATCTTGCCGTCCCGGGTGACCATGACATCCATTTCAATGGCCTCCAGACCCGCCTCCACCGCTTTCCGGTAGGATGCCAGAGTGTTCTCCGGCGCCGCCATGGGAGCTCCCCGGTGGCCGATCTTTAAAGGGCCGTTCACATAAAAGCGGCTCACATCCCTGGGACGCCACAGGACCACATGTTTCACCACCGCCACGGCAATGAGAACCGCCACCAGGACCACCGCTGTCATGGATCATATCAGCCAGCGGGAGAAAGAAGAAGATGCGTTACCCCCGCCTGTTCAACGCGCTCCCGGCTGAAATAGGTGGTCCGGTATTTTCCGGAAAGATATAGCCCTGCCTGGTCATCATAATGGACACTCTTGGGGAGTCCGGACTGGCCGGTGGGAATGATGAACTGGGTTTCGTCAAGGTTGGAAAAATCGACAATCCGCCGGAAGGACGGCCCCACCACGTGGTCGTAGGGATCGTTCAAGAGGAACTCCCCCTTGTTGACGGTGGTGGCGGTTCCTCCGCTGGGAAAAGGCCCCACATTGAAATGGAAGAAAAAGTCGAGAATAGGGCTGGCGACGCCGATATGATGCCCGTAGGTGACAGTGTGAAGCCTTCCCCATTTCCAGTTGGCCGGATCGGGCCCGAGAGCCTTTTCCAGATCCCTTACCCCTTCCCGTAAGGATTGTCTCAGAAGGTCGTCTATCGTTTCCACCGCGTCCCGGGTCTCAATGTTGTCACACCATGAACAGGAACCCTCCGTCAGAATGCGACGGAGGTCCTTGGTGGGGAGGCTCCCCAGGCTCAACCACCCCTCATAGAATCCTTCCCCCATGAGCCTCATTTCATCGCCGTAGATATTCTTGAACAATCGTAACAGGGAGGCGTTGAAAACGGCGGCCGCCGCCGATTCAACGGAATGGTCCCCGTCCCACCCCTCCAGGAGATGAATGGCCCTGGCCAGATTTCCCTTCCCCACAACCGGCTCGCCCGGTTCTGCCGGGTTGGGAGAAACGGTATCGGCCTTAGAGGCCTCCACAAAGTACGGGGCCACCTCCCGGGCAAAAGGGGAAACGACATCAGTCTGGGTCCTCTTCACCATCTCAACGGTAATGCGATTCTTGTCCCCTAACAGCTCCAGGATGCGGTTGACCCGGGACGGGTCCTGCCAGAAAGCCGATACATAGTAGGGATAGGAATCGTCAAAGACCTTGTTGTTGGCCGTCGCAATGAGGCCGGAAGGGGGATTCAACACGAAAGGCATGTCGTCAAAGGGGACGTATCCCTTCCAATCCCATTCCGGGGATGTCCCCGGCACCGGCATCACGGTGGGTCCCCCTTTGCGGATGGGAATCCGGGCGAAGGGCCGCCACCCGATGTTGCCGGCCGTGTCCGCATAGACCACGTTCTGCCCCGGAACGCCGAAAAACCGGGCCGCATAGGAAAAATCTTCCCAGTCCTTCATGAGGGTGAGTTGAAGGAGGGCGTAGATTTCATCGCTCGCGTCGTGTCCCGCCCATCGCATGGAAACCACCTTCTCCCCGTTTCTCAGAAGGGGATGAATGTCTGAAATGACCGGTCCATGGACCGTTTTCCGGATGGTGACCGTTGTATCCCCGCCCCCTTTGATGAAAATGGTCTCTTCCCGGAGCTCCATATCCCGCCACTGGCCGTCGTAAAGATACCGGTTGGGATTGCGGGGATCAACGGTCTCGACGAAGAAGTCGACGTCATCTACCATGAGGTTGGTGAATCCCCAGGCGGCAGCCTCATTCTGTCCCAGCACCGGAACCGGGATTCCCGCCAGGCACGCACCGCTCACGTTAAAGCGGCCCCCCACCAGATGCATTTCGTACCAGGTGGCCGGCTGGGAATAGGGAAGATGGGGATCATTGGCCAGGATCGGTTTTCCGCTGACGGTCCTCTCCCCGGAAATCACCCAGTTGTTGGATCCCAGCTCGTCCCCCGCCATGCCCAGAACGGCCCGGACGCTCCTGTCTCTCTCCAGGAGGGCAGTCCCCAAGAGGCCGTACAGCCGCCCGCCGTCACGGGCCGCCAGCTGAGTCTTTTCGCCGTTGTAAGGCCACACCTCCCGGGCCTTCTTCTCGTCGAAAATGGTGGCCACCTGCCCGAGAACGATTTCCGGCTTCCACGATGCCGTGAGATTATGACCCATCAACCGGGCCACGCCCGCCACATAGGCCGGTTCCCACCGGATGGGCTCAATCCCCAGAAGCTTGAACTCCACGGGCAGTCTCCGGCCCGCTTCATCGATGTAGGCGTTGATGCCGTCACAGAAGTAACCCGAAATGGTCCTGGCTTCCGGGTTCATACGTTCCCCCAGTATTCTGGCCATCCGGGGTATGCCCCAGGTTCGCAGGTATATGTCGTCGGCCACGGCCCCTTCACCAAAAAGTTCCGCCAGTTTTCCCTGTACGGCGGCGGCATTGACCGTCATCTGAAACAGCCGCTCCCGGGCGGCAATGTAGCCGGCTGCGAAAAAGAGATCGTGTTCGTTCTCCGCATAGATATGAGGGACGGCGTAGGCGTCAAAATATACCTCCACGGGGTGCTCCAGCCCCTTGAGTGTGACTTCCCCCTCATAGGGGGGGAGGGGATAGTCCAGATAGATCCGCCCAAAAAGGACCACCACCAGGATAATGCCCACGATAACAAGACCGATCTGGATCCACAGTTTCATGCGTTAGTCGGGGCGGGTGAGGATACCTTCCGTCATGTCCACGGGTAAAGAACGAATATAGGAACATCCCCGATACAAACCATCGGGATTTTCAACAGGTTCCGCGAAGAACAAAAGAGGCCCCCACCGGGGCCTCTCCGGATGCGGGTATGGGATCTCCCCTTACTGCCGCTTAAGAAGGGTTAGTTTCTTCACGGTGACCGGCGTGTGACCGAAATCGTCCTCCACCCTTCCCGTGATGATATACGGTCCCCGGCCCCGGATGAACCGGCCGTATCTCCGGTACACCGCCGGAAAAAGAACACATTCAAAGGTCCCGGTCAAATCTTCGCAGGAAAGAAACTGCATCAGTCTTCCCCCCTTCGCCCGGGCCCGTCGGGTGGTGATCATCCACCCCACCATTCTGACCCGTTTCCCCCGGTGGGCATCCAGATCCCGGGCATGGACAAACGGTCCCACCTTTTCCGCATAGTTTCTCAGGGCCTCCCGGGTGATCCACAGGGGATGTTTTTCCACCGTCAGTTCCATCAATTCCAGTTCATCCCTCAGCTTCTTCTCTAAGGGATAATCGACCTCCGGCACGGTGTCGGGCAGCCGGCGTCTCCCGGATACCGTCCACCCCGGGGATCTCCCGGAAAACACGGCCTGGACCTTCACCGCCTGGGGAAACAGCTCTTCATGCCCATCGCCGTCTCTTCCGGAATCCCGGATCCTGTCGAACATGAGCCTGAACCTCCACAGGTGCTGGGGGCGGGTGTAATCGAACGAATCAAACCCGCCGCACCGGATGAGGGATTCCGCTTCCCGGTAAGACGGGTTTACCCGCAGGCAGAAATCCTCCAGCGATTCAAAAGGCCGTTCCCGGCGCTTCTCCAGGATCCGGGTCAGGGTGGCCCGGGTAAGATATTTCACCTGGAGAAGCCCCACCCGGATCCAGGGGGGTGAAGGCGCCATGTTGCGGGTGCGAACGTAGGAGAACCATCCTGGTTGTCCCGCACCTTTACCTCCCGTAGCACAACCATCTTGGTTGTCCAGGACAAACTGGGAAGTTTGTCCTACGGCAACGTCCCGCGCTGTGAAATGAGGCTCGGAAAGGTTCACATCCGGCGGCAAAATCTTTATCCCCATCCTCCTGGCCTCTTCTAAGTAACAGGAGGTGTGATAGAACCCCCCGTAATTGGACATGACCGCCGCCAAAAATTCCGCCGGAAAGTGGGCTTTCAACCAGGCACACTGAACAGAAATAACCGAATAGGAGGCGGAATGGGCCTTGCAGAAAGCATACCCGGAAAAAGCCTCCATCTGCCGCCAGATCTCCACGGCAGCATCCACGTTGATTCCCCGTTTTACCGCATCCCGGATGAACCGGTCCCGGTGTTCCATGAACGGTTCTTCCACCCTTTTCCCGCTCATGGACCGGCGGAGTTTATCCGATTTTCCTAAGCTCCACCCCGAAATGGCCTCCGCGATTTTGATCACATCTTCCTGATAGAGCATCACCCCGTAGGTTTCTTTTAATATCTCCATCATTGCCGGATGGGGGGTCTCCACCTTTTCCTTTCCGTGGTGACGCAGGATGAAATGGCGCCGCATCCCCGAATCGGACGGACCCGGCCGGATGACCGAACTGGCGGCGGTGATCATATCAAACGAATCCACTTTCAACTTTTTCAACAGTCCCCGCATTCCGGGGGACTCAATCTGAAACACCCCCATGGTCTCTCCGCTTCGAATGAGTTTCCGGGTCTTTTCGTCCATCTGTGGCATGTGGTGGGGATCAAACCGAATGCCGTACTTTTCCTTTAAAGTTCTTGCCATCTCCGCCACCACGGTCAGGGAGCGCTGACCCAAAAGATCAATTTTTACCAGTCCCATCTTCTCCACCCCGTGCATATCGAACTGGGTGACCACCGGTCCTTTGGCGGATGGCTGAAGGGGAACGTATTTGGTGATTCTGTCGGGGGCGATGACGATTCCCCCGGCGTGGATTCCCATGTGCCGGGGCCGGTTCAACAGCCGCCTGGCCATGGCAAATATCTCCGTATACCGGCCATCGTCTTCCGCGATCGTGTCGAGGGAGGCTTGAGAATCGCATGGTCCCCTCTGAACCGGAGGCTGGTTTTCTTTCTTGTCATTGCGAGGGAGTCCTGAGCTTGTCGAAGGGCGACCGCGGCAATCTCCCAGCTTCCCGGTATCTCTACCTCCCTGGAGAGTGTTCCCACCCTCCTCAAACGTCAGCGGCAACCTTCTTGCCAGCGTGTTGATTTCCGTCTCCGGCACCCCCATGGCCCGGGCTACATCCCGCACCGCTCCCCGGAGTTTGTAGGTGTTGTAGGTCGATATCATGGCCACCCGGTCCCTCCCGTACCGCTCGTACACATAGTCAATGACTTCATCCCGCCGTTTCCAGCACAGATCGATATCGATGTCCGGAGGTTCCTGGCGCTCGGGGTTCAAGAACCGTTCGAACACCAGGTGGTGCTTGATTGGATCCACCGGGGTGATGCCCAGCAGGTAGGACACCAGGCTTCCCGCCGCCGATCCCCGCCCCACCACGGGAATCCCCCGTTTTCTGGCCCACCGGACGATATCCCAGACGATGAGAAAATAGTCCGAATATCCCCTCTCGATGATGATGTCCAGTTCATAGGTCAATCGCTTCAGCACTTCCGTGGTGATGGGGTCATACCGCTTGGGGACTTCCCGGTGGCAGACCTTAATCAGAAGCTCCGCAGAATGGGTTAGGGGTTGGGAGTCAGGGGTTAGGGACAGCACGTTATGCGTTGAGCGTTATGGGTTACGGGTTCTACGTTTAATGATCAACGAAAAGCCCCCGGTAATCAGCCAACAGCTTTCAGCTACGGATTACGACGAATACAGTCACTCGTACACCCGGATAAATCCGGGTACTGGGCGTCTCTATCAGTCATTGGGGCATCGATGAGCACCCAACTTCAGTCGGGTGATACGGTGCAAGCGAAAACGTCTCTACACGGAACCGTTTCAACGGTTTCCCAGGTAAGTTTCTCATTCTTCCAGTCCTCGATTCTCCAACTATCCAGTCTGTCCCCCGGGCCCTCCGTGTCTCCGTGGTTACCTTACTCCATGCAATCTGTGGTCCCTTTTTTCTGTCATTGCGAAGGAGTCCCGTCGCGGTGGGAGGTGCCTGCAGGCCGTAGTGGCATTGCGCCGCGCAGGCGTGGCAATCTCATTGTTTTCTCTGTGGCCTCTGTGGTTTATCTTTTACCTTATGAAACTCGCTGTCAGCACCGATGAGCGGACCCATCTGGTGGATCTCCTCCTGGAAGAGCTAAGGAAGCGTGGTCACGAGGTCACCTATTTCGGTCCCGCCGCGGCGGGAGACGAATCACTGGACTGGCCGGAGGTGACCGAAAAGGCGGTCCGGCAGGTGGTGAACAACGAAGCCGACGAGGCTGTGGTCCTGTGCTGGACGGGCACGGGGTGTTCCATTGCCGCCAACAAGGTTCCCGGTATCCGGGCAGCTCTGTGTCATGATGCGGAAACGGCTAAGGGGGCCCGCATCTGGAATCACGCCAATGTGCTCGCCTTAAGTCTCCGGGCCACGCCGGAGGGGGTGCTAAAGGAAATCCTGGATGCCTGGTTCAACACCCCTTACAGCACCGACGACTGGAACCTCAAACAGATCGAACGAATCCGGAAGATGGAGACGTAGGACAACCATCCCTGGTTGTCCCATCCCTGGTTGTCCCAAACAAGCTGGGAAGCCTCACGTACGACAACCATCCCTGGTTGTCCCAAACAAGCTGGGAAGCTTGTTCTACGAGCTCACGTAACTCCACGGCCAATCTTCAGCCTTATCGACCAAACCAGCCCTCACAGGATTATTTACCGTATATTCAATAACCCGTTCGACGTCCTTTTCATCCCGGCAAAAATGATCAAAACTCTCGTGCTGCCAAAAGGGGGTTCCCTTCCTGCCTAGAATACGGTTCACTTCCGAAGCCGTATAGCTTTTGATACTGTGCATGATCTCTGCCAAGGAATGGTACTCTCCTGTATCCATCCTCAAGGGGGTAAAGACCAGATGAACATGATTTGACATAACACAGAAGGCCAACAATTCATATTTCAAATTGTCCAGGTGAAGCATCGCGGTACAAATCATCTTGGCAACACGTTTGTCTTTTAGAAACTGGGGCCCACTTGTGGTGGTGTCCAAATATCTATCATACGTTACA
>JBHIEY010000105.1:0-6508 GCA_046861835.1 Fidelibacterota bacterium | reverse complement strand
ACCTGGGATCGGTGAATCTTGAACGTTTCGTGGACGCGAATGGCGATTTCCGGGAAGAGGCTTTCAGAGAGTGCGTGGCCATCGCCACCCGGTTCATGGATGACGTGGTGGATTACAACATGGACCGGCACGCCCTGCCCGTGCAAAAAGAAAACGCCATGAACGACCGGCGGGTGGGATTGGGTCTTCTCGGTCTCGGCGACATGTTCGTAAGAATGAAGATTCCCTACGACACCGATGATGCCCTCCGTGTGACCGACAGGATCTGCTCCATCATGAGGGATACGGCCTACGAAACGTCCGTTGACCTGGCCCGGGAGAGAGGTCCCTTTCCCAACTTCCAGTGGGAGGGGTATTCACGGAGCAAGTTTGTCCAGAATCTGCCCCCATCGATCCGCGAAAGGATCCGCAAGCACGGAATTCGAAACGCCACTTTGATCACCGTCCCTCCAACGGGCACCGGAGCCATTGTTGCCCAGGTGACCTCAGGAATCGAACCTATTTTTCAGGTCTCGTATGCCCGGCGCGTGAAACTCAACGAAGGATACGGCAACCGGTTTAAGGAATACAAAGTCTATCATCCTATCGTGAAAAAACTCTTCGGGACCGACAAGGATCTTCCCGGGTATGTGGTGACGGCCCACAACATTGACCCCTATTTCCGGGTGAAGATGCAGGGCGCTATTCAGAAGTACGTGGACAGTTCCATCAGTTCAACGGTAAATCTTCCTTCCGATGTCTCTCCCGAAACCGTGGCGGACATTTACATGACTGCCTATAAGGCCGGCCTGAAAGGGATCACGGTTTACCGGGAAGGGGCCCGGGAAGGGATCCTCGTTTCCGACAGCCAGCGCGAATCGGCAGTGGTGGATCCCCGCGAATCCTCCGGGGAGGTCAACACCGCGCCATCTCCCGCCCGGAATGAAGGAAGGGAACGGAAGCCAAGAATCCGGCCGGGGGAAACCTATGGCGTGACCAAACGGGTCCGAACGGGAGAGGGGTCCCTTTATATCACCATCAATCGTGACGACCGGGGCCTGTGCGAGGTTTTCACCACCATCGGAAAGGCCGGAGGCAACGCCGCCGCCCAGTCCGAAGCCATCAGCCGTCTTATCTCCCTTGCCCTGCGCTCGGGAATCAATCCCCGGGAGGTGGTGAAACAACTCAAAGGGATCAGCGGCCCTTACCCCACCTGGGAAAACGGACAGCTCATCCTTTCCACTCCAGATGCCATAGGGAAAGCCCTCGAGGAATACCTGGACAGGGAAAATGACGAAGAGGGCAAACCGCAGACCTCAAAACCTTCCGGGGGGACGCGGTTTACCCTGGCGGATGAGCCTGATTCTCAGTCCCGGTCCGAACAGGCCAACCCGAAAACGCTGTCCACCTGCCCCGACTGCGGCAGTACCATGATCCACGACAACGGGTGCGTGACCTGCCCCAACTGCGGCTATTCCACCTGCGACTGAACGACACGACGCTCGTCACGTACCCCTCGCCCGTTGACATAGATCTGACTCTCAGAAGCGGACAGATTCTCAGCCGGGAAAAGGTGGAGACCCGGCGGTCTTCACCACCGCGTAACCGACATTATCTTCTGTTTTGCAGGGGGAGTTTGTTCCGGGTGAGAGAGGTCTCACCCACCGCCGGCGCCATAGCGGATGATCCCCACGCGGAAAGGGAGCTCAGAAAAATGGGATACGGCAGGACAGGGGCCTTTCCGGACCCCTATTCTTCCAGGATTTCCTTTTCCTTATTCTCCAGAAGTTCCGTCAGATTCTGCATATAGGTGTCCGTTACCTTCTGGACTTCTTCCTGGGCCAGATGGAGGGCGTCCTCGGACAATTCGTGGGACCGTTCCAGTTCCCGGAGCTGGTTGTTGATGTCTTTTCTCACGTTTCTCACGGCGATCCGTCCCTCTTCCACGAGCTTGTGGACCAACCGGACAAGTTCCCGCCGTCTTTCCTCCGTGAGGGGTGGAATGGGAAGCCGGATGACGGTTCCGTCATTGGTGGGGTTCAGCCCGAGATCGGCGGCCTGGATGGCCCTTTCCATATCGTAGATGAGGTTCTTGTCGTAGGGTTGAACCACCAGGAGGCGGGCTTCCTGCGCCAGGATGTTAGCCAGAGATTTCAGCGGGGTGGGAGATCCATAGTAGGGGACTTTTACGCCATCCAGAAGGGCCGGCGAGGCCCGGCCCGTTCGGACCATAGCGAGTTCATGGCGGCAATGCTCCACCGCAGCTTCCATTCGCTGTCTGGCATCGTCGTAGAATTCTCGAACGTCTCTCACCTGAATCCTACCCGGGTTCCCACCCGGTCACCGGAAAGGATCCTGACCAGATTCCCCGGCACGTTGATGTCGAACACGACAATGGGAAGATCGTTTTCTTTGCAGAGGGTGACCGCGGTGAGATCCATGACATTCAGTCCATCTTCAATGACTTTCTGAAACGTCAGTTTTTCATACCGCTTAGCCCCTTCAGACGTTTCCGGATCCCGGTCATAGACACCGTCAACTTTGGTCCCCTTGAGGACCACATCTGCTTCAATTTCGGTGGCTCTCAGGGCAGCGGCCGTGTCTGTGCTAAAATACGGATTTCCCGTGCCGCCCGCAATAATGATCACTCTTCCCTTTTCCAGGTGCCGGAGAGCCCTCCGGCGAATGTACGGTTCGGCCAGCTGGGAAATGGCGATGGCGGTGAGGGTGCGCACCTCGCACCCCTCTTTTTCCAGGGCGTCCTGAAGGGTAATGGCATTGATGATGGTGGCGAGCATCCCCAGGTAGTCGGCGGACACCCGGTCCATGCCCCTGTTGGCGGCTTTGTTTCCCCGGATAATGTTTCCGCCACCGATGACAACGGCGACCTGGACGCCCAAATCCCGGGCGGAGCTGATTTCCTGGGCCAGCGCTTTGGCCCTTGCCGGGTCTACACCAAAACGGCGCGATCCCGCCAGGACTTCACCGCTCAGTTTGAGCAGTATCCTGCCGAACGCCGGTCTGGCCATGAAATGTGGTGAACGAAGTAAGGGTTAACCCGCCCCGTCAGGGGAGGAATTCTCCCCGATTTCGAACCGGGCAAATCGGGAAATGGTGATGTTTTCTCCCAAACTGGCAATGGTTTCGGTGAGAACGTCCTGGACGGACTTTTCGTGATCCTTGATAAACGGCTGCTCCAAGAGACAATTCTCCTGATAGAACTTTTCCAGCTTTCCCTTCACGATCTTTTCGATGACCTCATCGGGCTTATTGCCGAGACTCCGGGCCTGCTCCGTGTAGATCTCCTTCTCCCGTTCCACGATGGCAGGATCGATATCTTCACGGCTCACAGAGAGAGGATGGGTGGCGGCGATCTGCATGGCCATATCCCTGGCAAAACGGACAAAATCTTCGGTTTTCGCCACGAAGTCCGTTTCGCAGTTCACCTCCACAAGAACGCCGATACGGTTTCCGGGATGAACATAGGAAATGGCCACCCCCTGGTCCGCCCTGCGACCCACCTTTTTGTCCGCTTTGGCAATCCCCTTCTTGCGCAGGACTTCCACGGCCTTGTCCATGTTTCCCCCGGCGGCCACCAGAGCCTCCTTGCAGTCCATAATCCCTGCCCCCGTGCGCTCACGGAGGGCCTTTACCGCTCTTGCGTCAATCGCCATCTTCTTTGGTGGCTTCCTTTTCACCTTCGACAGCTCCTTCTTCCGCCGCTCCCTCCGCGTCCGGGACGTAGCCTCCCTCTTCCGGTTCGGCCACCCCTTCCATCTCCGGCCGGGTCAACACGACACCGTCTTCCGGATAGGGCATGGACCTGGCCTCGCAGAGGGTCCGGGCAACTTCACCCACAATAAGTTTGATAGCCCGGATGGAATCGTCGTTGCACGGAATGGGGTAGTCCACCAGCCCGGGATCCGTATTTGTATCCACGACGGCCACAACGGGAATGTTGAGTCTCCGGGCCTCCCGGACGGCAATGGACTCGTGGTTCGCATCCACCACAAAAATGGCGTCGGGAAGGCGCTTCATGTCCTTTATTCCCCGGTGAAGGTCCTGAAGCCTGATCATCTCCCGTTCCAGAGCCAGAACCTCCTTCTTCGTGGCATTCTCATACAGCGGACTCGACTCCTTCTCTAGTAACTGGAGCCGCTTGATGCTCTTCCGGATGGTGGTGAAATTGGTCAGTGTGCCGCCAAGCCACCGTTCCACAATGTAGAACATGCCGCACTTGTCGGCCTCCTCCTGGACAATGGTCCTGGCATTCTTCTTCGTGCCCACAAAAAGGATCTCCGCCCCCTCGCTCACCTGTTCCCTCAAGAACTCGAGAGCCTTCTCCAGACCTTTGAGAGTCTCCTCCAGATTGATAATGTGGATCCCGTTCTTGGCCATCAAGATGTAAGGCTGATAGTTGGGGTGCCAGTTACTGGTGAGGTGACCGAAGTGGGCCCCCGTACTTAACAGATCATCAAAGGAAACGTTCACGCCGCTACTATCTCTTGGAAAACTGAAAGGCCCGTCTGGCACCGCGAAGACCGTATTTTTTTCTCTCCTTCACCCGAGAATCCCTGGTCAATAGCCCTGCCTTCTTGAGAACAGGCTTGAATTGGTCGTCCACCTGCACCAGGGCCCGGGCAATCCCGTGCCGGATGGCTCCGGCCTGGCCGCTGAGACCTCCTCCCTTGACGTTGGCAACCACATCGAACTTCTTGGCCACCTTCACAAGCTCCAGAGGCTCCCCCACCAGGGTCCTCTGGGACAGACGGCCGAAATAGTCCTCGTGGTTCTTGCCGTTTACCCTGATGTCTCCCTTGCCGGGTGTCAGACGAACACGAGCCACGGATGCCTTGCGCCGCCCAACAGCGAGGTATGCCTGCGGGTCCGCCATAACCTATATCTTCAGTTCCTTGGGATTCTGGGCCTGATGGGGATGGTCCGGACCGGCATAGACTTTCAAATGCCTCAACATGGCCCTCCCCAGACGATTCTGAGGAAGCATGCCCCTGACGGCCTGCCTCACAACCCGCTCCGGGTGAAACTTGAGCATGGTCTTGAGGTCCTTGAATCTTCCCCCACCGGGATAGCCGGAGTGTCGAAAATATGTCTTGTCCGTCAATTTCTTTCCCGAAACACGGATCTTTTCGGCATTGACCACAATGACGAAATCGCCCATATCCATGTGAGGCGTGAAGGCGGGCTTGTGCTTTCCCCTTAGAACCTGGGCAATACGGGACGCAAAGCGGCCAAGGGTCTGGCCGGAAGCATCGGCGACGTACCAGTCCTTCTGGATCTCAGCATGAGTGACAAATGTAGTCTTCACCATTTTCCTGTCGGGTAAAGCGGGGAAATTTACCGCCGCTCCCCAAGTCAAACAACCCTTTTCCCGCCGGTCGGCCCAGGCCCTGACCGGTCAGGGGCATCCACCACCACCGTCGTCATCCCACCGAATACACCTTTCCCCGCGAGATCACTTTGAGAATCCTCCCTCTGAGGGTCTCCCCCACAAAGGGCGTATTCCTCGACTTGGAATAGATGTGACCGTGGGCAAAGGTCCACTCCGCATCCGGATCGAAGACCACCAGTTCCGCTTCCGTTCCCTCCCGGAACAGGTGGGGATCGAGAGCCACTACTCTCCGTGGATTCACAGTGAGACAGCGGATGATAGCCATCAGCGGAACCGATTCGGTGCTCGCGACCTTCCATACGGCCCCAAACGCACTTTCGAGCCCTATCATTCCCCACGGCGCCCAGTTGAAAGGGGACTCCTTCTCTTCCACGGTGTGAGGCGCGTGGTCCGTGGCGATGCAGTCGATAATCCCCGTTTTCAGACCGTCCACCAGGGCAAGGCGATCTTCCTCGCTTCTCAGGGGAGGTGCAACCTTGAGATCGGTATCGAACGATTTCAGGGCAGAGTGATTGAAGTAAAGGTGATGGGGTGTCACCTCCGCTGTCACCTTCAGACCCCGTTCTTTTGCCCACCAGATCCACCTCAGGGACTTCATGCTGCTGACATGGGGAACATGCAACCGCCCCTGTGCATAGTCAGCCAGCTGAACGTCCCGGCCCACCATAATCGATTCACTCACATCCGAGATTCCGGCCAGGCCAAGCCGGGTGGACCATTCCCCCTCATTCATCTGTCCGTCCCCCTTCAAAGCCGGGTCCTCCGAATGATTGATGAGGGGAACGCCCAGAGGCCGGGCATATTCCAGGGCCCTTCGCATGACGCCGCTGTCCATCACGGGATTTCCGTCGTCGGAAAAGGCCAACGCCCCTTCCCTTGCCATGGCTCCCATTTCCGTCAGCTCCGTACCCTTCTGTCCCAGCGTGATGGATCCGACGGGATGAATTCTCACCGGGAGATTTTCGGACTTTTCGATGATAAACCGGATGGATTCGGGTCGATCCAGAGGGGGATCGGTGTTGGGCATGACGCAGACCGTGGTAAATCCTCCCGCGAGGGCGGCGACAGAGCCTGACGCCAGCGTTTCCTTGTCCTCCCGCCCCGGCTCACGGAAATGGG
>JBHIEY010000104.1:0-6518 GCA_046861835.1 Fidelibacterota bacterium | reverse complement strand
TCATCCACGCTAACGTCCAGTTCATGAACCTCAAGGTTCAGCATGTCCCGGGCAATCTGAATGATGGAATCCCGGGTGACCCCCGGCAGGATTGATCCGGCAAGCCGCGGGGTTTTCAGCACATCGTCCTTAAGGATAAAGATGTTGGCGGACCCCACTTCCTCCACCCAGTTTTCGTTGGCGGCGTTCAGGTAAATGACTTCATCAAAACCCTTCTCCTTGGCCAGCTTCAGGGGATACAACGAGGCGGCGTAATTGCCGATGGCTTTGGCGTTGCCCGTTCCCTTGGGGGCGGCCCGGTGGAAAAACCGGGTGACCTTCAGGCGGAGACAGGTCATCCCCCCCTTGAAATAGGGACCCACGGGGGAAACATAGACCACAAAGGTGTAAGAGGACGCCGGTTTCACCCCCAGGACGGGGCCCGTCCCCCAGATGCACGGACGGACATAGAGACTCCCCTTGTCCACGGGAGGTACGAAATCCATATTGTCCCGTACGGTTGAGACGATAGCTTCAAGAAACATCTCTTCAGGCACGGGGGGAATGCACAGCCTTTCGGCCGAATCTTTGAAGCGGCGGGCGTTCTTCCCGGGCCGGAACAGGACGGTGCGATCCTTCACCGTACGAAAGGCCTTGGTCCCTTCGAATACCCCCTGCCCGTAATTGAGCACGCCTGCGGCGGGAGAAAGAGAAAGATTCCCGAAGGGAACCAGTTCACCCGGTTCCCACGGCTCCCCCTCTTCACACCGGGCGAGGTACATCGACCGCGTGGGGGTCAGGGAAAAGGTAAGTTCGTCCCAGTTGATTTCCTGCAATGGTTCAGATTCCACCGTTCTCATGGTTTATTCCTCCAGTATTGACCGTGCGATCACTAATTCCTGGATCTCCGATGTCCCTTCGTAGATCTGAGTTATTTTGGCGTCCCGCATAAGACGCTCGACGCCGGTCTCCTGCATATAGCCGTAGCCTCCGAAGATCTGCACGCATTCGGTGGATGCTTCTACGGCCACCTTCGAGGCGTACCATTTGGCCATAGCCGCCTCCCGGGTGAAGGGGCGGCCCCTGTCCTTGAACCAGGCGGCCCGGTGGGTCAGCAACCGGGCCGAGTCGATCTCCGTCGCCATGCGCGAAATCTTCTGCCGGATGGCCCCGAAGGTCGAAATTGTCTCGCCGAACTGTTTCCGCTCTTTCGAATAGGCCACCGACCGGTCGAGGGCGGCCTGGGCGATTCCCACCGCCTGGGCGGCGATGCCGATACGGGCTCCATCCAGGGTGGCCATGGCGATCTTGAACCCCTCCCCTTCGTTGCCAATTCTGTTCCCTGCAGGTATGCGGCAGTTGTCGAAGTACAATTCACAGGTGTCCGTGGAGCGGATCCCCAGCTTGTCTTCCTTCTTCCCGGCGGTGAATCCTTCCCACCCCTTTTCCACCACGAAAGCAGAAATCCCGCGGTGGCCGGCCCCCTTCCGGGTCAAGGCGAACAGGATGACCACCTGGGAATGAATGCCGTTGGTCACCCAATTCTTGGTGCCGTTAACCACGTATTGGTCACCCTGCCGCCTGGCAAAGGTTCGAAGATTGGACGCATCCGATCCTGCCTGGGGCTCGCTCAGGGAGAAGGCCCCCAGGTATTCCCCGGAAGCCAGCTTCTTGAGATACCTCTCCTTTTGATCATCACTTCCCCAATCGTTAAGGAGCTGACACACCAGGGAATTGTTCACCGACATGATGACCCCGGTGGAGGCATCCACCCGCGACAGCTCTTCGATGGCCAGGGCATAGCTCACCATGTCCATACCGGCACCGTTCCACTCCTCGGGTATGATCATTCCCATGAAACCCATCTCTCCAAGCATTCTCACCTGCTCGGCGGGGTACGTCATATGCTCGTCCCGGTCCATCACTCCCGGAGCCAGGTGCTCGAGGGCAAATTCCCTGGTGGTCTCGCGGACCTGGCGTTGTTCTTCGGAATAGTCGAAGTCCACCCTCAAACCCTTTCCACGACAACGGCCGATGCTTCACCCCCGCCGATGCAGATGGCGGCAACGCCCCGTCTGGCCCCCCGGGCCTTCATGGCGTGCAGCAGCGTGACCAGAATTCTGGCGCCGCTGGCACCGATGGGGTGCCCCAGGGCCACCGCTCCCCCATGAACGTTGACCACGTCGGGGTTCAGTCCCAGCTCCCTGGTTACGGCGAGGCCCACAGCGGAAAACGCCTCGTTGATCTCAAACAGGTCGATGTCTTCCGGTCTCATGCCCCCTTTTTCCAGTACCTTGCGGACGGCACCGACAGGAGCGGTCGTAAACCATTCCGGATCCTGGGCGTTTGAAGCCTGGGAAATAATTCTGGCCACGGGGGTAACCCCCAGTTCCCGGGCCTTCTCTTCGGAGAGAACCACCATGGCCGCCGCCGCATCATTGAGTTTGGAGGCGTTGGCCGCCGTGACGGTCCCCTCCGGTTCAAACGCGGGGGGAAGCCGTTTCATCTTTTCAAAATCTGCCCGGTCCGGTTCCTCATCCTCCGCGACCGAGGTTACCCTCCCTTTTTCGTCCTCCACCTCCACGGGGACCGTCTCCTCCCGGAAAAGACCCTCCTGTTGGGCCCGCCGGGCCCTCCGGTACGATTCCATGGCGAAAGCATCCTGCTCCTCCCGCGAAAAGCCGTACTCCCGGGCGCAGATTTCGGCACAGCAACCCATGTGTTGGTCCGTGTAAACGTCCCAGAGGCCGTCCAGGATCATGCTGTCCTGGATTTCGCCATGACCCAGGCGGAGACCGGTTCTGGCTTTGGGAATGAGATAAGGAGCCCGGCTCATGCTTTCCATACCGCCCGCCACCACCACCGTTGTGTCACCGGCCTGGATGGCCTGGGACGCTAACATGACCGCCTTGAGACCCGATCCGCACATTTTGTTGATGGTCAGACATTCGGTGGAATTGGGAAGACCGGCGAACAGGGCGGCCTGCCGCGCCGGCGCCTGCCCCAGACCGGCGGAGAGGACGTTCCCCATGATCACCTCGTCCACGGCATCCTTCGGGACACCCGCCGCTTCGAGTGCCGCCTCCACCACGACGGCCCCCAGCCGGGGGGCGGGCACGGACCGTAAAGCCCCCTGAAAGGTACCCACCGGCGTGCGCCTGGGACCGGCAAGGACCACCTCTTTCCGGTTATCCGTCACGGGGTTTCTTTCCTCCATCGTCGTCACCGTAGGCCTTGATAATGTCCTTCACCAGCCTGTGGCGGACCACATCCGCCTCCGTGAGATAGGCAAATCCTATCCCATCAATCCCTTTGAGTATCCTCTCCGCCTGGAGAAGCCCGGACATATCACGGGACGGAAGATCGATCTGGGTGACATCACCCGTGACAACGGCCCGGGAATTGGGTCCCAGACGGGTCAAGACCATCTTCATCTGCATGGGGGAACAGTTCTGGGCTTCATCCAGTATGACAAAAGCCTTATCGAGAGTCCGTCCTCTCATGTAGGCGAGGGGTATGACCTCTATAATTCTCTTGGACGTGAGCGATTTCAAGGTGTCGGAAGAGAGCATGTCGTGCAGAGCATCGTATAACGGGGTCAAATCGGGGTCGATCTTTTCCCTGAGGTCGCCGGGCAGAAACCCTAAGCTTTCCCCTGCTTCTATGGCCGGTCGTGACAGGACGATCCGTTTCACTTCCCGGGACTTGTGGGCGGCCAGGGCGAAGGCCACCGCCAGGTACGTCTTGCCGGTCCCCGCCGGACCGATGGAAAAGACAATCTCATTCTCCCTGCAGATGTCGCAGAATTCCCGTTGACCGGGTGTCCGGGGAGTCACACCCCCCCGTTTGGTGTAGAGAATGACCGGTTCCGGCTCCCCTTCCCCGGGACGGTCCCCCCGGGAAATGACGGTGACGAGGGAACGGACGTCCTCCGGGGTAAGACGATTCTTCCGGGAATAGGTTTTCATCATCTCCGAGACCACTTCCTGCACCTGAAGGAGAGCCCCCTCCTCCCCCTCAAGATGGAGCTCGGTGCCGCGGAGGACAAAGTTGCAGGGAAAAGATTCCTCGAGGATCTTGAGATTCACATCGGCCACGCCGGCTATCTCCATCGGGTCCATCCCGCGAATTTCAATGGTCCGCTTCATACAAATGTAAAAGGAGCCTTAGCAGGCTCCCCGGGGCACTCCAATCCAGAACAGAAAGATTCGAAAGTTAATCGTCGACCGTTCCACGTTAGCTATTTCGAAAAGCGTTGGGAAACTAACACATCGGGTAATCACAAACAAGGTCATTCGCCCGCTAAGCGCTATCGCGGCGACCGGGCGAAGAGCGTCGAACAACGCTTCTGAGTTTCCCCCCTTTCTGTTATATTCGTGAGGTTCCATGGAAACGGCGGCCCTCTTTCTCCTCGGACTTTTCTCCCTGGTGGCCATCCTCGTGGCCATACCCTGGTATGTCAACTGGACCTTTCGCCTCTTTGTCGAGGGCGGCGCGCCCGCCTGGGTCACCAGCGTGAATCTCGGTTTCAAGAACCGGGGGATCGGGATATCCGTCCGGGAGGGATCCCGCCGCCTGACGGTGGGATCGGTTGAACATCCCAGGTGGGAAAAGAAAATCGGAACGTGGAAGAGACTACGCGGCAGAAGGCGGAGGGGGAGAAAACGCTTCCCGATCCTCCGGCTGGCGGCCATCCGGCCTGCTCTGAAGGGGCGGATTGCCTCTTTCCTGAGGTCTGTCCGGTGGGTCTCGTTCCGCATCAACGGGGAAATCGGCCTGGATGATCCGGGGAGCACCGGCCGTCTGTTCGGCGTCCTGTGGGCCGTGGCGGGCATGATCCCGGACGGATATCGACAGGTGAACGTTACCCCTAACTTCACCGAGAGGCGCGTCGACGTCTCCCTCCGGTCGACTTTTCGGATGCGGCCCGCCGTTCTCGTGTGGACCGTGGGACCCCTTTGGTGGGAAGCGCGGAGACATTCAACGGAGGATAAATCATGACAGTATCAGATCTGGTCACGAAAGCCTTGAAGGATCTGGAGAAAGTGATGCAGACCCAGACGGTTGTGGGTGAGCCCATTCCATCGGGAGAGTTCACGGTCATCCCCGTTTCCAGAGTTACCTTCGGGTTCGGTGCCGGCGGGGGTGCCGGCGAAGGGAAGCGTGACGGCCGTTCGGGAGAGGGAATCGGCGGTGGTTGGAGCGTCGACCCCGTTGCCTTCATCGTGGTGGGAAAAGACGGAGCAAAACTCTTTTCCGTTAAGCAAGAAGAGAGCGTTACCGGCCGCCTCATCGACCTTGCTCCCAAAGTCGCCAAAACCGTGAAAGATATCCTGGAAAAGAAAAAAGGGGAGGAGACCGAAACACCCTCCTGACCGTTTCCATGAAAAGGCGGGGTAGAAAATACAGGGATATCGTCAGGCACATCACCACCCTCCAGCTTATCGAACCGGACGATGTGGAACAGATGACCGATGAGGATCTCTTCTCAGACCTCACGGAGGGCCGGGGCTCTTCCCTGTTTCTCGGCAGCTACAGTCGCCGGGGGATCCTCTTTGCCCTGAGGCAGCTTGGCATTCTGGAACACCTTGCGGCCCAGGACCTGGACGATATCTCCGCCCATGTGGATACCTCCGACCCGTTCAGGCACCGTCTACGGCTGGTCCACCGGGAGAACGGTCAAGACTATCTTGTGGTGGAAACGGTTTTGAGAAGGGGAACGTTCACCTTTCCCGAAACTGTCACAGTCCCCCTCTCCAGGAAGCGATACGACATTCTGGTGGTGGAATGGCTTCTGCTTCAGAATCCCTTGAAAACGTTCAACCGGGACAGGCCCCGTCTTCCCGGCCAGGACCACCCCGGGCTGGGGCTGGCGAGGGAAGCCAATGAAATCCTCTACTGGGTGGGGCGACGGGCCGGTGCGGACGGTGTGTTGATCGTGCCGAATTACCTTCACACAGCCTACTTTTATTCCCACGATTTCCACTTTGTCGATCCCCGGTTTCAGGCCATGATAGAAGAGGTCACACGACTGCTGTTTCAAAAATTCCCGCTGGCAACGGTGGCCTGGGCATGCGAGAAAGGGGAGATCCTCAACCGGCGCGATTCCACCGTTCTCACCTGGACCCCTTCCGAAATGATCCTCCCCGTATCGCGGGCTCTTCAGGGCTATTTCTATTCAAATCTATACCGGACCCGGGTGAGCGAGTTGAAAGGGGATTTTGACTTTGTCCTGGTCCGCCGGCCGTCCGAGGTGGCCCTCCGGTGACGGTTCCCGCTCCCGTGGTCATCCTGGCCAACGGATCATTCCCCACTCACCCTGTTCCCCTGGCACTACTCCACAAGGCTGCGACACTCATCTGTACCGATGGAAGCCGGGAAAAGGCCCTCCAGGCGGGGCTCTCCCCTACCCTCACCGTTGGAGATATGGACTCCACTACGGAAAGCCCTGGTCGCAGGAAAGAAACTATTCACGCGAATGGGGATCCGGAGACGACCGATTTGGAGAAAGCCCTGGGGTGGTGCCTCAACAACGGTAT
>JBHIEY010000269.1:0-1753 GCA_046861835.1 Fidelibacterota bacterium | reverse complement strand
ACTCAAATGCGACAGCGGGGTATGTGTCTACGTTCCGGGCATTCAAGATGCGTTTACGGCGACCCTGAGCGCCAATTTTTGATGTTCGTTACCAATGAAATAGTCCGTAGTGTCCGCCCTGCGACAGATTCGACGGTCGTTGCGGAATAGGTTGGCATCGATGGTGCAAAGATTCTCTTCCCTGGCCTGGATCCCGCTGATAGGTTTCACGGGTGTGTTCTCCCAGACGATCGAGGTGGGGGATACCCTGAGAACCCTCACCGCCCCCGTCTGTGCCAACGGTGAGGGGGAGTTCAGTCTGGATGCCTATGACGGCGCCAGAAACGGGGGGGACTATTCCGTAACCTGGATGACCTTTCTGGCTTCCTGGTGTATCCCGTGTCAAACGGAAGCTCCCATCACCGAGTCCATATTCCAGAGCTATAAGGACCAGGGATTGAAGGTTCTGGGGGTGGGGTTTGAGTGGGGTTATCCGTACTCCTGTGAAGAGTGGTCGGAGACATTTGGTCTCTCTTATCCCCTTCTGGATGACGACGACAGTTTGAGAATTGTGGAGATGTTCCAGGTCGTATACGTCCCGTTTCAGGTCATCATTGATCACAATATGGTGGTTCGCTATGCCGCTGCCGGATGGGACGAGAATGCCGTCACCGATTCCATCGAAGCCCTTCTGGCCGAAATGAATACGGCGTCCGTCCGGGGGGAGGGTGCGGGCCTTACGGCCAATCTCCCCGTCCGGCCTGAACTCCGCCAGATTCATCCCAACCCTTTCAACAGTGCCACATCCATCGTCTATGTCCTGCCGTACGACTCGCCGGTAACCCTGGACATTTTTGATCTTTCCGGGCGGCATCTGAAGACCCTCGAACGGACTTCCGGCAAGGGGGCGGGCACCTACCGGGTTCAATGGCAACCCGGTTCCCGAGGATCGGGAATATATCTTGTCCGGCTGCAGACTCCTCACGCCGTTGAGACCCGGAAGGTTCTCTTCGTGAAATAGCCTCCCGCTTTACAAAATTTCATTGATCCCTTCGATGGTCCGGACAGCACCCCGCTTCAGAATAAAAGGCCCATTCAAACTCTCATAACCGCTTCAGCGGGGTGGATGGTGTATCGTGGTGCCGGGTGTTCCTTCCCGGCCCGGACCATTCTCAATAGCACCCGGATTGATCCGGGTGAATAAAACGCCCATTCAAACCCTCATAACCGCTTCAGCGGTTTTCTTCTCGGTGGTGAAAGGGGTTGTGGTGGCGGGGGAGATAGGGTAAATTCCCGGCGCCCGTGATTCCGTTATTGGGGAGTCGTCTAACGGCAGGACGCCAGGTTCTGGCCCTGGTAATCGGGGTTCGAATCCCTGCTCCCCAGCGACCGGCGCGTTCGTCTAGTGGTTAGGACACCGGGCTCTCAATCCGGCAACACGGGTTCGACTCCCGTACGCGCTACTCGCCAGCTCCCTTTCGACGTGGAGTCCTGAACCAGTTCCAGAATCAAACCCCTCTCGTTTCCCCCGCCGGCTGTTAGAAACTTGCCATATGATGTCAGGAGGCGTATAATTCACGCGGGGATTCTTCAATGAAAACGTCCCGATTTAGGTGGACACTCCTGTGTGTGGGCTTTCTGGCTGCCGGTATGGACACAGTGAGTCCCTTCCCGAACCGCGAAGACAAAATGAAACAGCGTATCCGGAGGCTGCAAAAAGCAGCCCGGTCCACGGACTACGCCGTAGGGCTGATCGATGCGGGGAAGCTTCAGC
>JBHIEY010000103.1:0-6557 GCA_046861835.1 Fidelibacterota bacterium | reverse complement strand
AACACCCCTCTTGACATTGAATCTATTCCGTCGACCGATGGCAGGGTGAATCTTGTCTGGTTGCGGGAGAGGTTGAACGACGATGTTTCCTCCGTGGTGGTTCAGTCGCCCAACCGCCTCGGTCTCATTGAACCGTGGAAGGAGGTGGGCGATCTGTGTTCCCCCCGTCCCGCCCTGTTTATCGCCGTGGGGGATCCTCTCGCTTTCGGACTCCGGGCTCCTCCCGGGGAGTGCGGTGCCGACGTATATGCTGGAGAGGGACAGGTTCTCGGTTCGCCCGTTTCCTTTGGGGGACCCTATCTCGGGTTGTTTGCTTCCCGGATGGAGTACGTCCGCAAGATCCCCGGACGGCTGGTGGGGGCGACGCGGGACGTTGATGGAAGACCGGGATTTGTCCTGGCCCTTCAGACCCGGGAACAGCACATCCGGCGTGAGCGCGCCACCTCGAATATCTGCACCAATCAGGGGCTGGTTGCCCTCAGGGCGGCCATCTACCTGGCCCTCCTGGGGAGAAAGGGGTACCGGGACGTAGCCAATCTCTGTTTTCAAAAAAGCCACTATGCGGCCCGTGAAATCGCCGCGATTCCTTCCTATTCGCTCCCGTTCGGGGAGGCTTTCTTCAAGGAATTCGTGGTGAAGTGTCCCGTCCCATCCAAAACGATCGTGGCTGAAGGGATCCAGGCGGGGATTTTCCCCGGCACGCCCCTCAGGGACGATCCCCGGTTCCTTCGAATTGCCGTGACCGAGAACTCCTCCCGCGAAGACATTGACCGCCTGGTTGAATTCTTGAAAGGGTTTGGCCAATGAAATCGGTCTTGCAGTACCTCATGGACGTAAAGCGTGACAGGGGTGCCGGATACCTGGTTCTCATCGATCCCGACAGAAAGAACGACACCATCCTCAAGGACCTGGTTCGCAGTGTCAACGAAAGCGGTGCCGATGCCCTTCTGGTGGGAGGGAGCCTGATTATGGACGGCAGGTTCGCCGAAAGGGCGGCCGCCATCAAGGATCTGGCCCGGATACCTGTGATCCTTTTCCCGGGTGCCGCCAATCAGCTGGGACCTTACTACGACGCCGTGTTGTTCATGTCGGTCATCAGCGGTCGAAACCCCAACTACCTTATCAGCGAACAGGTCATTGCCGCCCCCATTGTAAAGGATCTGGGTCTGGAGCCCATTCCCACAGGATACATGCTCTTTGAGGGGGGAGGGAACTCGACGGTGGAATTCATGAGCAACTCCCGGCCCCTTCCTCTCAACCGGTCGGATATCGCCGTGGCCCACGGCCTGGCGGCAAAATATCTGGGCATGAAGATCCTCTATCTGGAAGCGGGCAGCGGCGCCACGTCATCCGTTCCCAACCGCACCATATCGGAGCTCGACAGGGAGGTGGGTCTGCCCCTGGTGGTGGGAGGGGGAATCCGAACCCCGGAGTCGGCTCAAGAGAAGGTACAGGCGGGCGCCAGTTTCGTCGTCATCGGAACGGCCGTTGAAGAACCGGGTGCCTCTGAATTGTTGAAGGAATTTTCCCGGGCCATCCACGGGGAATGAGATGACGCATTCCCGGAGAATTATTGAAGATCAGTTGCGGGACAGCGCCCGGGTTATCCGGGCCATGATCACGCCCTGCTCCGGTCCTATTCTGACGACAGCGGAAGTGGTGATCGAGGCGGTGAAAAACGGCGGGAAAGTGTTGTGGTGCGGAAACGGGGGCAGTGCGGCCCAGGCCCAGCACCTCTCCACGGAACTGGTGGGAGGGCTGAGACACCACGGCCGGCCTCCTGTCGCCTCCGTTTCTCTCACCACCGATTCTTCATTGTTGACCGCCTGGTCCAACGATATGGACTTCGAGACCGTGTTTTCACGCCAGGTCGAGGCCCTGGGAGAAAAGGGGGATGTGCTGATGGCCATCTCCACCAGCGGAAACTCCCCCAATGTCGTCCGGGCGGCGGAAACGGCCAGGAAACGCGGAATCAAAACCGTGGTGTTCACCGGAGAGGACGGGGGAAGACTGAAGGAACACGGGGATATCGTCATCCAGATACCGTCTGCCGACACCCAGCGTATTCAGGAGGGCCACATCGCGGCGGGACATATCATCTGCGACCTCGTGGAACAGGCTTTTCTGTAGCCCTGGCTCCCGGGAGAACCCGGATCGTGGAAAACTTTCTTCCTGACTTTCTCATCTCCCTTCGCGTGGAGCGGAATCTTTCCCCCCACACGGTGGAGGCCTATGAGCACGATCTGTCCCGGTACCTCCGGTTTCTCCAACAGATGGGCATATCCGGTTCTCTGGACGATGTCCAGCCCTGGCACATCCGGGAGTATATCCGGAGGCTGAACGACCTGGGGTTGAAGCCGAGCAGCATCCGGAGAAACTTCTCGGTGATCCGGTCGTATCACCGGTTCCTCCTCGAAGAAGACTACAGTCAGACCAATCCGTCGGAACTCCTGGAGGCTCCCCGGATGCCCCGGAGACTTCCCTCTGTCCTGACGGTTCACGAAATCGATACCCTGATGGAAGCCGTAGACACCTCCCGTCCCCTCGGGCTCCGCGACAGGGCCATGCTGGAATTGATGTATTCGGCGGGCCTCCGTGTGTCGGAGGTGACCGGACTGAAGCTTATGAGCCTCCTGGCCAACAAGGGGTGGGTCCGCATCGTGGGAAAGGGTTCCAAGGAACGGATTGTCCCTCTGGGGAAGGAGGCGGCGAGATGGATGGAAACCTATATTAACGACGAGCGTCCGGCTCTCCTGAAGAAGGGGGGTGTATCCGACGCCGTCTTCCTGAACCACAGGGGAGGGCCCATTTCGAGAAAAGGGATCTGGAAGATCGTCAAGGGATACGCCCGGGCGGCGGGAATACGAAAGCCGGTGAGTCCCCACACCCTGCGGCACTCCTTTGCCACCCATCTTCTTGAGGGGGGAGCGGACCTCCGTGTCGTCCAGGAACTCCTGGGGCACGAGGACATCAGCACCACAGAGGTCTATACCCACCTGGACCGGACCTACCTGAAGGAGGTCCACCGGACCTACCATCCCCGATGGTAAATCAATTCATCCTGCTCATTCCGGCCATTCTGGTGGCCATTACGTTTCACGAATACGCCCACGGATGGGTGGCCTTCCGGTTCGGGGATCCCACGGCGAGAGCGGCGGGGAGGCTCACCCTGAACCCCCTTTCCCATCTCGATCCCGTGGGAACGGTGATGCTCTTTCTGGTCCACTTTGGATGGTCCCAAGGGGACCATGGTATGGGTGGCAGCGGCGGGGCCGGTTACCAATATGGCCCTGGCCTTCGTCTCGGGTCTGGCCGTCACTGCCCTCCTGGTGTACGGCAGCGCGGAAACCCCGGGGATGGCCGCCGTGGCCACCATGCTGATCCTGAGCCTGAAGATCAACCTGGCCCTGGCCGTGTTCAATCTCCTGCCCATACCGCCCCTTGACGGCTCGAAAGTCCTCCACGGTCTCCTCCCTCCCCGGTACGAGTATCTCTCCCGTGACCTGGAAAGATACGGTCCGTGGGTTCTGGTGGGATTGATTATCCTGGGACGTATGACGGGCGTCTCCGTATTCTGGATGTTCATGGGACCGTTCGTGAATTTCTTTTCATCCCTGTTTACATTTGGATTGATCTCATGAACCGGGAGTTACGGTTTCGGCGGATCACGGAAAGGCGCAAAGGGGGAAGACCGCTCTGGTGGTTGATTGTGGTCTTTCTCCTGGTTCTGTTCCTGTTCCGGTATCTGCGAACCATTGCCGATTAGGAATCATGGACAAGATAATCGAGTGCGTTCCAAATTTCAGTGAAGGGCGGGACCGGAGTGTCATTGACGCCATAGGAAAGAGCATATCATCGGTTCCGGGGGCGTTCCTTCTGGATACGGATCCCGGTGAAGCGACCAACCGGACGGTGGTGACCTTTGTGGGGACTCCCGAAGGGGTCAAGGAGGCGGCCTTCCAGGCCATACGGACGGCTTCCGAGCTCATCGATATGCAGCACCACACGGGTGCTCATCCCCGGATGGGAGCCACAGACGTCTGCCCGTTCGTTCCTGTGAGGGGGGTAACGATGGACGATTGCGTGGCCATCGCCCGGGAGGTTGGGGAGCGGGTGGCCGGGGAGCTGGGAATCCCCGTCTACCTGTACGAGTATGCCGCCACGCGCCCGGAACGAAAAAACCTCGCCAATATCCGGCAGGGAGAATACGAGGGCTTAAGGGAGAAACTCCAGGATCCCGAGTGGCGGCCTGATTTTGGCGAGCCGGTCTTCAATGCCCGAAGCGGCGCCACGGTGATGGGGGCCCGCCAATTCCTTATTGCCTACAACGTGAATCTGAACACCCGTGACAGGAAGATGGCCAGCGACATTGCCCTGGACATCCGGGAGCAGGGGAGGGCCAAGCGGGACAGTGAGGGGAAAATCGTGCGGGACAGCCAGGGGAACATCATCCGTGTGCCCGGTCGACTCAAGGAATGCAAGGCCGTGGGGTGGGTAATAGAGGAATACGGCAAAGCCCAGGTCTCCATCAACCTGACGAACTACCGGGTTACCCCCGTGCACACTGCGTTTGAAACCGTCCGGGAGGAAGCCCGGAAGCGCGGCCTGAGGGTCACGGGCAGCGAAATCGTCGGTCTTGTTCCCCTGGAGGCCATGGTGATGGCGGGAAGATACTATCTGGGGGAGCAGGGGAAAACATCCGCCCTTCCCGAGAAAGAGCTCGTTCGCGTTGCCGTGGAGTCCATGGGACTGAACGACGTGGCCCCTTTCGATGCGGAAGAGAAGGTGGTAGAATACCGGGTGGCGGAATCGTCCCCCCTTACGGCCATGTCCGTCACCGGTTTTGCCGACGAACTGTCCACGGACAGTCCGGCGCCCGGCGGCGGCTCTGTATCGGCTCTCATGGGGAGCCTCGGTAGCGCCCTCGTCAGCATGGTGGCCGCCCTGACCCACGGCAAGAAGTCCATGGTGGCGAAGCAACCGGAGATGGAAGAGATTGGCCGGAAGGCCCAGGACCTGAAGGATCGTCTTGTCAGGCTGGTCTCAGAGGATACCGAAGCCTTCAACGCCGTGATGGATGCCATGAAGATGAAGCGAAAAACGGACGAACAAAAGAAGATTCGTCACGACGCCATTCAGGCGGCCACCCGGACGGCCACCCAGGTCCCTCTCGATGTGGGCCGGGCATGCCTTGAAGTTCTGGAGCTGGCCCGGGAGGTGGCCCGGGAAGGATCGCCCGCTTCCGTCAGCGACGCCGGAGTGGCCTCGGAGGCAGCGTATGCGGGATTGAGAGGTGCCCGGTGGAACGTGCTCATCAACCTGGCCGCCATTGAGGACGACGCCTTCCGCCGGGAAATGGCTCAAGAGATTCACGACATGGAATCGAGGGGAAGAGATCTCCTGAAAGAGGTGACCGCTACCGTGGAGTCCGTCATCGGGGAAATGTGATGGGAAAAATCCACCGGCTGGATAGCGACGTACGGAACAAGATCGCCGCGGGGGAGGTGGTGGAACGCCCCGCCTCCGTGGTGAAGGAACTGGTGGAAAACAGCATCGACGCCGCCTCAACCCGGATCGAGATTATCGTAAGAGGAGGCGGAAACGTTTCCATTCAGGTGGTGGACAACGGCGAAGGGATGGGGGAGGATGATTTGATTCTGGCTTTTGACAGGCATGCAACCTCCCGGATCTCCACGGCCCAGGACCTTGAGAGGATCCATACCCTGGGATTCCGGGGGGAAGCCCTGGCCAGCATCGCCTCCGTTTCCCGCGTCACCGCCCTCTCCACGCCCGACGGTTCCCAGGAAGGACACCGGATCACAGTGACCCATGGGAGGGCGTCAGATCCCGAACCGGCTCCTATTTCAGCGGGGACGTCCGTCACAGTTCAGGATCTTTTCTTCTCCGTTCCTGCCAGACGGAAGTTCCTGAAAAGCCCCCAGACGGAACTCAGACACATCATTCACACGGTCAGGCGATATGCTCTTTCCTGTCCCGGGATCGCCTTTCGACTGGTGTCTGACGACCAGGAGGTGTTCAATCTGGAACCGGGATCGCTGGAGGAGAGGATTGGAAAGGTATTCGACCCCACCTACCGGAAGAACATCATTGCCGTCGACGGGGGAAAAGATCCGGTCACGATCCGCGGTTTCGTGGGGAACCTGAATACGGTCCGCAAGCGGACGGGGGAACAGTTCCTCTTTCTCAACGGCCGGTACATCGTGGACAGATTGATGAACTCCGCCGTCTATTCGGCTTACGAATCCCTGATTTCCCGGGGTGAGTTTCCTTTTTTCATCCTTCATCTGGGCGTCCCTCCCGATCAGGCCGACGTGAACGTCCATCCGACAAAGATTGAGGCGAGGTTCAGGGACCAGTGGCGGATCTATCACCTTCTCAAATCGGCCGTTACCGACAGTCTGTCCGACATTCTCCGCACCCTTCCCGGCTTGAGGCGGGATCTGGAAGGAAAACCGGCTCCGTCGACGTTCCGCCAGGGGGCACTTTCGCTCGGCCGGGGGGAACAGCGGGGAGGCGGGAAGGTGCCCGCCGAAACC
>JBHIEY010000011.1:0-23053 GCA_046861835.1 Fidelibacterota bacterium | reverse complement strand
AATTCGCCCAGCCGGGCTTTCTCGGGAAGATAGTCAATAAAAGCTCGCTCGCTGGCAAGATCCACAACTGCCGAAAGCACCCCGGGCACCCGTTCCAGGGCCCCCTCGATCTTCGTCACACAGGATGCACAGTACATCCCCTGGATCCCCAGCGTCATCTTGCTACCACCCACCCTGTAGCCAGCCGACTTTACGGCCTTACTGAGCCCCGGCACATCGACTTTGGTCCGATCGAATACCACGTGTGCCCTTTCGTTGGCCACGTTCACCGTGGCCCTCTCCACTCCTTTCACCCCTCTCAGGCTCTTTTCGATGGTCACCGCACACGAAGGGCAGTCCATCCCAACGATGGGCAGCTCGGTTTCCAGCATCTCCACGTCATCACGGTAGCCGGAGAGGGCCGTCACGGGAGGGGGAGGTGCTCCCTTCTGTGGCCCGGCAGATGGGCCCCCGGAACCGGGGGGCCTCCCCGACACTTCCTTTCCAAGGTACACCTCAGGATCTTCCATAAACTTCTCATGGCACGATTCCGAGCAGAAGTAGAAGGTGTTTCCACCGTCTACGGCGCTCTTCGCTGCCTTCCCGGCCTCTATTGTCATACCGCAAACAGGATCCACGACTTTCATGTGAGGGTCTCCGGTGATCTGAAGGATCACACTATCCGAAGATCAAGCCGGTGTCCCGGAGGGTACGCCTCCTGAAAAGAGGGCCCGTGATCATTCGATCCGCTTCAAGTTCCTCACGGTGAATATGGAATCCTTCAGATTCTGATCAAATGCAATCCTTGACAGGGTGAATAAGGTCCGGTGATTGTTGCGTCGGTCCACCATCTCCATTTTCTTGCCGACCCAGTACGGGCCGATTCTTTCGATATCATCCACGCTCAGAACCTTTTCCAGCTTGCCCATTCTATTGTAGTACTCGACCTTAGTGGAAACGTAGTTATCCTTACGAATCTTCAGCACAAGCTTTCCGTAACTGACATCTGCCCCGGGTTTCGGGGTCAGCACGAGCGCATACAGATCCTCCCCGTCGGAAGGAGCGAGACTTACCCCATAGTTTTGGGAATACCCGGAGGGCGACAAATCCTCGTAGGAGAAATCGGTGCCCATGAACTTCTCGTACTTGATGGACGAAGCGATACGCCTCACCTTACGGAACGCGGGGAGATAGAGATACATGCGGTCATCGGGCAGCCGGAGAAAGCTGACGCCGCGAACATCCGCAGGGGTGAGAAAACGGACGAGTCGCCACTCTGTTCCCTTCTGATAGATCTTGGTGCTACGCACCTTTTGAGAACCCCCTTTGTCGATGAGCGTCATCTCTCCCAGGGCCACCATGTCCCTTGGCGCGTTCATAACAGAGTCCACGCGTGCCAGGATAGTTTGGGCGTCCTGGGACATCAACACTCCTGTAAAACTGAACATAAAGGCAGATGTCAGGCAGACCTGTCTCAAGTTCATCTGGAAACCTCCATGGCAACGGCACGGGTCGTCAACGGGGACCCTTCCGGATACCTGCTATGCTTAGCCGGGCTGAGGAAGCGGAACTTCTCCCACCATTTCCCCCCTCCCTTCCTCCGCAGCCAGACGCAGGAACTTGGGCTTAAGCCAGAATAGCAGCGACGGCAAAATCGTCAGGGTAAATACGGCACTGAGGAGGATTGTCAAAGCTGTCAATCCGCCAAAACGGCGGATATGTTGACCTCCCGCCGCAAGCAAGACGAGAAAACCGAGGCCGACAGCCAGTGCGTTGATGAGGATCGATACCCCCGTTGTCCGCGTGGTGCGTTGCAAAGCGGAGAGCTCATCGCCGTCCGTTCTCAGCTCCCCGCGCAACCTCGAAACAAAGTGGATGTCAGTATCGATCCCCAGGCCGATGGCGATGGAAGCGATCATGGCGGTAAAGGAATCGAGCCCGATGCCCGAGAATCCCATTACGGCAAAATTTACCAGGATGGTCATGAGTATGGGAACTACCGACAGAACGCCTCCCAGAAAAGAGCGATGAATGATGGAGAGCAGGACAATCACAAAAAAGAGGGAAACCAGCAGACTCTCGACTTGAGTCGGTGTCAGCTCTGCCTCCATCCGGTAGAGCACAGGCGGCAGACCTGTCTGACGGAATTGCCACTCGACCTCACGAACCACGGCATCGTCCTCCCCGCCAGAAAGAACCCCCATCGCCGCGGCCGCATCGACCCCCATCAGATTCTCATTGGCCTGCCAAAGGATGCCTTTCACATCGCGGCGCAATCTTTCGTTTTCCGACATGGAAGGAGGCAGAAGTTCTACCACCCGTGCAACCGCGGGGGCAACACGGGCCTCCCCGAGGGCGACACGGATGACTTCTGCCAGCGATTCGGCGAGAAACTGAGCGTCCTCACGATCAACCATGGGGGCATGTCCGATGATGATGCGCGCAACCGACTGCGGCCCGGGAACCGATCCCCTTTCAAGAATGTCGTCGATGTTCGCACTCACGGACCCGATGGCATCCGGCGGCAACTCCACTTCTGACTGTGGACTCAGCAAATAAGCCGTTACCTCCTCCCGTACACTCCGGCGAACACGGGCATCGATATCCCCGTTGAGTGCGGTCTCCACAGCCCTCTCGAGATCGATGTCCGGTGGTGTAACCCCGTGCTTTTGCAGATCCCATCGAAGGTCACGGAGGATTCGTTCCCTCTTCAGCCGATTCAAGGCAGATCGTACGGACTGGGATGTCCGGTTCAAGTCCACGACGACGATCCTGGTGGGCAGCGTCGCCAGGAAAGCGTCGATACTGTCCACAGCCATAACCACAGACCGGGTGTGCCAGGAGGCCAGCTTCGCCTGCAA
Source organism: Fidelibacterota bacterium (assembly GCA_046861835.1). Taxonomy (GTDB): domain Bacteria; phylum Fidelibacterota; class Marinisomatia; order Marinisomatales; family S15-B10; genus JBHIAI01. The sequence goes on along the minus strand of JBHIEY010000011.1, from coordinate 20,213 downwards.
CAGACCTTCTCGATCGCTCCGGGCGACCATTTGATCCATCATATCCTCGCCTTCGATGAGAAACCACAGGTTGGCTACCCCCTCGCGATTTTGTGGGACAACGTAGCGATCGTTCATCACTTCATTCATCTCCGCCAAAATGCCGGCAATCGACTGCGATTTGCTCACCAGCGGAATGGTCTCCAGCCGGCGCTCGATCGTCTGCATCTCCCTGAGGATTACGGGATCTTTGAGATCACCCTCCACAAGGACCTGGACCGGCAGGGAACCGCCGAATTTCTCCCGTAGCAACATCTCCGCATGAAACGGTCCGCTTCCTCTTGCCAGACAGAGAGACCAGTCCACATCCTTGACGATCCTCGGTATGGCGATGATGGAGGAAACGACGACAGCGGCGCCGCCCAGGAGCACTCCGGTTCTGTTCCGGTAAATCCAGGCCGCCGCGCCATTGAGCACGCGACCATCTTCCACTTTCCGGACGGCGACCACCCTTGATCTAACACCGAAAGATAACAGCGCAGGCAGCAGCGTCAGGGTCACAATCAGAGCCAGCAGGACTCCCACCGCCGTAAGCAGGCCGAACTGCTTGATCACGGAGAAATCGGATATGACCAGCGAACTGAAACCGGCCATGGTGGTGATAGTTGTAAGCAGAATGGGGGTGCCCATTTTCTTGAAAGCCATACGGGCGGAATCCCGGGGTGAGTCCCCGAGACGCTGGCGTTCGAAGTAATTTTTCAAAAGGTGTATGCCATCAGCACTGCCCAGCGCCAGAAGGATCACGGGCATGATGCCGCTGAGCAAATTGAATTCCAGACCCATCAGGCCCATGATGCCGACGATCCAGATATCGCTGACGATCACCACCAGCAGCGGGAAGACAACCCCCGCCCAATGTCGGAATCCCAGGTAGAGAACAGACAACAACACGACCAGCATCAACGGAACCAGAATGACCAGATTCTCGGTGATAAGCAATGTCATGTTGAATATGAGAAATGGCGTGCCACCATAAAAAATCTTGGTACCGGCGGGGAGTCCCTCTCGTGCCAGCACCGATTCAGTGGCTGCCTTTACCCGGAAGGAGGTTGCAAATTGATTGATGACCTGATCACTGCCACCGGCGAATCTCAGGATAACAACGGTTGTCGTCCCATCCTTCGAAACGAGGTTCCCCTCGAAACGATCATTCTGCACCACATACGACTTCAGCGTCGCCAATTCCTGCGGTGTCAGCGGTATCTCCCCACGAGGGAGCAACTTACCCACCTCCATGCCCCAGTCGGTCTTGCGAAAATCAACCACATTGGTGAGGCTGGTCACGTCGTTAATGCCCTCAACGTTGCGGAAGGTTTCAGTCAGTCTCTGGACCAGCTCCAGGTTCTCTTTGGTGAATACATCTTCGGCGGTTACCAGGGCAATCCCAAACGAATTCCCTCCGAAGATTTCACCGATGCGGTTGAACTGCATTACCAGTGGATCATTCTGGCTCAGGTAGGTTGAAAAGTCAGCGTTGAGGCCGACTTTCGTGGCACGCCAGCCAAGGACCGCGGTTACGGTGACAACGCCTACGATCACCGCCCAACGGTAACGGATTGCGAGATCAGCCAGCTTCAACATTTTCGTGCGGCCTTACTCCGCTTCATACCCACGGGGTCCGTACCAAAACGGTTTCCATTCATACCAGCCAGACGGCGTGGCAGTCGAGCGAGGGGTTCGGTCATCATTTCCGGGGTTTTCGTCGGAAGTGACGGATAACCCCGAAAACGGAGTCATCATCGCGAGCCTCAAACGAAGTTGAACTTACCGTCGGGACCAGGGATATTCAATGGGTTTTTAGACGGGAAATGACGGGTTCCATGTCACTCCAGGTGAACCCTTTCCGCTTGAGCAGATTGACGATTCGCCCTTTTTCCCTGGCGTCTATCGGTTTGCCGGGATCGACTCCCCTTTTCTTCAGGAGGGCCCGGATGAGGGATTCGGGAGGATTGTCACGGTAGGTGTCATCCAACACATCCTGAATGATGTCGCCGGGAACGCGGGCTTTCACCAGTTCATGTTTTAGTGCCCTCGGGCCCAAGAACTTCCGCCGGACACGGTCCCGGGCCAGGATGGCGGCGAATTCCCGGTCGTTGAGATACCCTTTCCCCTCCAGTTCGCGAACGACCGAGGCCACTTCCTCTTCCCCCCACCCTTTCCGGCGCAACCGGTCCGTCAATTCCCAGATGCTCCTGGGACGGTAACTGAGAAGCCTCAGGGCCGCTTCCCGGATCTTTTCCCGTTCATCGGCAGCAATAAGAGCCTTCACCTGTTCATCCGACAGGCGGTCACCCACATTGATGCGGTGTTCAAAAAAAATACCTTCAGAAATGCTGAAGGCATACTCACCGTTGATGTAAATGGACCGTCTATCCGGACGCTTTACATTGACCCTTATCTCGGTAACCTCATTCCGCCCGGCCATCCCATCAGGTGCCGGACTCCTGGACACTCTCGCCGGAATCCATGCCCAGGAACGACTTCACCTCTGACTCAATCTTCTCCCGTACGTCCGCGTACTCTTTGAGATAGTTCCTGGCGTTTTCGCGCCCCTGACCCAGTTTTTCATCGCCGAAGGAAAACCAGGCCCCCGATTTCTCAATAACTCCCGCCTTGAGACCCAGGTCCAGGAGATCCCCTTCATACGAAATACCCTCGCCGTAGAGAATATCGAATTCGGTCTGTCTGAAGGGAGGGGCACACTTGTTCTTAACCACCTTCACGCGGACCCGGCTGCCAATGTTTTCTTCGCCGTCCTTTATGGCACCGATGCGGCGAATGTCAAGCCTGATGGAAGTATAGAACTTCAATGCCCGGCCTCCGGGGGTCACTTCCGGACTTCCGAACATGACGCCAATCTTTTCCCGGAGCTGGTTGATAAAGATGACGGCGGTGTTCGATTTGGAGACCGTCCCGGTGAGCTTGCGCAGGGCCTGGGACATGAGCCTGGCCTGAAGACCGACGTAGCTCTCACCCATCTCTCCCTCCAGTTCCACCCGGGGAACGAGGGCGGCCACAGAGTCGATAATGATAATGTCGACAGCGCCGCTCCTCACCAGTGTCTCACAGATCTCCAGAGCCTGCTCACCCGTATCGGGCTGAGAGACCAGCAAATCGGAAATGTTTACCCCCAGCTTTCTGGCATAAACGGGATCCAGGGCATGCTCCGCATCGATGAACACCCCGTAGCCGCCGTTCTTCTGGGCTTCGGCGAGAATGTGAAGGGCCAGCGTCGTCTTGCCCGACATCTCGGGGCCGAAGATCTCGGTGATTCTGCCCCGGGGCACGCCGCCGATGACCAGGGCCGCATCCAGAGAGAGGGCCCCCGTGGGAATCACGTCAAATTTCCCGGCCTTCTCCTCGGCACCCAGCCGCATGATGGAACCCTTGCCAAACTGACGGTCTATCTGACCGACAGCCAGTTCAATCGCCTTCAGCTTCTTGTCGTTATCCTTCACCATGAAACCTCTCCCTCCCATCAAGAAGGCGCCAACTCATGGACACCGAGAACGGAGTAGATCGGCCCGCCGGGGACCAGGTCGCTCTGAAAAAAAGTTACCTTGTGAACCTCACACACGATAGACCGGTACTTCGAATTTAAGAAATCAGAGACATCGGGAGTAACCTTTTGTGGATATCGGATGCGCCCTATCGTAACGTGGGGAACATATTCCCGCTCTTCCGGCGGGTACCCCAGCCCATCCAGGGCCCGGTTTATATCGGCCACCATCTCGTTCAGGCTCTCCACCTCCCCGTCAACTCCCATCCACAACACGCGGGGCCTCTCCCTCCTGGGGAACACGCCCGTTCCTTCAATCCGGAGCGTGAAATCCGTGTGGTCTTTTATCACACGGGCCATGGCGTCATTGATACGGGAAACCTCCTCCTCGGGCGTGGGGCCGAGAAAACGGAGGGTTAAATGTATGTTCGCCGATTTCAACCACTTTACCACTCCCGGCCTGGCCTGAACCGTCGTATGAAGATACCGGGCTGTCCGTTTTACTTCATTGGGAAGTTCCACCGCAAGAAACGTCCGAAGAAGTCTTTCAGCCCCCATGGTTCTCCCCTCCCCCCTTTCACATCAGACTCAACCGGAGAATATTCAGAGCGGTCTGGGCCGCCAGTTCCTTGTTGAAACGCCGGTCATCCGTGAAAACGTACCGGTTTACCTGGGAATCGCCGGCGAAGTCGAGACCGATAAAGGTGAGACCCACCGGCTTCCCGGCGGTGGCTCCTGTGGGTCCCGCGATACCGGTAATGGAAATGCCGATGTCGGCCTGAAACACCCTGCGGACTCCGGAAGCCATTTCCCGGGCCGCCTCTTCGCTAACGGCCCCTGCCGTGGCCAGAGTGGATTCGGTGACGCCCACGGTGGATACTTTCGATTCATTGGCGTAACAGACCACGCCACCCAGGAAATAGTCCGAACTTCCCGGTACGTCGGTGAGGCGATCGCCCAAAAGGCCGCCCGTGCACGATTCCGCCGCCGATACGGTCAGACCCCGGTTCCGCAACAGCGTCCCCACCGTCTCCTCAAGTTTGACCCATCCTTCTCCGTACACGGCGGAACCCAGGCGATCCCTGAGAGCAGACGCCAGCTCCCCAACGGCCTCCCGCCGGGACGAAGTGAGTCTGATATCCACACCGGTGAACCCCGGGATGAAGGCCACACGGACGTCCGACGCCGTTACAAGATCGGATACCCTGTCCATGACCGCCGATTCCGGCATGCCCGTTGTCCTGAGCGTGGTTACCATTTTGGGGGACGACACCAGCTTCTTCAACCGGGGCAGGACCGTTTCCTCCATCATGGTTTTCATTTCGAGGGGAACTCCCGGCAGAAGGTAGAACCGCTTCCCGCCGCGCTCATAAGCTATCCCCAGAGCCGACCCCCGGGGATTCGGAATGATGTCGCCCCTGTCCGGAATACGGGCCTGGTCACGGTTCGATTCGGGCATCTCCATCCCCCGGGAGCGGAATTTCCTTCGGAGAGTTTCGTAATATTCCTCATGAAATACGAGACTCGCACCGGAAAACTGGCAGAAAGCCTCCTTCGTGACATCATCCAGAGTGGGTCCCAGACCTCCAGTGGTCAAGATCACGTCCCCTTTCTCCCCGGCAAGAGCGAGGGCGTCCGTTACCTCTTTCTTCACGTCTCTGACGGAAATCTTGAACACCGTTTCAATCCCGAGATCCATAAGTTTTCGTCCCATCCAGGTGGCGTTCGAATCGACCGTATACCCGGCAAGGAGTTCATTTCCTATTGTTACAATAGCGGCATTCATGTCACCAGGGCGATGCCGTGAATGATAATCAAGGTGTAGACGCCGGCAATCACATCGTCAAGCATGATCCCCCAGCCCCCCTTCATCTTTTCGAGCTGACGGCCGGGAAACACCTTGAGAATGTCGAAAACACGGAACAACAGAAAGGCAGCGCCAACGATCGGCCACGATCTGGGAACGGCCGCCAGAGCAATCCACATTCCCACCCACTCATCAATGACGACTTTCTGAGGATCGTCGTCACCCGTTTCATGGGAAACGATGGCAGCGGCGATGACGCCCAGAAGGAACAGATTGATGAGTATCAGAACGTAGAAGAGGAGGCCCATGGGGGGAAGAACGCGCCACACCACCACTGCGGCCAGACTGGTCCAGGTTCCCGGGGCCCCGGGAAGATAGCCAAGTCGAAAAACGGAACCGATCCAGTCGGAGGAGGCAACAAGGAGTGATCTCACCGGAGATCACTTTGTGTCTTGATGAAAACCCGTATGGCCGCCCGGTTGGCGTACAGGTAACTGAGACCACTATAGAGGGTGAAAACGGTGACGAACAAGACGGCATAATAGATGAGGTGGACAGACTCGATGAAATCGATGATCTCCCTGGCGTCCACCAGCTTCAGTGCCTTAAGGGTCATGGTGGAAAGGATGAATACAATAGCAACGAGCTGGGTGGTGGTCTTGAGCTTGGCGATCCGGGAGGTGACGAGACTCACGCCCCGGCTCAGGAACAACATGCGAAGACCGGTAACAAAGAGATCCCGGAAAATGATGAGTGCCACCATCCAGTAGGGGATTTTCCCCATGATGGCAAACGAAAGAAAGGCGGAGGAGACCAGGATCTTGTCCGCCAGGGGATCCAGAAAGGTGCCCGTACGAGTTACCTCTTTCCGTTTCCGGGCCAGGTAGCCGTCCCACGCATCGGTGATGGAAGCTACAATGAACACCCCCAGGGCCGTCGGTTTGGCCCAGGGAGCTTCATAAAAAAGGCAAAGGATGAACACGGGGGTTAGAATAATCCGCAGAACGGTAAGAACGTTGGGAAGCATCTTACAGTTTTACCCTCCCTTCCAGGGCGCTGACAATGGTCGCCTCGTCGGCATACTCCAGATCGCCGCCAATAGGAATTCCCCGGGCCAGACGGCTCACCCGGACCTTATGGGGCTTCAAGATCCTGGCCAGATAAAGGGCGGTGGTCTCCCCTTCAGCATTCGGATTGGTGGCAATGATGACTTCCTTAACGCCCTTGAGCCTCTCCAACAGGGAATCGACGTGAAGATCATCGGGACCGATTCCATCCAGGGGCGATAAGACCCCGCCCAGTACGTGGTATTTCCCGTTGTACTCATTGGTGTTCTCAAAGGCCAGAACGTCGGTGGCATCTTCCACCACGCACAATAATGACTCATCGCGTTTGGGGTCCGTACAGATACCACAGGGGGCCGTTTCCGAAATATTGTGACAGGTGGGACATTCGTGGATCCGGTCCTTCATGTCAAGAAGGGACCTGGCCAGGTTCACGGCCAGCTCCCTGTTCGATTTCAGAACAAAGAACGCCATACGCTGGGCACTCTTCTTCCCTATGCCCGGAAACTGGGAGAACTCGTCGATGAGACGCTTGAGGGAGTCGGGGAGGGCCTTCACGATGGCATCCCTACGTGAGCTTGATATTGCCCAGCTGGCCGAGAAGACCTCCGGAAACGGCCGTCAACCGTTTCTGAGACTCTTCGGCGGCAAGGGCCATGGCCTGATTCACCGCCGCCACCACAAGGTCTTCCACCAGTTCCACATCTTCCTTGAGAACCTGGGGATCTATTCTGACGGACAAAAGCTCCTGCTTGCCGCTCACCGTGGCCACCACCATCCCTCCTCCTGCCTGGCCCTCAATCTGCAACTTCTCAAGCTCGGCCTGGGCGGCCTCCAGTTTTTCCTGGACTTGCTTCGCCTGGTTCAGGACATTTTGAAGACTTCCTTTGGTGATCATTGCATTGCCCTCTATTCTACGATTTCGCCTCCAAACAGGTCAAGCATACGCTGGGTAACAGGATCGGTTTCGTCCCTGCTCGGTTTTTTCGACTCTGAAACCTCCTTGCTCACCACAAATTCAACCCTGAAGAACTGCCCGACGGCTTCCTCCAACGATGTTTCAATTCTGGAAAGGTTTTTTTTCAGGACGTCTATTTGAAACCGGTATTCCCTGGGAAAGGAAACAATCAGTCTCTTTCCCTTGACTTGAGTGGGGATTCCGTGACTGAGGAAAGTCCCCAAAGAGGTGCCGTTCTTCGATACCTTGGAAATGACTTCGTCCCACTGCCGCTTGATCGTCTCAAGCCGGTCGGACTCCCGGGTGGGGGATTCTTCCGAATTCCCGGACTCCTTCCGCCCACTCTTCCCTTCCTCTTCAACGGGTTCTGGAGAATTGTCGAACAGCGCTTCCTGGGGTTCTTCCGGCTCCAGGGCCCGGGACGAACCCCCACTTCCCTCACCAAGCCTTTCCAGAACATCCCGAATGGAGACGGACGAATCGAGTTCCAGCAACTTGAGCATCATGGTCTCCAGGTAGATTCGCGGTTGCTGAACCCGCTTGAGGTTGGCCTGCATCTCGTTCACCAGGTCGGCGTAACGAAGAAGATCCCTCGGATCCCACGATTTGCTCTCTTCAAGATACCTCTCCTTCAAATCGGCGGCCAGGTCGAGAACCCCTTCTCCCGGTTCGGCCGTGCCCACAAGAAGGTTAAGCAGGTGTTTGCTTAGGCCCACGACGAAATCGCCCAGGGCGTACCCGTGGGAATGGATATCGTGGAGGTAGCCCAGGAGCCTTTTCCTGTCCTTTTTCCTTACGGCGTCCGTGACGTCAAAAAAGAGAGAATTTGGAATGATTCCCAGAAGCGACACGGCCTTCTCGTGGGTAATGTCATTGCCGCAGTAGGCCATCAGCTGATCCAGCAAGCTGAGAGCGTCTCGCATACTCCCGTCGGCCATCTCTGCACACAACTGCCTCGTCGCCCCGTCGATAGTGATGCCCTCCCTTTCGACGACCCGGTCGATTCCCTCGAAAATGTCCGTCAGCGACAACCTGTGAAAATCGTGGCGCTGACACCGGGACAGGATGGTGGGAAGCACTTTGCCAGGTTCGGTGGTAGCAAAAACGAATTTCACATGTTCCGGCGGTTCTTCCAGCGTCTTCAAGAGGGCGTTGAAAGCTGCCGGAGTGAGCATGTGGACTTCATCTATAATGAAGATCTTGGCGCTGGCATTCATGGGGGTGTACTTGACCATCTCCCGCAGGTTGCGGATTTCATCTATGCCTCGATTGGAAGCACCGTCGATTTCAACAACGTCCATGCTCCGGGAGGCGGCGATTTCGGTGCAGTTCTGGCACCGGTTGCATGGAGTACCATCACTGGAGTTCAGGCAGTTGATCGCCTTCGCCAGGATGCGGGCAGTGGTGGTCTTTCCCACACCGCGGGGACCGGCAAAAAGGTAGGCATGGGCAATCCGCCCCCGGGAAAAAGCATTCGTGAGTGTCTCGGTGATATGATTCTGCCCGATGACTTCCTGGAATGTTTCCGGTCGATACTTTCTGGCAAGAACCTGGTAGGCCATGTCAGTCAAAACTTATGCGTGATGCGTTCTGTGTTCTCCGTGGTTCATAAATCTCGGTCGTGCACCGCAGATTGAGGAGTCTTCCCCGGAATCCCAGGAGGTAGCCAGCTCCCCTTCAGGGGACCGTCGGCACACAGGAAGATCACCTACCGCTGCTCCCTTCCGGGCCTGACGGGGTTCGGCAATTCCCCGTTGCGATGGTCTGAAGGTTCATCGCCGCTTGCCGCCGGGGAACCGGACAAGGCCACCCCGCCCTGCGGCATCAGCCCTGCTGTAGCGGATTGCAGGTTACAGGGCACCGCTGGCTCCCCGCCTAGCACGACCGGATTCTTTTCTCAAAAACTGACTCCCCGTCTCCCAGTCTCCCCCTCTCAAAAAGTGGAGCCGAAGGGATTCGAACCCTCGACCTCTAGAGTGCGATTCTAGCGCTCTCCCAGCTGAGCTACGGCCCCTGTCAACGCTTCTCCCACGCACACCACCCGTGACGCATTACAAATCACGCATTACGAATCACGTCAGGCGAATTTAGAGGGAAAGGGATGAACTTGCAAGCGCAAGAAGGGGCATCCCTGACGTCTGTACAGACATGGTTTACACTTTGGGGTAAGGAATGGTCTTCCCGGCGCAAGAGTTCCGTGTGTCGATTTTTCTCCGTGCCGGAAAAGGGATTGTAGTTTTCAGCGGACAGTTCTACACTTGATGGGTGGCTTTCACATAAGTTGTCTGTTCCGTCCCGCACGTTCCCCGTCACCCTGCCGGCGGACAGGAAAAGGAGGGATCAATGAAACTGCGTCTCCCCATTTCTGCAGCGGCCGTTCTTATCGCGCCGATTCCCGTCGCATCCGGCCAGGCATCCGATACTGTCTCCTCCGGCGTCCCCGCGGGGAGCCACGCCCTGGAATTTCAAGTGCGAAACCTTGTCTCTCTCAGCTCCTTTTCCGGTACTACCGTTTCGTATAAGCGCTATCTGATCGGCCACGCTTTTCGAATAGGGATTTCCATGAGTCACAGCTCAACAGATGGGACAGGTGGCCGGAAAGAGGAATGGATCTTCTCCGAATTGGACAGCCTGGAATCGGTGGAGTTCGACGTCCGAACCAATCAACGCAGGACGTCCAGTGAAGTCCTTGGTCAATTCCTTTTCTATGGCCTCCGGCGAACACCGTTTGATACCTACTGGGGAGTGGGACCTGTGTTGGGGTACGAGTCCCGGGTAAGCGACAGAGAAAGATGGCCCCAGGACACAACAGGGTACGATCCGTCGCGATACTATGAGTATCAGATACACATGGTATGGGAAAATTTCTACGGCGGTGTGGTAGCCTCGGTCGGTGTGGAATGGGTCTGGCGGACCCATCTCACCCTGGTGGCAGAATACACCTCCACAGCCAAATATGGATCATCGCGATCCAGGGACGAAGAGCGGAGAATGGGAAGATATAGGGTGGGAGAAAGTATTGTGAAATACATTCAGGAAAGTGATGAAAGCATCTCTGGACCATTCATAAGGTTTTCTTCAGGAGTCAAGTTCGGCGTGGTGATATGGTTCTGATGCCCCCCTTCCCAGTGGGGCGTGTTTGATTGGTTCCCTTGAACTCATTGCAGACACGTGACCTTTTCCAAAACGTTTCAGAAAAAATGGAGAAGTGAGAATGGAACCGATAGGATGGCTGCTCATAGCGGCCCTTTTTGCCTATGTCGCAATCTGCTTCGGCAGGATCGCAGGCAAGCACGGCAAGAATCCGGTCCTGTATGGCGTACTGTCCCTCCTCTCTCCGGTTAACCTGATCATTCTCGGGTACTGGGCCTTCTCTGACTTCGAAACAGAAGGCCACTGATTCCCCCAACTTGAAGAGGTATCCGGAAGGTAGAGAGGCGGGGTCCTCGGAGTGCGAAATACCCGTTGATTATTCACAATTATCTGTGCAGGTTGTGGCAGGTGAAATCGATCCATTGTCAACGGGAAAGAGACCCATAGCGGAAAGGAGTCCGATCTTGACGCCGTTAGTGAGGACCGGATTGGTGCTCTCTTTTATTCTGGGTTGGGCACTGATTCAAGGATGCGCGAAAAAAGAAGCTGAACAACCTTCTGGAAAAGAGGCCGAAGGAGGGTTGCCAGAATACGTAATTTCCGAAAGAGGAGGCAAGAAGATGGTGGTCAAGGAAGGCGACAAAGTCCAGGTTGCCTACACGGGAACACTGAACGACGGGACGGTCTTTGACAGGTCCAACCCGGGGGAACCCCTGGAATTCACGGTGGGAAGTGGACAGATCATACCCGGTTTTGACGAAGCGGTCAGAGGGATGAAACTGGATGAGGAAAAGAGAGTGACCATAAAGCCCGAGGACGCCTACGGCAACCGGGACGAATCGTTGGTAAGGACGTTTCCCAAGAGCTCTCTCCCGGAGAATTTCCTCCCTGAAAAAGGGATGGTCATTGGACTGCAGGATCAAACCGGAAAATCCATACCGGGGACCATCGTAGATATTGGCAACGAAGAACTGACCATCGATCTCAATCACCCCCTGGCCGGTGAAGATCTCACGTTCGACATCACTATCGTCAGCATTGAATGAACGGATTGGTTGGGCTGCCGACGGTATTGACACAACGAGAGACAGATGAGTAATCCCAAAGCAATTCTCTATACACAGCCCGGTTGACTCTTTTGCGGCCGGGAGAAAGCGTGGCTTTCCGAGCAGGGTGTAGAATTCGAAGAACGCAATATTGTTGAGGATCCCCGTTCCCTGGATGAGCTCCAGCGGCTGGGGGTTTTTTCCACACCGGCCACCGTGATTGATGACGAGCTGGTGATCGGCTTCAACGAAGAGAAGCTAAGAGAACTTCTCGGTCTTTAGATTGGAAAAAACGGTGTTGTCTCCCCGCGTCACCCACCTTTCCTGGGGACGGATCGACGTGGAAGGTCACGACCGCCCCTACAAGGACGCAAAGCTGTTCCCCGGAGGATCGAGGGAATGGGACTGGAGGGAGACGGGGACCCGCCACGTGCCCGGGACCCAGCCCTCTGACGTCAAAGAACTGATCGATCACGGGGCCCGGGTGATCATTCTCTCCCGGGGAATGCTCGGCAGGCTTCAGGTTCACCCCGATACTCTGAAGATCCTGAAAGAGAGAGAGATTCCCGTTCACGCCCTCCAGACCGAGGAGGCCGTTCGATTATATAACGATCTGAGGGGCACAGAGCCCGTGGGTGCCCTGATTCACTCCACCTGTTAAGAATCCCATTAACAACCCCGAGGGGTTGCAACGGTGACGGTTTTCATCGATGCTGAACCGGAGAGTCCGGGTCGTTTCCCTTGCTTCTGAGTACCGGAGTCGGGTAATTTTGCACTCGCGTTTCTCCCGTTGGACCCTGACAAATGTTGAGGGTTCTCCATCGTGCAGAATGCCAAGGTCCAGGTGCCCCCTGCCGTCAATGAGCCTGTAAGGTCCTACGCCCCCGGCACGCCGGAGAGGGACGCCTTGAAATCCCGGCTCGCAGAACTCCGGTCGACAGAAATTGAAATCCCCCTCATCATCGGAGGCAAGGAAGTGAAGACGGGAACTCTGGCCACGTGCGTGATGCCTCACAACTACCGTCACGTTCTGGCCCGGTACCATCAAGCGGGCGACAAAGAAGTCCGCACGGCCCTGGAGTCGGCCAGGGAAGCGTGGGACGGGTGGTCTACGACCCCCTGGGTGTCCCGAATCGCCGTATTCAAGCGGATGGCCACGCTCCTGGCGGGACCCTACAGGTATCTTTTGAATGCCGCCACCATGCTGAACCTGAGCAAGAACGTTTTTCAAGCCGAGATCGATTCCGCCTGCGAATTGATCGACATGTGGAATTTCAACGCCTGGTTTGCCGAGCAACTTTACGAACAGCAGCCCCCCTATTCTCCACCCCCCACCTGGAACCTCCTTGAAAACCGTCCGCTGGAAGGCTTTGTCTTTGCCGTTACCCCTTTCAATTTCGTTTCCATCGCCGGGAACCTTCCCACGGCACCGGCACTTATGGGGAACGTGGTTGTCTGGAAACCCGCCCCCAACGCCGTCTATCCGGCGTATTACCTTATGAAACTGTTCAAGGAAGCGGGCCTGCCGGACGGCGTCATCAATTTCATCCCTGGACCGGCGGCTCAGGTGGCTACTCTGGTCATGGCGGATCCCCGTCTTGCCGGCATTCATTTTACCGGTTCCACCGCCACGTTTAAGACCATGTGGAAGACGGTAGGAAAAAACATTGAAATCTACCGGAGCTACCCGCGGATTGTAGGAGAAACGGGAGGCAAGAACTTCTGCGTCGTCCACGAATCTGCCGACAAAGAGCAATTGATCGCCGCCCTGATCCGGGGAGCCTTCGAATACCAGGGTCAGAAGTGTTCGGCCATTTCCAGAGCCTACATCCCTTCGACCGTGTGGAAAGAGATTAAGGATGCATACCGGGACCGGGTGAATGCCATCAAGATGGGTGACGTGGAGGATTTTTCCAACTTCATGAATGCCGTCATTGACAAGAAGGCGTTCAAGAAGATCACAGGCTACATTGACTGGGCAGGCAAATCGGAAGCGTGTGAATTTCTCACGGGAGGCGGATACGATGATTCCGACGGCTACTTTGTGGAGCCTACCACTGTCCTCACCACCGATCCCCGCTCCAGACTCATGGAGGAAGAGATTTTCGGTCCCGTTGTGACTTTTTACCTTTACGAACCGGACCGGTGGGAAGAAACTCTCCATCTCGTAAACGAGACCTCGCCGTACGGACTGACGGGGTGCGTGTTTTCCACGGACCGGAACGCCATCGACGACGCCTCCCGTATTCTGAGGCATGCCGCCGGAAACTTTTACATCAATGACAAGCCGACGGGCGCTGTCGTGGGCCAGCAACCTTTTGGCGGAAGCCGGGGATCGGGCACCAACGATAAGGCCGGGTCCATGATGAATCTGTTAAGATGGGTTTCCCAGAGGGCCATCAAAGAGAACTTCAATCCCCCCAGGGATTACCGCTACCCCTTCATGGAAGAAACGTAGGATTGAGGAAGGAATCTGGCCGGGTCGGACTGTCGTTTCCGGGTGCCCGGAATCTACACCCCTAATCGATCTATGGAGGCATCATGAGCAGAACCCGGATTCTTATCATGGGGGCTGCCGGGCGGGATTTTCATAACTTTAACACCGTTTTCCGGGATGATCCCCATGTGGAGGTGGTGGCGTTCACGGCTGCCCAGATTCCCAACATAGAAGATCGAACATATCCCCCTGAACTGTCCGGGGACCGATATCCGGAGGGCATTCCCATCTATCCGGAACAAGACCTTTCCCATCTCATTGACCGGCTTCAGGTTGACGAGGTGGTCTTCTCCTACAGTGACGTCTCCCATGAGTATGTCATGCACAAAGCCTCGGAAGTCATAAAGGCCGGGGCCGATTTCACACTGTTAGGGGGAATCAGGACCATGATTGCTTCCCGGCGGCCTGTGGTGGCTGTGGGAGCGGTGAGGACGGGCTCGGGGAAGAGTCAGACGACCCGCCGGGTGGCAGGAATCCTCAGGCAAATGGGAAAGCGGGTTGTGGTGGTCCGTCACCCCATGCCTTATGGCGACCTGGCAAGGCAAAAGGTCCAGCGGTTTACAAGTCTCAAGGATATGGAGGACCAGGAGTGTACCATTGAGGAGATGGAAGAGTATGAGCACCACCTGGTTCAGGGGTCGGTGGTTTATGCCGGGATCGACTATCAGGCGATTCTGGACCAGGCAGAAGGGGAAGCCGATGTCATCCTGTGGGACGGAGGCAACAACGATCTTCCCTTTTACCGGCCCGATCTGTTTATCGTCGTCGTGGATCCCCACCGCCCGGGCCATGAAGTGCGCTACCACCCCGGGGAGGCCAATTTGCGCCTGGCAGACGTTGTGGTTATCAACAAGATGAACACAGCCGCCAGGGAAGATGTGGAAACGGTCCGGCATAACATCGGGCGTGTTAATCCCGGCTCCACGATAATCGAGGCGGCCTCCCCCGTTACGGCGGACAACCCGGGAGCCATTGAGGGAAAGCGGGTTCTTGTTGTGGAAGACGGACCAACGCTCACCCACGGAGAAATGACCTACGGGGCCGGTACGGTGGCAGCCCGGAACCACGGTGCCCGGGAAATTGTGGATCCCCGGCCATGGACGGTAGGATCCATACGCCGGACGTTCGAAACCTATCCCCATATCGGTCACCTTCTTCCGGCCATGGGTTACGGCGACCGGCAAATAAAGGACCTGGAGGCCACGATAAACGCCGTGGAGTGTGACGCCGTTATTATCGGTACCCCCGTGGATCTCAGGCGGATCATGGCGATAAAGAAACCGACGGTGAGAGTCACCTACGAACTGAAAGAACTAAGCAAACCCGACCTCGAAGAGGTTCTCAGGAGGGCGCTGGCTTGACGGGCGGGGATCCGCGCAAGGCCGTGGTGGCCCTGGGGGGTAACGCCATTTCTCCCCGGGGAGAAGAGGATACCATACGCAATCAGTTCCGCCACACGCGGCGAAGTCTACGGTCCATCGTTCACCTTATCGAACGGGGATATGAGCTTGTTATCACCCACGGCAATGGACCCCAGGTGGGGAATGCCCTTCTGAGAACCGAATTGACAGCGCATAAGGCTCCCCTTTTGCCCCTGGAAATCTGCGTGGCAGACGTTGACGGGGGCATGGGATATATGATTCAGCAGATCATTCATAACCTTCTCAAGGAGACGGGAATCCACAAGGAGGTGGTGACCCTCATCACCCAGGCGGTTGTGGACAGGGACGATCCCGAACTCCAGAATCCCACCAAGTTCATCGGGCAGAGGTACGATGGAGCCACCGCCCGGCGGCTCGCCGGGGAATTCGGCTGGAAAATTCGGCGGACGGCCACATCCGAATGGCGGAGGGTGGTTCCGTCCCCAACGCCCATTTCCATCGTGGAGTCGGAATCGATCCGGGAGCTTGTCAATGCCGGAAACATCGTCATTGCCGCCGGCGGAGGAGGGATACCCGTCTATGTCCGCAGTGGCGGCGAGCTGGAGGGACTGGATGCGGTGATAGACAAGGATCTGGCCTCCGCCGTGCTGGCCCATGAAATTGGGGCGACGGAACTCATTATTCTTACCGATGTCGAGGGGGTCGCCGTCGATTTTGGAACGGAGAACGAACGATGGCTGAAGGAACTTTCTCCGGAACGGGCCCGGGAGTTGATGAACGGAGGCCATTTTCCTCCCGGCTCCATGGGACCCAAAATTGCCGCGGCCCTCGATTTCCTGGAGAAAGGGGGTAAATCGGTTTTAATCTGCTCTGTGGATCATGTCGGTGAGGCGCTGGGAGGCCGGGCGGGAACGGTTATCGCACCGTAATGAAGATACACGAATACCAGGCCAAGGCGTTGTTCAGGGAACAGGGGGTTCCCGTTCCACGCGGTTATCCCGCCTTCAGCGTGGAGGAAGCCGTGGAAGCGGCCCGAAAACTGGACTGTGAGGTGACGGCGGTAAAAGCCCAGATCCACGCGGGAGGCCGCGGTAAGGGAGGCGGCATCATTCTCGCCAGGAATCTAAAGGAGGTCCGAAGGGCGGCGGAAGGGATGCTGGGGAAAAAGCTGGTCACGCCCCAGACCGGCCCCCAGGGGAAGCGAGTCAACCGGCTGCTTGTTGAGGAAGGTCTTTCCATTTCCCGGGAGTTCTACGCGGGAATTGTTCTGGACCGGTCCAGGGAGCGGTACGTCTTCATGGTATCCCCGGAGGGAGGGGTGGAAATCGAGGAGGTGGCGGCCCGGTCGCCGGAGAAGATTTTGAAAAAGTGGATTCATCCCGGGTTCGGCCTAACCCCCTATCAGGCGAGAGGGCTGGCCCACGGTCTGGGGTTGGAGGGAGGATCGGCAAAGGAGGCCGCCAAAACCTTTCAGGGCCTCTGGAAAACCTTCGAGAGATACGATGCCTCCTTGGCTGAGATCAATCCCCTGGTTGTGACAGAGAAAACCCGGGTGGTGGCTCTGGATGCCAAAATGACTCTTGATGACAACGCCCTTTTCCGTCACGAAGAGGTGGGGGAGCTTCGGGATCTGTCGGAGGAGCTGCCCAGTGAAACGGAGGCGTCCAGGCACCGCCTGAACTATATCAAGCTCGGGGGCAACGTAGGGTGCATGGTCAATGGTGCAGGGCTGGCCATGGCCACCATGGACATTATCAAACTTGCGGGTGGCGAACCGGCCAATTTTCTGGATGTAGGGGGCGTGGCCAGCTCCGATACCGTGGCCAAAGGATTCAGAATCATTCTCACCGATCCGGAGGTCAAGTCGATCCTTATCAATATCTTCGGAGGAATTGTCCGGTGCGACCGGGTAGCCCAAGGGGTGGTGGATGCCCTGACAGGGATGGAAGTCAACATACCGGTCGTGGTGCGGCTTGAGGGGACCAACGCGAAGGAGGGAGCTGAGCTTCTGAAGGCATCACCCCTCGATTTCATCGTAGCCACAAGTCTGGAAGAGGGTGCCAGAGAGGCCGTCGGTGCGGCCGGAACAAAGGGGGGGAATTCCCGGTGAGCATTCTGGTCGATGACCGCACAAGGGTTCTTGTCCAGGGTATCACGGGAACGGAGGGTCGGTTTCACACGGAACAAATGGTCGAGTACGGAACCCACGTGGTCGCCGGTGTGACGCCGGGCAAGGGGGGACAGACCCTTGAGGGGATCCCGGTGTTCGACACGGTGGAACAGGCTGTCAGGGAGACGGGGGCCAACGGTTCGGTAATATTCGTTCCTCCTCCG
The DNA here is from genome assembly GCA_046861835.1 of Fidelibacterota bacterium. Taxonomy (GTDB): domain Bacteria; phylum Fidelibacterota; class Marinisomatia; order Marinisomatales; family S15-B10; genus JBHIAI01. The sequence continues at coordinate 2,494 of JBHIEY010000011.1, read as the reverse complement.
TTCGCCTCCGACGCCATTATGGAAGCGGCCGATGCCGGCGTGGAAGTGGTCGTATGCATCACCGAGGGAATTCCCGCATCCGATATGGTCAAGGTCAAGAGCTTCTTGCGATCCACAGGAACGACACTGGTGGGTCCCAACTGCCCCGGCATAATCTCTCCGGGAAAGGCCAAACTGGGGATCATGCCGGGATTCATCCACCGGCCCGGACGGGTGGGGGTACTCTCCCGCAGTGGAACCCTCACGTACGAGGCGGTATATCAACTGACCGGTCTCGGGATCGGTCAGTCCACCTGTGTGGGGATCGGGGGCGATCCCATCGTGGGGAGCACCTTTGTGGATCTCCTGACCCTCTTTGCGGGGGATGATGGTACCGATGCCGTCGTTCTCATTGGTGAGATTGGAGGAAGGGCCGAGGAGGAAGCGGCGGAATGGATCATGTCTACCGGTTTCGCGAAACCGGTTATGGCCTTTGTGGCCGGCAGGACCGCGCCGCCGGGCAGACGGATGGGCCACGCCGGGGCCATCGTGACCGGTGGCATGGGAAGCGCCGAAGAAAAGATCGCCGCCCTAAAGGGAGGGGGCATCACGGTGGTGGAAAGCCCCGCATCCATTGGAGCCACCATGAGAACTCTCTTGAATGAGGGGTCGTGATATGCCCGACCGGACGCTGGCTATCATCAAACCTGACGCCGTGGAGAATCGAACCACGGGAAAGATCATAGACCGTATCCTGGCGGCGGGATTCCGCATTGTGGCTATGAGGCAGGAAAGGCTCTCCCGGAGAAGGGCCGAACAATTCTATGCCGTCCATCGCGGCAAGCCGTTCTTCGATAATCTGGTGGAATTCATGTCCTCGGGATCGTGTGTGGTCATGGTGCTGGAAAAGGAAAATGCTGTAAAGGAATTCAGGGAACTTATGGGAGCCACTGATCCCACGAAGGCGAATGACGGAACCATCCGGAAGGAATTTGCCCGGGACGTCCAGAGGAACGCAGTACACGGGTCGGATTCGAAAGAAACGGCCGGGAAAGAAATTGCATTTTTCTTCCCGTCCATCGAAATTCCTGAGGGATGATCCCCTTCTCCTTTACATCCTTCCCGCGTGATTCCCGTCTCCCCCTGAGAAAACCTCTACTTTTTCTGGTGGCTCTGGTGGCCGTTACCGGTTGCACCCGGGAAGAGCTCAACCAGGGGGTGGTTCACAACTACTATCGCATCTCCGTGGAGCCCCCCAGGGCGATCAAAGAGCCGGCTATCGGGTGGGAGATTCTCGCCAAACCGCCCGCCAGCGCTCTCGGGTTCTTTGACCTGCTCATCGGGACGGACGGGAAAGAGATGACATTTCAGCCTGACGCTCCAGGGGATTACAGCTTCGAGATGACGGTTTTCGATTCCAGGGGGAAGGCCGTCACGGGCAGGACGTATACCTTTGTCATTGCTGAAGCCCTTCCCGAAATGGTCATCCCCGCTCCCCCGGTGCCCCCGGAAACGACAGCGCTGGTGGAGACGGTAGACATCGAAGAGGATACCGAGACGGTTTTGGAGGAAACGACGGTGGCCGCGCCCCCGCCCCGGCAGGAGCCTGAAGCGACGCCCGAAGGGCCGCCAGAAACGGTGCCGGTCCGGGGTAGACTCATCGGGAGGATCGAGGGGACACTGACCATTCAGATTTCTTCCTGGCCTACCCTGGAAGAAGCCCAGACTCAGGCGGAGGAACTCCGGGACATGGGGTTTGACGCGTATGTCCAGGAAGCACCGTTTCAGGAAACCGACGAACTATGGTACCGGGTAAGAGTTGGCAGCTTTACCACCCGCGACGCGGCCATTGAGGCCGCAAAGAGTATAGAGGAGGCCACCGGTCTTGAAACGTGGGTGGATCACGTTCGTGTGGACTATTAGACGTCTAAGGAGGGTGAACCATGGGACCCATGAATCTGCACTTTGACTTCAGGGATATTTTTCGTGCTCCGCGTCTGGCGCTGAGCGGCAAGAAGATCTGGACCATGCTGGAAGCGAACGTTGTGGGATACGCCGTCTACTGGGTACTGACGTATGTCGCTCTGGCGGTATCGGGCGGTCCCTTTTCCCTGGCGTGGGACAAATACGGGCTCTACCCGTGCCTGGTGGGGAACGACGGCAACTGGGTGTCCTACGTGATATGGATTGCGGGACTGATTCTCTGGCTGGCGGCCCTTGTACTGGGATCCACGGCCGTGGCTCGCATTACCTATAAGCAACTCAAAGGAGATGAATTCTATTCTTCAGGGGACGCCTGGCGGTTCGTCAAGAAGCACTGGCATGCACCGGTCTTTACTCACATCTCCGTGGCCATTATTGCTCTCTTCTTCGTCGTGATGGCCGTCATCTTCGCCCTCATCGGGAAGATACCCTATCTCGGGGAGCTCTTTTTCGGCCTTCCCTATCTCCTCTGGTTTTTTGGCTCCGTTTTCGTGGTCTATACGGGAGTCGTATTGGCGGTGTCCGTTTTCTT
>JBHIEY010000268.1:0-1774 GCA_046861835.1 Fidelibacterota bacterium | reverse complement strand
GCAAAACAGGTTCAATTCCCCGATCTCACAGTGGATGACCCTCGTGTGGCACCGGGAAAGCGAACCGATCTCAAAGGGGAAAACAGGGGAGACGTTGGGGTCGATTTCGAGGTGACTTTCTGGGACACGGGAACCTTCACGCTGCCCCCCTATCCGGTCAGTTTCCTGACCTCAGGAGGCGACACGACAGAGTACACCATTGCCACCGATTCTCTGCGGGTAACCATTGGTACGGTGGTCAACGATTCCGATCCCCGGCTGCGTGAGCTGAAACCACCGGTACCCATCCCCCCACGGATCCCCGTTCGCCCACTTCTCACCTCCGCTTCCATCTTTGTTCTCGCTGGACTCCTGATCTGGCTGTGGAAAAAACGCCTCCCGTTCGTGCCTGAGAACGAAGGTTACGCCGGTCCGTGGAAATCTCCCTACGAAGAGGCAAGGGCGAAACTGGCGGAGCTTCGCCGGCAGGACCTGAATGTCCCCGGTGGTGTCCGCCGGTTCTACGGCGACCTGTCGTTTCTCGCGAGGGAATTCCTGGAATTCCAGTACTTCATTCGTGCCCGGGAAATGACCACGGAGGAGATAGAAGAATCCCGGATCTTTTTGCCCCTTCCCGAGGGGCTCGTGGACAAGCTTCTCGACCTTCTCAGACGGGCCGACCTGGTAAAATTTGCCCGTGCCGGGCCCGGTCCGGAAGTGTGCCGGGCCGATCTTGACTTCATGGAAGAATTTGTCGACAAGAGTGACCGCGAACGGCCTGCAGGTGAACCCAGCAGCGTATCCGGGGAGATATCATGATTGAGGTGATGAATCTGACCAAGCGGTACGGAACCCTGACGGCAGTCGACCGCATATCGTTTACCGTGGAGAAGGGAGAAATTCTCGGCTTTCTCGGTCCCAATGGTGCCGGGAAAACCACCACCATGAGAATAATCACCGGCTACATGCCGCCCACCGAGGGGTTCGCGAAGGTGGCGGGATTCGACGTATCGGACCATCCCATGGACGTTAAGCGTCGCATCGGGTACCTGCCGGAAACGCCCCCGTTATACGTGGATATGACGGTGAATGAATACCTCGCCTTCTGTGCCCGGTTGAAACAGATACCGGGAGCCCAGGTGGAAAACCGCGTCCGCCAGGTCTGCGAGAGAGTGGACGTTCTCGATGTGAAGGAAAAGGTGATAAAGACACTGTCGAAGGGGTACAGGCAGCGGGTTGGACTGGCCCAGGCCCTCATCCACGACCCCGAAGTGCTCATCCTTGATGAACCGACCCTCGGATTGGACCCTATTCAAATCCGGGAGGTGAGGGAAATGATTAAGTCCCTGGCCGGGGAACACACCATTATTCTCTCCACCCACATCCTTCCCGAAGTGAGCATGACCTGCAACCGGGTGATCATTATCAACAAGGGGAGACTCATCGCCCAGGATACCCCGGAAGGACTTACCCGGTCCATGAAGGGGACGGAAAAGCTGACTGTCGTGGTGGAGGGCCCCCCCGGCGAGGTCACCCGTACGGTTTCTCAAATCGAGGGCATCCGGGACATTGTGTCATCGGAGCCGGCCGACGGGTCCTGTACCCTTACTCTCGAATGCGATTTCAAGTTTCCCATCAGGAAACTGGTGTCCCAGATTGTCTCGGAAAAGGGATGGAGCCTTCTGGAGATGAAAGTGGAGGAGGCCACCCTGGAGGATGTGTTCGTCAGCCTGATGGATTCAGGAGAGGAGGGGGGCCGGGAGGCGGAAGAATGAAGAACGTAATCACCATATTC
>JBHIEY010000102.1:0-6585 GCA_046861835.1 Fidelibacterota bacterium | reverse complement strand
CCCCTTCGTGCGGGAGGTTATGAGGTCCATGGCGCCATAGAATATCCTCTCGGCAACCCCCTTTTTCCCCCGCTCCATAAGGTTGTTGATAAACTTCTGGACCATCTTGTCCCCGTACCGCCAGTCGGGCGGTATCTCCCTTCTTTCCGGACGTCTCCTTCTCACGACACCCTCGATTGAAAATCCCGGCGCATTCTATCGGGGCCGCTTCGCCCCGTACCGGGAGCGGCTGGTTTTCCGGTCCATCACTCCGGCCGTGTCCATGGTTCCGCGAATAATGTGATACCGTACACCGGGAAGATCCTTCACCCGTCCCCCTTCAATCAAGACGATAGAATGCTCCTGAAGGTTGTGACCTTCACCGGGAATGTAGGCGATAACTTCAATTCCGTTGGTGAGCCTCACCTTGGCCACCTTTCTGAGGGCCGAGTTCGGCTTTTTTGGAGTGGTCGTGTATACCCGGGTGCAGACACCCCGTTTCTGGGGATTGCCCCCCAGGGCGGGGGTCGATCTCTTCCGGGGAACCTTTTTCCGTCCCTTGCGAACCAGCTGATTTATGGTGGGCATTCCTGTGACTCCCCGCAGACCTTCAGCTGGCCTGTTCCTTTTCTGCTGGCACCGCTTTTCTCGCCTCCGGCTTCTCTTCTTCCACCGCCTCCAATTCCTCTTTCTCTTTCTCTTCCTCCCGCTTCATCACCATGATATTGCCGAACTTCGGGAAACCGGTGCCGGCAGGAATCAATCTTCCCATGATCACGTTTTCCTTCAACCCCAGAAGATAGTCGGTCTTCCCTTCTGTCGAGGCGTCGGTGAGTACCCGGGTGGTTTCCTGGAATGAAGCGGCGGATATAAAGCTCTCCGTGTTCAGTGAAGCCCGGGTAATGCCCAGAAGCAGCGGCCGGAAGGTGGCCGCCTTGGCGGCCCGCGTCTTCATGGGGGCCTTCCCTTCCTCTTTGAGGGCCTTGTTGAGTTCCTTGACCTCGCTTTTCTCAATGAGGTCGTTTTCCCCGTATCCCGAATCCCCCGGGTCCGTTACCACCGCCATATTGGAGATTCGGGCGTTCTCCTCGAACAGATCGCCCCGACTTACGCGGTCCAGGGGGAGAAAACGGGTATCGCCCGGATCGTCTATTTCAAGCTTCTGCATCATCTGCCGGACGATGGTTTCCACATGTTTGTCGTTGATTCGTACGCCCTGAAGACGGTACACCTCCTGGATCTCGTTCACCAGGTATTCCTGAACCCGCTCCGGCCCGAGAATGCCCAGAATGTCCCGGGGAGAGATGGATCCCTCGCACAACCGGTCTCCGGCACTGACACGGTCGCCATCATGGACGATCACATGCCGGCCGTAGGGAATCGTATACTTCCGCTTTTCATCTTGGGCACCATGAATGAAGATCTCTCGAACACCCCGTTTCGTCTTTCCAAACTTCACCTTCCCGTCAATTTCCGTCACCACCGCCGGCTCCTTGGGATCGCGGGCCTCAAACAGCTCCGCCACCCGGGGGAGCCCCCCGGTGATGTCGCGGGTCTTCCGGATCTCCCGGCCGATTTTCACAAGAACGGTTCCCGCCGACACCTTCTGACCGTCCTTGACCATGAGCACCGCCTTCACGGGAAGAATGCTCCCGCTGGAAAGGACATTCCCCTTGCCGTCCACAATGTCCAGGTGGGGAGCCATCCGCCGGTTTTTCGCCTCAATGGTCACAATCTGCCGTTTGCCTCCCTCCACCGCCTCTTCATGATAGGTCTCCCCTTCCACCATGTCCACGAACTTAACGTAACCGCTCTGCGGGGCAAGGATGACATCGGTGTAGGCGTCCCAGGTGAACAGAACCTGGCCCGCTTTCACCTTCTGGTTTTCCTTCACACGGAGGTTGGAACCGTAGGGAACCTTGTGACGCCCAACCACCTGGTGGTCGTCCTTCACGATTTCCAGGAAAGCGTTTCGCACCAGAACCCTTCTCAATTTCCGCCTCCTGGACCTCCCCCGGATGACCACCTCCTCTTCGTCCGCCACGTCCCCGTACTTCAGATGGGGCGAGTATCTCACCTTTCCGTCATGCCGGGCCACCATCTCGGACTGCTCGATAATCCTTGCCGCCGTTCCGCCAATGTGAAAGGTTCTCAGGGTGAGCTGGGTGCCCGGTTCTCCGATGCTCTGGGCGGCAACGATACCCACCGCCGTTCCCAGGCTCACCAGTTTGTTGGTATTCAGATCCGTTCCGTAGCACTGGGCACATACGCCCCGCCTCGATTCGCACGTGAGTACCGAACGGATAAACACCTTGTTGATGTCCAGTTGGGCCAGCTTCTGGGAAACTTCGTTGTCCACCAGGGTCCCGGACTTGATCACCACCTTCCCCTTATGATACACGTCCTCCTGAACCACGCGGCCCCGGATCCTGTCCGCCAGGGCCTCGATAACCTCCTCCCCTTCCTTCAGATCGGTGATCCATACGCCGTTGATGGTGCCGCAGTCGGGTTCCGTGATGACCACATCCTGGGCCACGTCCACGAGCCTCCGGGTGAGATAGCCCGCATCGGCCGTTTTCAGGGCGGTGTCGGCCAGACCCTTCCGGGCGCCGTGCGTGGAAATGAAGTATTCGAGAACGGGCAGCCCCTCCCTGAAGTTGGAGATGATGGGGGATTCGATGATTTCCCCCTTGCCTCCCGTCATCGACTTCTTGGGTTTGGCCATGAGGCCCCGCATGCCGGCGAGCTGCTTGATCTGATCCTGGCTCCCCCGGGCACCCGAATCGGCCATCATGAAAACGGGATTGAATCCCTCCTGATCGTTTTCAAGATACTCCATCATCGTACCGGCAATCTGATTTGTGGCATGGGTCCAGACATCAATAACCTTGTTGTAACGTTCCCCCTCCGTCAGGATCTGCTTGGCAAATTTCTCGTGAATCGAATCGACCTCCCGGAACGCCTCCCGGATAATCTTCCCCTTCTCCCTGGGGACCAGCACGTCGTCGATCCCGATGGAGGCACCGCTCCGGGTGGCATAGGCGAAACCGATGGACTTCAGATCGTCCACGAATTTCACGGTCCGGTAGTTGCCCGCCTTCAAATAGGCCTCGTAAATGATCTTCTCAAGCTTCTGTTTGGAGATCACCTCGTCCACATAGTCCAGTTCGTCCGGCACGATGGAATTGAAAATGGCCTGGCCCACCGTGGTCCCTTTGATCCACTTGCCGTTCAGGCTCAGATTGATGATGGCGTGCAGACCTACCGCCCCGTTTTCATAGGCCATCGCCACCTCTTCAATGCCGGAAAAACTCTTGCCCTCTCCCAGTTCCCCTTCCCGGGCCTTGGTCAGGTAGTAGCACCCCAGAACCATGTCCTGGGAGGGAACCGTGATGGGGTATCCGTGGGCGGGATGAAGGATGTTGTGACTGGAAAGCATGAGGATTCTGGCTTCCATCTGGGCCTCGGGCGAAAGGGGAACATGAACGGCCATCTGGTCGCCGTCAAAATCAGCATTGAAAGCGGCACACACCAGCGGGTGGATCTGAATCGCCTTCCCGTCCACCAGGACCGGTTGAAACGCCTGTATGCCCAGACGGTGAAGGGTGGGGGCACGGTTGAGAAGCACGGGGTGATCCTTCACCACGAAGTTCAGGACATCGTAAACCTCCGGGTACCGTTCCTCCACCATCAGTTTGGCGCTTCTGGGGGTCTTCGCATAACCTCTCTTGATCAGTTCGTGGATGAGATGGGGCTTGAAAAGTTCGGCGGCCATGTCCTTTGGAAGACCGCATTCGTGGAGCTTCAGTTCGGGGCCCACCACGATGACGGAACGGCCGGAGTAATCGACCCGTTTGCCCAGGAGGTTCTGCCGGAACCGGCCCTGCTTGCCCCGAAGCATATCGCTCAGGCTCTTCAGGGGACGCCGGGTGCCGCTGGAGACGGCCGTCCCCCGCCGGGCATTGTCAAACAGAGTATCCACCGCCTCCTGGAGCATCCGCTTCTCATTGCGCAGTATGACATCGGGAGCCTTGATCTCCATAAGCTGCTTCAAGCGGTTGTTCCGGATGATGACCCGTCGATACAGATCGTTAAGGTCGCTGGCGGCGAACCGACCACCTTCGAGGGGGACCAGGGGTCGTAGTTCAGGGGGAATCACCGGCAACACGGTGATGACCATCCATTCGGGACGGTTCAGCCGCTTCTTGTCGGGACTGGGATAGAACGACTTGGCGACCTTGAGCCGCTTGAGAGCGTCAGAGCGCCGCTGCTTCGACCGGGAGGTCTTGATGGTGTGCTCCAGATCCTTGATCATCTGGGGAATCTCAAGACGGTGAAGGGCATCCCGAATCGCCGTGCCCCCCATGGCGGCATAGAAATAGTTTTCCTCCTCCCACTCCTCTTCCGATACGGCGTTCTTGCCGAACTTGGCTTCAAGCTCCCGGTACTCTTCTTCCTCAATCAAATCGAGGGCTTTCTTCCCCGAACCGCCCGGGTGCACCACCATGTACGTTTCGTAGTAAATCACACGCTCAAGGTCACGGGTGGGAATGCCCAGGAGATGACTCAGCTTACCGGGAACGGACCGCAGATACCAGATATGAACCACAGGAACTGCCAGGGTGATATGCCCCATCCGCTCGCGGCGCACCCGTTTCCGGGTTACCTCCACGCCGCACCGGTCACAGATAATTCCCCGGTACCGGATCCCCTTGTATTTTCCGCAGTGACATTCATAATCCTTCACCGGTCCGAAAATCTTCTCACAGAACAGGCCGTCCTTCTCCGGTTTGTAGGAACGGTAGTTGATCGTCTCCGGCTTCAGCACCTCCCCGTAAGACCTCCTGAGAATCTCCTCCGGAGAGGAGAGACCTATGGATACCGCCTTGAAATCGGCACTGGACTCCACTTTGGGGGGTTTTATGTAAATCAACTATCTCTCCTTCCTGTCATCAGAGGGCAGGCGTTGAACAGAATCCTGCACTCCTAAGGGTGAAGTTGAACATCCACACCCAACCCTTGAAGCTCCTTGACCAGAACGTTGAACGATTCCGGAATCCCAAACGAGGGGACGTTCTCTCCCCTCACCAGGGAGTTGTAGACCCTGGACCGGCCTTCCACGTCGTCGGACTTGCCCGTCAGCATTTCCTGGAGCGTGTGGGCCGCGCCGTACGCTTCCAGAGCCCACACCTCCATCTCACCGAACCGCTGGCCGCCAAATTGAGCCTTCCCACCCAGGGGCTGCTGGGTGATCAACGAATAGGGACCGGTAGAGCGGGCGTGCATCTTGTCATCCACCATGTGATTCAGTTTCATCATGTAGATGTAGCCCACGGTAATGGGATTGTCGAATTTCTCTCCCGTCCGACCGTTGCGAAGCGTGATCTTCCCTCCAGGGGAGAGGCCCGCCTTTTGAAGCTCCTCGGCCACCTGTTCGGGAGTGGCGCCGTCAAAGGGGGGCGTTTCGTAACGGACCCCGAGAATCTTGCCGGCCCACCCGAGCATGGTCTCGTAGAGCTGACCCAGATTCATCCGGGAAGGGACGCCCAGAGGATTGAGGATGAGATCCACGGGAGTCCCGTCATCCATGAAAGGCATATCCTCTTCGGGAACCACAATGGCTACGACCCCCTTGTTGCCGTGCCGCCCCGCCATCTTGTCCCCCACCTGGATCTTCCGCTTATTGGCAATGTACACCTTCGCCAGCTTCGACACGCCGGGCTGAAGCTCATCTCCCACCTGAAGCTTATAAATCTCCCTCTCCAACTTTTCTTCCGCCCGCTTCCATTCCCTGTGGAAGGAATTCCATACCCGCTGAATCTGAATCCATACCTGCCGGTCCGCCACCCAGGGATGATGACGGGAAATACGCTCCAGATCGAGCGTTTCCAGACGCTTGGGGGTGAGGCGGGTGGAAGCCTTGATGATGGTCTTTCCCGTGGCGACATCCCTGAGTCCCCCACAGATCTGATCGGTCATGAGATGAATTAGACGTTCGTTCCGTTTCTTTCGAAGCCTGGCCTTCGTCCGGCGGGTCTCCTCCTGAAGCCGTTCAATCATCTTCTTTTCCTGCACCCGGGACGATTTGGTCTTCCGTTCGAAAAGCTGGGTCCGTATGACCACACCGTTAATACTGGGCTCGGCCCGCTTGGAAGCATCCTTTACGTCCCCGGCCTTCTCGCCGAAAATGGCCCGCAGAAGCTTCTCCTCAGGAGTCGGATCCGTTTCCCCTTTCGGGGTCACCTTGCCAATAAGAATGTCCCCCGGTTTTACCCGGGCACCCACCCGGATGATGCCGTTCTCATCCAGGTTCCTGGTGGCCTCCTCGCTCACATTGGGAATCTCCCGGGTCAACTCCTCTTCTCCCCGCTTGGTGTCCCTCACCTCCAGCTCCACTTCCGAAATGTGAACGGAGGTGAACACGTCCTTCTTAACCAGCCGCTCACTGATGACGATGGCGTCCTCAAAGTTGTACCCCCGCCACGGCATAAAGGCCACCAGAACGTTCCGCCCCAGAGCCAGTTCGCCCCTGTCCGTGGCGGGACCGTCCGCCAGGAGATCCCCCCGCTTCACCTTGTCCCCCTCACTGACCAGGGGTCTCTGATT
>JBHIEY010000010.1:0-23332 GCA_046861835.1 Fidelibacterota bacterium | reverse complement strand
CCCTTCGGCACTGTTCCGTTGTCACCCGGCGGTTCGATCTGGGCGGCGTTACGGGCCTTCTGGGCATCATCGGACCTACCCGGATGTCCTACCGGGACATTTACACTCTGGTTTCCACCTTTTCACGGACCATCCCCTCCCTGATTGATGACTGAAAGCCCCAGGGCAAAAAAGGAGCCGGCCAAGAAGTCCACGACTCCTTCCCCTTCCCGGACGAAGAAGAGTTCTGCCGAAGCGAAAAGTGAAAAGCTGACAAAAAAGGTGAAAGAGCTGGAGACGTCCCTGAAGGAACTCCAGGACCGCCATCTCCGGCTCAGAGCGGAGTTTGACAACTACCGGAAGCGGAAGGAGAGGGAGATAAGCCGTCTCTTGGAATACGAAGGGGAGGGAATCATACGGTCCCTGCTGCCTGTCGTGGATGACCTGGAGAGAATGGTCCGGTCGGCCAACGGCAAAGAATTCGAGAGCGTGGATTCCATGATCGAGGGTATCAACCTTATTTTCGGGAACGTGATGAAACGGTTGCGGGATCTCAACGTGGAGCCTTTTGAATCGGTGGGAAAGGTGTTCGACCCCGATTTGCATGAAGCCATGCTTGTGCGGGAATCGGACAAACACGGTGAAAACGAAGTCCTTGAGGAGTACGAAAAGGGATACCGCTTCAAGGGCAAGGTGATCCGTCATGCGAAGGTGGTGGTGAATGCCGCCGGCAAGGAGTGATTGGAACCGGGGTCATGCCGAAGGACTACTATGAAACTCTGGGTGTCGGCCGGGACGCTTCCGCCGATGAAATAAAGCGGGCCTACCGGAAGCTGGCCATGAAATATCATCCCGACAGAAACCCGGGGGATAAGGACGCGGAACAGAAGTTCAAGGAGGCGGCGGAAGCCTATTCGGTCCTGAGCGATCCGGACAAGAAGCGGGACTACGACCGGTTTGGCCACGTGGGCGTCGGAGCGGGAGAGCAGGGATTCGGCGGATTTGGCTTTCCCGATTTCGATTTGTCTGATGCCCTCAGGACGTTCATGGAGGGTTTCGGCTCCTTCGACGATTTTTTCGGTCGTGCCGGTCGCCGGAGTGCCCGTCAGGCCCGGGGAAGCGACATGAAAGTGACCCTGGATCTCGACCTGGAAGAGATTGCCACCGGTGTCACCAAAACCCTCAAGGTCAGGCGGATGGAGGCGTGCGACGTCTGCGGCGGATCGGGGGCCAAACCGGGATCTCGTCCGAGCCGCTGTCCCGAGTGCAACGGAACGGGGCAGGTTCGCCAGGTCTCCCGGTCCATTTTCGGTCAGTTCGTGAATGTGGCCCAGTGTCCCCGCTGTGGAGGATCGGGGGAAATCATTTCCTCCGTCTGCAGCAAATGCCGAGGTGACGGAAGAGTCCGCCGGACAGTGGAAATCAAGGTGAAAGTCCCCCCCGGAGTGGCTACGGGGAACTATATGACGCTGAGGGGAGAGGGAAACAAAGGTCCCCGGGGATCCAGGCCGGGGGACTTAATCGTCTTCTTCGAAGAAAATGATCACCCCTTCTTTACCCGGCAGGGATCCCATATCGTTACCGAAGTGGTCGTCTCATTCTCCCAGGCAGCCCTGGGAAATTCTGTGGAGATTCCCACCCTCACGGGAAAGGCGAAACTGACCATTCCGGCGGGAATCCAATCGGGACAGGTCTTGAGAATGAGGGGGAAAGGTCTCCCTGCCCTGAGAGGGGGCGGAAGGGGCGATCAACTGGTCCGGGTTCAGGTGAGAACGCCCACATCGCTGACTTCCAAGCAGAAGGCCCTCCTTAAGGAGCTGGCTTCCACCAACGGCGACATGAAGACAGTCGTACGGAAGATCCGCCAGCCATAACGTTGACCTCCCAGGAGAAACTGATCCTCAAGTTCCTCCTCACCATGCTGGTTATCGGGACAGCGGTGGGAGTGGTGAGGCGAACGTGGTTTCCCCATTCCCTGGCCGGCCGGGACGGTGGCGAAGAGGCCGCCCGGGAGTTGGCCACCATCATTCAACACCCCCACCCGGCCCCGCGTGACGCCGTTGTGGAAAAGGTGTACCTGAATACGGCCTCTAAACGGGAACTCATGTCCCTTCCAGGAATCGGGGAGTCACTGGCGGAAAGGATCATACTCTACCGGGAAGACTACGGCGCGTACGGGTCGGTACATGACCTCACCGGTGTCAGGGGAATCGGCGAAAGAACCGTCGAACGCCTGAAAGACAGGGTAACCGTTAACGGGACGGGAGATAAGGATGACCCCCATGACTGATCACAGCGACACAAAGTTCAAAGTGTGGCTAAGGGACCTGCTGGAACTGGCTATCCTGATAGCTTTCCTCATGTTTCTGGCCGTGATCTATATCCCCCGGTCTATCTGGGAAGAGGAGGAGAGCGTTCGAAACGAAAGCCGGTTCAGAATGGAAAATGTGTACGATGTCTTAACGTTCTATGAACGGCTGACGGGCACACGGACGGACGACGGATTATGGGCCCTCCGGGTTGTGAACGCCACCCGGGACTCCCTGACTGCCGATTCCACCTTTCTGGGTGAACAAACCGTCTCACTTCCTGAAGGGGAGATAACCGTGGACATACGAAAGGGAACCGACGCCGATTACGATACGACCTTCGGATTCTTGAAAACCCGGAAGGATACCGTCATGGATACCGTCTTTTCCGTCGTTTCGTACAGCGCCGTCGACGATCGGTACGACACGACATTTATCCGTCTGGAGGACATCCGGCCCTACCTCGAAGATCCTTCCGTGGTGGATATTCCCGATACGTCGGTCACCAGTCATGTGGAGGTGGTCAGCTACTACGAAACCTATATGCCCGATTCCTCCATGTTTGTCTGTCCTCTGACTCGCAAGCCGTACATTATCGAAGCCACCGACGAGGTGCTGAAAGTGGAAAGCCCCATTCAGGAACCCTACCGGGAACGCCGCTACCTGCTCTTTGCTTTCAGGGCGGATTCGCACGGCAAGATTGAGAATGGCGAGAAAAGTTGGGTCCGGTTTTGAACTCCATGATTGCCATTTCCATCAAGAGCGGCCGGATGCGGTTCGCCCGGGCCGATCTGGACAACGGGATGCCCACCCTCAGGCGGATCGGCGAAACGGCCCTTCCCGCCCCCCTTACGAAACCCGATCTGCGGTCTGACCGCCTGAACGCCACAATTGGCGGGGCGTTTCAACACGTCCGGGATTTCTTGGAGGGAGACGACAGGGACGTATACGTTTCCCTCGGGGAAGAGTGGGTGGAAACGGACATTCTGGAGGTGGACGGCGGCCTGAGCCTTGACCAACGGGAAGCTTATGTCAACTGGGCTCTGCAGCAGAGATTGGGACCTCTGTGGGACGATTCAGCGTCGTTTCTCAGTCTTGTCCCCGATGGACCGGGAGAGAGGGGGCTGGTGGTGGCGTCCGTCACTTCCGTGAAGGTTATCCGTGCCGTCAGGGATGCCGTGCGGAACATAGGAGGGATACCGGTCTGGATGGAAGCCGGTGTTCTTTCCCTTAACCGGGTGACCACTTCCCTGGATGATGGCCGGACGACCCGCACGCTGGCCATGGAGCCGGCGGACGGCATCTTCCGGGGACTCTTCCACGAACGGGGTCAGCTAAGGGCGCTGGCACAATTCACCCTGAGAGCTGGTGTCGCCCGGGAAACCGTCATGAAGGGGGACAGAAACCTTGTGTCCGAATGCCTCCGGGCATTCAACGCCTATCTCGCCTCCGACGATTTGAGTCCAGACCTTCGCGTGTTTGTGTCCGGTGAGATTTCGCGGTATGCCATGAATGTGTTGACTCACTCCGGAACGGCAGAGGGTGTTCTCACCGTCATCAATCCTTTCGCGGATCTTCAGACCGGCGAGGTTTCCCTTCCCGATACCGCCAACGGCTCCTGGTACGTGGATGTGAGAGGGTTGATTGATAAGGGCGCTTTCTGATGCCGGATATCAATCTTTTCGACCAACCCGGCTTTCAGGAATCCCCGGTGTCCAGAAGGAAGGAAGCGGGGGCCGGACCTGAAGAGAAGAAGCCGAAGAAGAAAAAGAGACCGTCGTTCTTGGATGAGGTGATCGCCGCCCTCCTGTTGATTGCAATCGGATCCCTTGTGGTGTGGTACCTTTCTCTCCGGTGGACGGTAAAGTCCCAGGTGGAAGAATTCACTCCCGAGGAGTTCCGGTTGGAAAGGGAAATGGACACGGGACCGTGACGGCGAATAGTACCACCATTGTAGGAGGCCATTTCAAGGGGACCCGGATTCGCACAGGCCGGGGAAACCGGATTCGTCCCACCCTTTCCCGGGTCAGGAAGGCCATTTTTGATCTCCTTCCGGACCTGTCCGGGAAAGATGTTCTGGACCTTTATGCGGGAGCGGGAACTCTGGGGTTTGAAGCCCTGAGCCGCGGGGCATCCTCCGTGACCTTCGTGGAGCGGGACTCCTATGCTGCAAGGTTAGTGGAGAAGAATTCCCTCCTGTTTGAAGAGGGGAGGACGACTATCGTCCGGACCGGGTGTCACCGGTTCCTCGAAAGGACAAAACGGAGCTGGGATATCATACTCGCCGATCCCCCTTATGGAGACACAGATCTTTCCGATCTGAAGGAGAAGGCAATGGGGCGGCTGAAACCGGGGGGCATTCTGGTGATGGAAACCTCCGTCCGGCAGCCGTGGGAAGATGACCGCGCGATCACCCGGAGATACGGCGATACCCGCGTTTCCCTGATACCCGGAGAAGCATGAAAAAAGCCATCTATCCAGGATCCTTCGATCCCATCACGAACGGTCACCTCGACATCATCGAACGGGCGAGCAGAATCTTTGATGATCTTGTCATAACGGTGGCCGTTCACCGCGATAAGGAGCCTCTGTTCACTCTTGACGAACGGATCGACATGATCCGGAAATGTGCCGGGGACTACGCCAATGTGGACGTCGCCTCCACCGATAAGTTGATCGTGGAATACGCCCGTGAAATCGGTGCCGGCGTTCTCATCCGGGGACTGAGGTTCGTGAGTGATATCGAATACGAATTTCAGATGGCGTGGATGAACCGCCACCTGAATAAGGACGTCATTACCGTTTTTCTCATGACGGATGCCAAATATACCCACCTCAATTCCACCCTTATCAAGGAGGTGTTCAGGCTGGGGGGCGACGTCACCGATTTCGTTCCCCCCCTGGTGGCGGAACGGCTGGCGGACAAACTCGGCTCCTGAAGTTTTCCTGGCTGGTACCCCTCATAGAGGGACGTCCGGCACCCCAACTTTTCCTGCCCTCAAATAGGTCGGGACCCGTAAATTTACGGACGTGATTCTCAACAATATTTTCACACCACATCAGGGACGCTTCGGGAGGAATCATGCCCACGTATGAGTATCGCTGTCACAGCTGCGGTCACCAGTTTGAGGCGCTTCAGGGCATGAACGACGAGGCTCTGAAGGTCTGCCCCCGGTGTAGAGGTCCCGTGGAGCGTCTGATCGGTCCGGGATCGGGCCTCATTTTCCGGGGGTCGGGATTCTACGTCACCGACTATCGCAGGAAACCGTCTTCCACTGAAGAATCGGACGGTTCGGGGAAGAAGAGATCGGACAGGGGGTCTGCAAACACCGGGAAGGATACGGTCAATGACAAACAGGGAGGATGAGATGTCCACCGCCACGCTGATCACGGTGCCGGAGGAGGGAGAAAAAATCACGGTTGACGACGGCAGGCTGGTCATTCCCGATAATCCGATCATTCCCTTCATCGAGGGGGATGGAATCGGCCCCGACATATGGAACGCATCCGTCCGGGTTTGGGATGCCGCAGTGAAGAAGGCTTACGGGGGGCAGAAAAGGATCGTGTGGATGGAGGTGTTTGCCGGCGGGAAAAGTCATGACAACACGGGGGAATGGTTGCCTCAGGAAACGGTGCAAGCGATCGGTGAGTTCATTGTGGCCATTAAGGGTCCCTTGACGACACCCGTGGGAGGAGGCATCCGGAGCCTCAATGTCACGCTGAGACAGATGCTGGATCTTTACGCGTGTGTCCGTCCCGTCCGCTGGCTGAAAGGGGTCCCTTCGCCCGTCAGGCGACCTGAGAGGATGGACGTGGTGGTCTTCCGCGAAAACACGGAGGATGTATACGCGGGAATCGAGTGGCAGGCGGGGGACGAGGAGACCACCCGGATCATCGACTTTATCAACACCAACTTCGGCCAGACGATCCGGACCGATTCCGGCATCGGCGTGAAACCCATATCTCCTTTTGGCACCAAGAGACTGGTGAGAATGGGGCTCGATTATGCCCTTGAGCGGGGCCGGAAGTCCGTGACCCTGGTCCACAAGGGCAACATCATGAAGTTCACGGAGGGTGCTTTCCGGGATTGGGGTTATGAGGTGGCCATCGAGGAGTTTCGCGATCGCGTCATCACCGAGGCCGAATTGTGGGACGAAACACGGGCGGAGGACGGCGTGACACCGGTAACCCGGCCCGGAGCCTTCCGCCATTTGAGGAATGGGAATCCTCCCGGGGATCCGGGAGGAAGGATTGTGGTGAAGGATCGCATTGCCGATTCTATGTTCCAGCAAATTCTTACCCGCACGGACGAATACGATGTGATTTGTACCCCCAACTTAAACGGCGATTATCTTTCCGACGCCGCGGCAGCCCAGGTGGGGGGCCTGGGGATGGCGCCGGGAGGCAATATTGGGGATTATGTGGCCCTCTTTGAGGCCACCCACGGTACGGCGCCCAAATATGCCGGCCAGGATAAGGTGAATCCGGGTTCTTTGATTCTCTCGGGTGTCATGATGCTGGAGTATTTGGGCTGGCAAGAGGCGGCGGACCTGGTTGTCCGGGCCATGGAGGATACCATACAGCAGAAGAGGGTGACCTACGATCTGGAGAGACAGATGGAAGGGGCCACAAAGGTTTCCACCTCCGGCTTCGCCGACGCCATCATCGGTAATATGTAGCCTCACTCCGGGCCACAGTTCCCTCTGAAATAAGCGACAGGCTGCCGGAAAGGGGTTTCCCGCGGAATTCCCGTATCTTCATGTTCGTAGACTATGCCAGAATCAGGGTGATTGCCGGAAACGGCGGCAACGGATGCATCAGCTTCCGGCGGGAGAAGTATGTACCGAAAGGGGGACCCGATGGGGGAGACGGCGGAAGAGGAGGAAACATCATCTTCCGGGTCGACCCCCAGCTCCATACCCTTCAGGACGTGAAATACCGGAAAACCTACCGGGCCGGAAATGGCCAGGACGGCTCGGGTGGCCACAAAACGGGGAAAAACGGGAATGACGTCGTCATACCCGTGCCCCCGGGAACCGTCCTGAGACGTGAAGGTGAAAAAAAGGGGGTTGCCGACCTGACACGGGCAGGACAGACCTTTGTGGCCGCCAGAGGGGGCAGGGGGGGGCGGGGAAACGCCCGGTTCGCCACGGCCACCCGCCAGACACCGCGGACCGCCGAACCGGGCCAACCGGGTGAAGAAACCAGATACGATGTGGAATTGAAGGTGCTGGCGGACGTGGGCCTCGTGGGGCTGCCCAACGCAGGGAAGTCCACACTCCTTTCGAAACTCTCTTCCGCCCGGCCCAAAATCGCCGACTACCCCTTTACAACCCTTCAACCTCACCTGGGGATTGTCAAGTACGGCGATTCTCGATCCTTCGTCATGGCCGATATCCCGGGTCTCATCGAGGGAGCCAGCCGGGGCAAGGGTCTGGGACACCGGTTTCTCAAACATATCGAACGGACCCGGGTCATCGCCATCCTGGTGGAAATCACCGAAAAAAAACCGGCCCATGTCTGCTCCGCCCTCCTTAAGGAACTGGGGGTCTACAACAAGAAGCTGTTGGATAAACCCAGAATCATTGTCCTGACAAAGGCAGACCTCCTTCCCGCAAACCAACCGCCCGCGCCGCCACCTCTGAACGGCCATGACGTGATCCCGGTATCGAGTTTTTCGGGAAAAGGACTGAAATCTCTTGTGAGGAAACTGATCGCTATTATGGATGAAACGGACAGATCTTAAAGCATTACTTCATCTGTATGAAATCGCGGGCCTGGGGCCAGTCCGCATCCGGTTGTTGGTGGACCATTTCGGGAGTCCCGCCAGGGTATTTGAAGCTTCGGCGAAAGATATCGCCGCCCTGCCGGAGATGGACATCAAGGTGGCGGAAAACATCCGGAGGTACGAACGGACAGATTTTGGCGATAGTCAGATAGGCGAGGCGGAAAGGCGGGGGGTAAAGATCGTCACGTTGTGGGATGACACGTATCCCTTCTTGCTCAAGAAAATTTACGATCCGCCTGTGTTTCTGTTCGTGAAAGGGACGCTCGTGGAAGGGGATCACGATGCCGTCGCCGTTGTAGGTACGCGGGCGCCGACTCCGTATGGTCAGAAAGTGGCCAGGGCCCTGGCCCGGGGACTGGCGTCTGCGGGATTGACTGTGGTGAGCGGATTTGCCAGGGGGGTGGACGCCGTGGCACACGATGCATGCCTGAGCGCCGGTGGACGGACAGTGGCTGTTCTGGGAAGCGGCCTTGACGTGATTTATCCGGCCGTAAACCGGCGCCTCGTGGGGCCCGTCACGGAAAGGGGCGCCATGGTTTCCGAGTTTCCTTTCGGGACGAAGCCCGATGCCCCCAATTTCCCCCGCAGGAACCGCATTATCAGCGGACTGTCCCATGCAACCATCGTGGTGGAAGCGGGGAACCGCAGCGGAGCCATCCTCACCGCCCTCAACGCCGTGGATCAGAACCGGGAAGTATTCGCTGTCCCCGGTAGACTGACGGACAGAAAGAGCGACGGCTGCCTCCGGCTCATTCGTCTGGGGGCAACCCCGGTCAAAGACGTGGAACAGATTGTCCGGGCCCTCAATCCCAGGCTAAAACATCCCGTCACACCGGTGCAAAGGGAACTGAAGCTGGACCTCAACGCCGAAGAATCGGTGATCTACGCCGCCCTTTCGGAAGAGCCGAAGCATGTGGACGACATCGTGGATGCAACGGAGCTGGATCCCTCACGCGTCCTTACCCTGCTTCTGGATATGGAGCTAAAAGGAGTGGTGATCCAGCTGGCCGGGAAGCAGTACATCCGTGCGTAAGGGAAGACCCCAGCCGTCAGCGATCAGCCTAAGGCCTGGAGAGTTGGGAAAGTGGAGAACTGGAGAAACGGGGAAGAATATGGGAGAAATGGAGAATCCCACAGCACCCCGATTTATCGGGGTGAATGGCGGTTGACATAAGAACCAAAACGTACGGAACCGCTTCAGCGGTTTATCCCGGTGTACCGACGTCATTTTACACCCTCACCCGGCCCGCAGTCGGTGGACCTTCGGCCGGCCTCCCCCCGGGCAAGGGGGCTTACGCATCACGCATTACGAATTACGCATAAGCTCCCCCGTATCATTTCGGTGAGCGGCACAATAGCCTTTTGACATGCGGGAATGGGGACGTAAATTTTTTTGATCGAGAGTGAACGAACCCACAGGGTGCCGATCAATACGTGATGAGTGAGTCCGTCAAAGGGAGTACCGGTAATTCCCGGCTCCGGTGGAGACCCGTTGATGACCTGATCAAGAAGGCGCAGCGGATCCTCTGTTCCACCCACGTCAATCCAGACGGGGACGGTCTGGGATCCCAGCTGGCCATCTATCACTTCCTGAAAGGGATGGGAAAAGAATGTCAGATTCTCAATCCTTCACCCCTGCCGGAAGATTACCAGTTTCTGTCCGAATACTCCCGGTTTGGCACATACGATCCGTCCAGAGATGCCGATTGGGTCAAGCATGCGGATCTGGCCATCATATTCGATATCGGGGATTACAGTCGGCTGGAAACCCTGGGGAGGGATTTGAGAGTGTTCGGTGTCCCGATTCTTTCCATCGATCACCATCCCCACCCCGTCGCCGGTGGAACGGGAAGCGACGGGTTTGCCTGGGCGGTTCACGATGATTCGGCCTGCGCCACCGGCTATTTGGTTCATGAGTACATCAAATATTCTGCCCGGCGGATGGGCCGGGCGGACGGCTTGAGCCCTGAGATTGCGACGGGCCTGTACCTGGCGATTATGACCGATACCGGTTCTTTCCGGTTCAGCAACACGTCGGCGGAAGCCCATGAAATGGCCAGCGAATTGATCCGTCACGGCGTGGATCCGTCCCGGGTTTATGAACAGGTCTATGAGTCGGGTCCCCTGGAAAGAATCCGTTTGATGGTGGCGGCCCTGGAAACGGTGCGTGTGGATGGGGAAGCAGGACTGGCCTGGTTCATGGTTACGCGGGAAATGATGGAGAAATCGGGTGCCAAACCTGAGCATGCCGGTGGGTTTACGGATACGGTGAGATCCATAAAGGGGGTGGAGGTAGCCGTCATGATCAGGGAGGCGTCGTCCGGAGAATGCAAGATCAATTTTCGTTCCAAAGGGAGGATACGCATTGACGATCTGGCTCGCCGGCTCGGGGGTGGCGGGCACCCGTATGCTGCAGGAGCCGTCCTTTCCCTGCCTCTGGAACAGGCGGTGAAGCGGGTGGTATCCATCTGCAGGGAGGAAATCCTGTCCCAGCTCGAGAAGGGAAAGACGAAGTGAAGATCGTTGTTGCCCGGGACGCAGGCTACTGCTTCGGCGTGAGGGACGCCGTAAATCTGGCTTATGACAGCGCCCGTCATGACGGCGAAGTCTACATGCTTGGCCACATCGTTCACAACGAAAGGGTCGTCAAGGATCTGGCTGAAGCAGGCGCCAGGGTGGTGGACAGCCTGGACAAGGTTCCCCGGGGTGCCAGGGTGCTGTTTCGGGCCCACGGAACGGCGACGGATGTCTGGGAGGAAGCCCGAAAGCGGGGAATGAACATCATCGATGCCACTTGTCCCCTGGTCAGGGAAATCCATGATGAGGTAGCGAAACTCGAAGCGGAGGGCCGCCCCATCATTATCATCGGCGACCACGGCCACGATGAGGTGCTGGGTATTGCCAGCCAGGTAGAGAATCCCATCATTGTGGCCACCCCGGAAGAGGCTCAGGCCCTGAGGAAAATGAAGCGGGCGGGGGTTGTCAGTCAGTCGACGCAGACCATTGAGAACGTGCAGGATATTGTGAATATTCTCATGACCAAGATATACGATTTGAGATTTGTGAACACCATCTGTTTTCCCACGAAGCGGAATCAGGAGCAGATCAAGGACCTGGCGAAGGAGAGCGACGTTATGATCATCATCGGTTCGTTCACCAGTGCCAACTCCAAGAGGCTGACTCAGCTGGCAAAAGAGATCAATCCCAACACGTACCAGGTGAATTCCGCCGGTGAAATCGACTCCGCATGGTTTGACGGTGCCGGGCAGGTGGGGATTTCGGCGGGGGCGTCGACGCCGGACTACCTCATCGAAGAGGTGAAAGAAAAAATTGAAAGAATTGCCTTAAGTGTGAAGGAGGCGTAGAGGTATGGAAAAAGGATCCTTCGAAGTCAAAGTGGGCCTGGCGGAGATGCTCAAGGGGGGCGTCATCATGGATGTGACGACCGTTGAGCAGGCCAGGATTGCCGAAGATTCCGGCGCGGTGGCGGTGATGGCCCTCGAGAGGATTCCGGCCGACATCCGGGCCCAGGGGGGTATCGCCCGCATGTCAGATCTGAAGATCATCAAGGATATTCAGGAAGCCGTCTCCATTCCCGTTATGGCGAAATGCAGGATAGGACATTTTGCCGAAGCCCAGATTCTCGAGGCCATAGGGGTCGATTTTATTGATGAGAGCGAGGTCTTAACCCCGGCGGATGAGTCCAACCACATCAACAAGCACCCCTTTACCGTGCCGTTTGTTTGCGGGTGTCGTGATCTGGGGGAGGCCCTGCGACGCATCGGCGAAGGGGCGGCCCTGATACGGACCAAGGGGGAAGCGGGCAGCGGCAATATCGTGGAGGCCGTTCGCCACATGCGCCTGGTTCAGAACGGCATAAAGGAGCTCACCACCTTGCGGGAGGAGGAATTGATGGCCAGAGCCAAGACGCTGGGTGCTCCCTTTTCCATCGTCAAGCAGGTGGCCAAACTGGGGAAGCTCCCCGTTCCCAATTTTGCCGCGGGGGGCATTGCCACTCCGGCCGACGCCGTTTTGATGATGCAGCTGGGTGCCGAGAGCGTTTTTGTGGGGTCGGGCATCTTCAAATCGGAAGACCCTCCTGTCCGGGCAAAAGCCATTGTGGCGGCGGTGACGTACTATGACGATCCCGCGAAAGTGGCGGAAGTATCCTACGGCCTGAAAGGGGCCATGAAAGGTCTCGACATGTCCGAAATCCCCGAGGGGCAGCGGCTTCAGGAACGGGGGTGGTAGTGGCCGCTGTCGGTATCTTATGCCTGCAGGGGGACTTTGAGAGTCACGGGGCCGTGTTCGCCCGTCTCGGGGCGACCCCGAGGAACGTCCGGTATCCCGGCGATCTCGACGGGTGTGACGCCCTCATAATCCCCGGGGGGGAATCGACTACCATATCCCGCCTGATAGATTTCATCGGTCTGCGGGAGGCTATTCTGGAGTTTGCACAATCCCGCCCTATTCTGGGAACCTGTGCAGGGATGATTATGATGGCGAGAGAGGTAAACGACCCCAGAGTCCGTTCCCTCGAGCTCATGGACATCCGCGTGGAACGAAACGCCTACGGACGCCAGGTGGAGTCGTTTACGGCCCCCCTTGATTTTCGCGTCAACGGTCAGCGGGAAACCGTGAGGGGAATCTTCATTCGGGCTCCACGGATCATCTCAGTGGGAAAGGGAGTGGAAATCCTGGCCTCCCTCGACGGCGAACCGGTGTTCGTCCGGGACGGTCATCATCTGGCCACGACGTTTCATCCCGAACTGTCCGGAAGTGCCACCGTTCACTCCCTCCTCCTTACTCTTACAGGGGAAGCCCAGAGTGTCCCGTAGCTTCAAGATCCTCGGCAAGATCGACTCTCCTGCCGACCTCAGGGCCCTCCCTCCGGATCAACTGGATCTCGTATGCCAGGTATTGCGGGAGTACATCATCGATGTGGTGGAAGAGAAGGGGGGGCATTTTGCCTCCCCTCTGGGCGTGGTCGACCTGACCGTGGCCCTGCATCGGTCCCTGGACACGCCCCGGGATCTTCTCATCTGGGATGTGGGACACCAGTGTTATGCCCACAAGATCCTGACCGGCAGGAGGGACGAGTTCCCCACCCTCCGTCAGGATAACGGCATCAGCGGCTTCTGCCGCCGGTCCGAAAGCGAGTACGATGTTTTCGGGGCCGGTCACGCTTCCACCGCCATCTCGGCGGCCCTGGGACTGGCTAGGGGAAGGGATCTGAAGGGGGAAAACCACCGGATCGCCGCCGTGGTCGGTGATGGAGCCCTGACGGGCGGTCTCGCCTACGAGGGACTCAACAATGCCGCCATGCTGGAGAGCCAGTTTCTCATTGTGCTCAACGATAATCGAATGTCCATTTCGCCCACAGTGGGCGCCATCTCCCGCTACCTGACGAGAGTGGTGACCAACCCCCTGTACAACCGGGTTCGGGACAAGATATGGGAGCTGACGGGGAAACTGCCCAAAGGTTCGGCAACCGTCAGACGGTTCCTTCACAGCATCCAGGAAGGTCTCAAAACCTTTCTCGTCCCTGGAATGATTTTCGAAGAGCTGGGCATCCGCTACTTTGGTCCCATTGATGGTCACAACATGGAAGAAATGATCGTGACGCTGAAGAAGCTGAAGGATTTCCCCAGGCCAGCGGTTGTCCACGTAATCACGCGCAAAGGTGTGGGAAAAAAGCAGGCGGAAGACGATCCTCTCGCGTTTTACAGCCTCTCCGGCAGGCGGGACGGCCGGTCGGCATCCGACGACGCTCCCCATTTCACCCAGGTGTTCGGAAAGGTGGCGTGTGAACTGGCGGAAAAGGATCCCCACGTCTGCTGTGTGGTGGCGGCCATGCGGGAGGGAACGGGGCTGGCGGAGTTCGCCCGGAGGTATCCCGACCGGTTTTTCGACTCGGGGATTGCCGAGGGCCACAGCGTCACCTTCGCAGGGGGGCTTGTTCTGTCGGGTATGAAACCTATCGTTGCCATCTATTCCACCTTTCTTCAGCGCAGTTTCGACATGCTCATTCACGACGTGGCCCTTCAGGACTTGCCTGTCGTGTTTGTGCTGGACCGGGCGGGTGTGGTGGGCCCCGATGGTCCCACCCACCACGGTGTGTTCGATCTGGCTTACCTCCAGATGATTCCCGGATTTACCGTTTGTGCTCCCAGGGATGGCAACGAACTGAAGGACCTCCTGTACACGGCCCTTTATTCGGCCTCCGGACCCTTTGCCATCCGGTATCCCAAAGCTTCCAGCATCCGGTATGATGAAGGGAGAAAGGGACGACGGTTGAAGATCGGGTCGTGGGAAATTGAATCGGAGGGGGAAGAGTTGGCCATTCTGGCGGTGGGAAGCATGGTGGAGGTGGCCAGGAAATCTCTGGAGAACCTCGAGGGGAATTTCCCCCGGCCCCGGTTGGTCAATGCCCGGTTTGTCAAACCTCTCGATAGCGTCATGCTCGAGGAGATCGCCGGCCGTTTTGATGCCGTTTTGACCCTGGAGGAGGGGTCCGTATGGGGGGGATTTGGCTCCGCAGTGACGGCCTGGCTCAATGAGCACGATTACCGGGGCAGGGTGATACGCCGGGGTATTCCCGACGCGTTTGTCAGCCACGGAAGCCGGTCCCGGCTTCTCGATTCCCTGGGGCTGTCCGCAGGGAAAATCGGGGAGACCGTGCACCGGATCCTGGCAGGAAAGCCTGTTCAGGCCCCCTGACAGTCCCGGTATCCATCGGGACGGGAAATGCGGCAGCGAATCTATCGCTGAAATGACGACAGACGACGGTCACCGGTGAATTCCGCCCTCCTTGCCCTTATCGGCTTTGCCGCGTTTTTCTTTGGCTACCGGTTCTATTCCCGCAGAATCGGCGCCACGATTTACCGGAGCAACCCGGCCGTCCCCACTCCCGCCCATGAAATGGAGGACGGTCTCGACTATGTTCCCACCCGCCGGCATATCTTGTTTGGGCACCATTTTACCTCCATTGCGGGGGCTGCGCCCATTATCGGGCCGTCTGTGGCGGCATACTGGGGCTGGCTTCCCGCCTTTCTGTGGGTGGTTCTGGGAACCGTTTTCATGGGAGCCGTTCACGATTTCGGTGCCCTGGTGGTGAGTGTGAGGGAAAAGGGGAGAAGCATTGCCGACATTGCCAGCGACGTGATGCGGGGCAGGGCCAGAACCATGTTTCTGATCTTTGTCCTTATGCTGATCTGGCTCGTTCTTGCCGTATTTGCCATGGCCATAGCCGATCTGTTCGTGGTGGTCCCTGCATCGGTCCTGCCCATCAACGTCGAGATCATTCTGGCCATAGCTATGGGATGGATGTTGTACAAGAAACGGGCGAAATCGCTGATCCCCTCCTTAACGGCCCTGGGCCTTTTGTATTTCTTCGTCTGGCTCGGGCCCCGTTTCCCGTTAAGCCTGGAGAATCTGGGGCTGACGCGGGAGGCTTCCACCAACACGTGGGTCCTTCTCCTGTTCCTCTATTCCGGTGTGGCCAGCCTGTTGCCTGTCTGGTTTCTGCTTCAACCCCGGGACTACATCAACAGCCACCAGCTGTTCGTGGGGCTGGCACTGCTTTACCTGGGCATCTTTGTGGCCCGGCCCGTTCTGGATGCCCCCGCCATACGGACGGCCGCCGATCCGTCCGCACCCCCCCTGTTTCCCCTGTTGTTCGTGACGATCGCCTGCGGGGCCATCAGCGGCTTCCACGGACTGGTGGCTTCCGGAACCACATCAACGCAGATCAACAGAATGAAAGATGCCCGCTTTATCGGGTATGGAGGGATGGTGGGGGAGGGAGTCCTGGCCCTCGCCTCCACCATTGCCGCCGTGGCGGGGATTGCCCTGATTGCCTCAAGCGACCTTCCGTCTGTGGGACACGTGGAGGACCTCTCGTGGTCCGTCTACTATGACAACTGGGCTCACGCCAGCGCCAACAAGGCCGCCGCCTTCGTCCTGGGCGGAGGGGCCCTCATCGAACACCTGGGAATCGGCCACCGGTTTGCCACCACCCTCATGGCCGTTCTGGTGATTTCCTTTGCCGCCACCACGCTCGATACGGCCACGCGGATTCAGCGGTTCGTTCTGACGGAGCTCGGCTCCGCCCTTAATTTCAAGCCCCTCACCAACCGCTACACGGCCACCGCTGTGGCTCTGGCTCCCGCCGTACTTCTGGCCATGTGGAATGTCCCTGATCCGTCGGGCGGGGGGGTAAAGCAGGCGGGATGGATACTGTGGCCTGTCTTCGGAGCCAGCAACCAGATGCTTGCGGCACTTACGCTCATGGTCCTTACCCTGTACTTCTGGGCCCGGGGGAGATCGGTATTGCCCGTTTTGATTCCCATGGTGTTCATCATGATCGTGACCCTGGTGTCCCTTGTTCTAAAGGCCCGGGATTTTTATCTTAGCGATAGGGTGCTGTTTGTAATCAACGGCGTCCTCATCATCCTGATCCTGTGGATGATACGGGAAGGATTGGCCGCCGTGTTCCGGCTGCGGCAATCCGCTAAACAGACGGGAGAAGAGATTGGCTACCGATAAACAGCAGAAACGTTTCGAAGAAAAAAAAGCCCGGTGGGAACGGGAGGCCGCGTCTTCCCCCGTCCGGGACTACAGTTTCGAAACGGTGAGCGGCGAACCGGTGGATCTGTTGTACCTGCCGGAAAGGGCCGATGGAGAATATCTGAACAAGTTGGGCTTTCCGGGGCAGTACCCTTACACCCGGGGCATTCACCCCAACATGTACCGCGGCAAGCTGTGGACCATGCGTCAGTTCTCGGGCTTCGGTACCCCGGAAGAAACCAACCGGCGGTTTCATTTTCTTCTGAAAGAGGGTCAAACCGGCCTCTCTATCGCCTACGACATGCCCACCCTCATGGGGTACGACCCTGACGATCCCTTGAGTCAGGGGGAAGTGGGCCGCTGCGGTGTCTCTGTCTGCTGCCTCGACGATATGAAAACCCTCTTCAAGGGAATCGACCTGGGAAAGGTGAGCGTCTCCCAGACCATCAACGGTCCCGCGGTGGTCCTTCTGGCCTTCTATGTGGCGGTGGCCGAAGACCAGGGAGTGCCCCTGGACACGCTCCGGGGAACGCTGCAGAATGACATCCTGAAGGAATTCATCGCCCAAAAGGAATGGATATTTCCGCCCCGGCCCCACCTGCGCATCATCACCGATATCGTCGAATTCTGCACGGAGAAAATGCCCCGGTTCAATACCATTTCCATCAGCGGATATCACATCCGGGAGGCAGGTTCCACCGCCGTTCAGGAACTGGCGTTTACCCTGCTGGACGGGTTCACCTATGTGGAGCATGCCCTTGAACGGGGGATTCCCATCGATGCCTTTGCCCCCCGGTTCTCGTTCTTCTTCAATTCCCACCTCGATTTCTTCGAGGAAATCGCCAAGTTCCGGGCAGCCAGGCGAATCTGGGCCAGGGCCATGAAAGAAACCTTCGGGGCCCGGGATCCCCGGTCATGGAAACTGCGCTTTCACACCCAGACGGCCGGGTGCACCCTCACGGCCCAGCAGCCGGAAATCAATATTGTCAGAACGGCGTTTCAGGCACTGGCCGGTGTCCTGGGAGGATCCCAGTCCCTCCACACCAACTCCATGGACGAAACTCTGGCTCTCCCCACGGAGAAGGCGGCGGAGATCGCCCTTAGAACCCAGCAGCTGGTGGCCTACGAAACGGGGGTGGCTAACGTGGTCGATCCTCTGGGAGGGTCATGGTACCTGGAATCTTTGACCGACACCCTGGAGAAAAAAGCCTACCGTTACTTTGAAAAGGTGAAGTCCCTCGGAGGGGTGATCCCCGCCATTGAGGAGGGCTTTTTCCAGTCGGAAATCGCCAGGGCAGCGTTCGACTATGAAAAGAAACTGAACGAAAAAAAGAGAATTGTCGTGGGCGTAAACGAATTTGTAAAAGAGGACGAAAAGGTGGAAATTCCCATCCTCGAAATCGGGGACGAAGTGGAGAAAGAGCGGGTGGAAAACGTTGAAAGGCTGAAATCCAAGCGGCGGTTCAAGGAGGTTGACCGGGCTCTGGTTCGCGTGGAAGAGGCGTGCGGATCCGGTGAGAACGTGGTTCCCCCTATTATTCAGGCGGCCAAGACCGGTGCCACACTGGGAGAGATTGTGGGTGCCATGAAAAAGGTGTTTGGCGAGTGGCAGGAATCCCCGAAGTTCTAAGGAAAGAATCTCCAGGGAGAAAGAGATGAAAGTTAAGAACAAAATCCCCATTGTCGTCATAGCCGTGGCCCTTCTTATGGTCCTGTGGGTCGCCATGGGGTTCGAGGGCAACGAAATGCCGTATGTCACGATTCAGGAACTGAAGGATATGGCTCCCTCTCAAAGCGACAAGCGGGTGCGCCTGGGAGGTAACGTGAAAGAGGGGTCCATCATTCGCAATGCGGACAATCCCCTGGATCTCGCTTTCGACCTCGAACAGGGGGAAGAGACTGTACGGGTAACCTATGATAAGATCGTCCCCGATTTGTTCAAGGATGGGGTCGAGGTTATCGTGGAAGGCTACTACGCGGATGGTACGCTCCGGGCCGACAAGCTCATGACCAAATGCGCGTCCCGGTACGAGGGAGACCTGCGGGACGCCGACCGGGTGAACTGAAAGTTCCGCTGTCCAGGACCCTGTATTGATGCCCCTTTACGGAGCCACTACGCTTAATCTGTCCCTGGGGCTGGCTCTCATTACCGTGGCGGTTATGGGCCTGTACGTCAAGAAGGGCGACTACCGCCTTTTCCTCACCGCCGAGCGGACGGCTCTCGGTGTTTCCTTCCTGGTTATGCTCTCCACCGTCACCCTGGTGGCCAATCTGATGAAGGGCAATTTCGACGTCGATTTCGTCGCCAGGTATACGAGCAGCGCCACCCCCGCCGGCTACAAGTTTGCCGCCCTCTGGGCGGGGCAGTCAGGCTCCCTTTTGTTCTGGCTCTTCATTCTCTCCGTGTATACGACGGTGGTCATTCTCCAGAACCGGGGCCGCCATCATGAGCTGATGCCTTATGTAATCATAACGCTCACCACGATTCAGCTCTTTTTTCTGCTCGTGGTCAATTTTGTCACGAATCCGTTCAAACCGGTGGAAGCCGATTTCGTTCTGCGGGACGGCCTTGGACTGAATCCTCTTCTTCAGAATCCCACCATGGCCATCCATCCCCCCATGCTCTATCTGGGCTACGTGGGCTTTTCGGTCCCCTTTGCCTTTGCCATTGCCGCCCTCATGTCCCGAAGGCTGGACGCCCTCTGGGTGCGAACCATCCGTCGATGGACACTGTTTACCTGGCTCACCCTTGGTAGCGGGATTCTCCTGGGCGGCTATTGGGCGTACAACGAGCTGGGATGGGGCGGATACTGGGCCTGGGATCCCGTGGAAAACGCCTCCTTCATGCCGTGGCTAACAGCAACGGCTTTCGTCCACAGCATTATTATCCAGGAAAAGAAGAACATGCTGCGGGTCTGGAACATGGTCCTGATTATTGTCACCTTTATCCTGAGTATATTCGGGACCTTTCTCACCCGCAGCGGTGTCATATCGTCCGTTCACTCCTTCACCCAGTCGTCCCTGGGACCTATGTTTCTGGGATTTGTCCTGTTCGTCACCGGAGCAAGTGTGATCCTTCTGTTCTCCCGGTTGAACGATCTCAAGTCGCCCGTCAGGATAACGTCTTTTCTCTCCAGGGAAAGCGGATTTCTGTTTAACAACGTCATCTTTGTGAGCCTCTGTTTTGCCATCTTGTGGGGTACCCTGTTTCCCATCGTCTCAGAGGCGATTACGGGGAACCAGGTGAGTGTGAGCATTCCCTTTTTCAATCAGATCGCCGCACCCATCGGACTCGCCCTCTTGTTTCTGGCGGGGTTGGGTCCCCTTCTGGCGTGGAAAAGGACGTCCCGGGTAAGTCTTGTCAGGAACTTCTCCATCCCTGTGCTGGCGGGGGTTGTCGCCTTCCTGCTCTTGTTCGCTGTGGGCGTCCGGGGCCTGTTTCCCCTTGCGACGCTCTCCCTCTGCGCGTTCGTGCTGGGAACCATTTTCCTGGAGTTCGCCAGGGGAGTAAGGGTGCGCATGAAAAAGCGGGGAGAAAACCCCATCGCCGCCCTGGCAGGCATGATTTCCAGGAATCGTTCCCGTTACGGCGGCTATATTGTCCACCTGGGAATTATCTTTATGTTCATCGGGTTTGTGGGAAAGGCCTTCGATGCCGAAAAGGATTGGACAATGAAAGTGGGGGATGAAGTTGAGCTGGCCGGATATACCTTCAATCTTACCGGTGTAAGGGAAGAGGAAAGGCCCAACCATTATGCATGGATAGCCTCCCTGGACGTATCCAGGAACGGCAGAACAATCACCCGCCTTTTCCCGGAGAAGCGAATCTATTTTCACCGGAACCCCGACCCGGACCGAAGACAGGCCCATAGCGAACTCGATATCTATTCGACGTTCAAGGAGGACGTTTACACCGTCTTCGGAGGCATCGATCCGGAAAAGTCCCTCTTATCCATGAAGATCATGGTGAACCGTCTGGTGCGGTGGGTGTGGGTGGGAGGTTATCTCCTCCTTGCGGGAACCCTGATCGCCCTCTGGCCTGCCCGGTCCCGCCGGCCGAAATAGGGCCATGTTCGCCCTGTTCATGATCGTCCTGACATTCTTTCTGGTGGGGACCTTTGTCATCCAGCCCCTTCTTCAGAAACCGATGTCCGGCCCCGCCCCCGACGACGCCTCCACCCATGCCCTTCTCCTGAGGAAGCAGGTGGTCTACCGCCAGATCAAGGAGGCGGAAATGGAATTCGAGATAGGCAATCTCTCCCGGGAAGACTTCGAGACCACCCGGGACCAGCTGAAACAGGAAGCAGCCCAAATTCTGGCTCAACTGCGAAAGAAGGGCTGAAAACGGGATCCGACTCATCTTGCTCTCCGTTGAGGGCCTAAGGAAATCGTACCATCTTCGTCCTGTCCTGGATCAGGTTACGTTTACCGTTGGTGATGGCGAGACGGTAGGGATATTCGGGAAAAACGGCGCCGGAAAAACGACCTTGCTCCGGATCATTTCAAGAATCTGTTCATCCGACGGAGGAGATGTAAAATTGGACGGCCTGTCCCTCTTTAACGGACCGGCTGCGGCCCGCTCCGGAATCCTCTATCTGGGCCACCACCCCAACCTCTATCCCACCCTGACGGGCGAGGAGAACCTTGCCCTGGTATGCCGCCTGTACGGCCGGTCCGGTTCCCGCAGGAAAATCGTTCAGGTCCTGACCGATGTGGATCTCATGAGGCAGCGCTATGACCAAATCCGCTATTACTCCCGGGGCATGCTCCAGCGGCTGGGACTGGCAAAAGCCATGGCAGTCCCCTGGAGAATCCTTCTGATGGACGAACCGGCCACGGGGCTGGACGAAATGGGGGTTGACCTCCTGGAGTCACTCGTTCTCCGGTGGCAGGGGGACGGAAAATCGATGATCATCGTCTCCCACGACAGGACGTGGCTCCAGCGGTACGCCACACGGATGCTGGAACTGAAAGGGGGTACGGTCTCGGAAGCATGACGGCATTTTCAGCCCTGTTCAGCAAAGACCTGCTCGTAGAGTTCCGGAGCAAGGAAATTGTGGTTTCCATGATCGCCTTCGGCGTGGCCGTCATCCTGGTCTACGCTTTCGCTTTTCGCCAGGCGCCGGACGTGTTCGCAAGGTTTTCTCCGGGACTTCTATGGACCGTGTTCCTTTTTGTTTCCGTACTGGGCCTGCACCGGTCCTTCTCCCTGGAGAAGGAATTCGATGCTTTCGGATTGCTCCTGTCCGCCCCGGTGGAACGGGTGACCATTTTCCTCAGCAAGTGGCTCAGTGCCTGCCTGTTCCTGATGGCTTCCCAGATCATTATTGTTCCGCTGTTTTTCCTCTTCCTGGGCCTTCCCTTTCCCAGGCAGGTGTGGGCCTGGGCGGTCCTTTTTGTCCTCACGGACCTCGGTATTACCGCCCTGGGAAGCCTGGTATCGGGAATTGTCATGCGCGTTCGCATGAGCGAGATCCTGCTTCCCATTCTCCTGTTTCCCCTGGTCTCCCCCCTCTTGATCGCGGCGGTGAAATCGACCGACGCCCTCATGAGGGGCCTCGATTTCAACACGTGGCGGATCTGGCCCCAGGTCCTGGTCACCTTTGTCATTGCCTTCGGGGTGACGGGATACCTGATCTTCGACTATGTGAGTGAAGAATAGTGGTTTCGTATCATTCTTCAACGGGCACCAAGATTCTGGCAGCGACCATCGGCGTGATGGCCGTTGCCGGGTTCTATCTCGTACTGAATGTGACGAGAATTGATCCCGACCAGCAGATGGCCCAGAAGATTTTTTACTATCATGTGCCGTCGGCATGGACCACCTTTCTCGGTTACTTTCTGGTGATGGTAGGGGGTGTCGTCTACCTGAGGACGGGGAAGGAAAAATGGGACCGGTTCAGTCAGGCATCCGCGGAAGTGGGAACCCTTTTCTGCGCCCTGGTTCTGGTCACCGGACCCCTATGGGCCACACCGGTCTGGGGCACGCCGTGGAACTGGGAACCCCGTCTCACCACCACCCTGGTCATGTTCCTGGTCTACGTGGGCTACTTCATGTTGCGTCACTACGGCGGGAGTCCGGAAAGAATCCGCAGACTGGCCGCCGTGGTGGGCATCGTGGCCTTTGTGGATGTTCCCATCGTCTATTTCTCCGTCAAAATGTGGGCCCCCCAGGTTCAGTCCCATCCCCAGCCCGAAATGGGGCAGCAGCCGGGCGACGTTCTGGGAACATTTCTCTTTTCTCTGTTGACATTTACCCTTTTGTTCATCTATTTAGTGCGGTATCGCATCCATATTCTGTCTCTCCAGTCGTCTCTCAGGAGGCGGAGTTATGGGGTATAAATACTTCGGATATTTTCTTGCGGTGATCGTTCTCCTTCTGACGGCGGTGGGAGGGTGGATCGCCGTCATGGTATCCAAGGAAAAATCTCTGTTGGGAAAACTCGACAGTTCGTTCCACGATTCCAGGGAGGAGGGCACGGAACGGCCATGGCCAGAAAAATCGTCCACGTCATCGGAACCGGAACCATAGGGGAACCCCTCATCGGCCTTCTGGCCGACTATCAGGTTCCCCTGGGAATTGATGAGGTCACCTTTCACAAGAATTCGCCTCTCTCTCATGAGAGGGCCAAGGTGAGAGACCTTCTGGCCCGGGGAGCCCGCCTGGCCGTCTATGAGGAAGCCGTCG